>NZ_KQ971067.1:106059-158062 GCF_001580195.1 Akkermansia sp. KLE1798
ACACATCGCACATCCTGAATTTCATCGACGGCGGAGACAACGCCACGCTGACGGGCAATTTCACGCTGGATGCGTCCGCCGCGGGGAATTACTCGGCCTACGGTGAGTGGAGCCTGCAAAAGAGTGAAGACTCCAAAGATATGAACATGGTCTGGACACCGAATGCCGCGCCGGAAGTATCTCCCGCGCTGACTGCGGTATTTACCGCTACGGCGCCGCTGCCGGTTCCGGAACCTTCCGCCGCGGTGCTGATGCTGGCCGCAGCGGGAGCGGCGTGCCTGCGCCGCTCCGTTCCGCGGAACAGGTAAAAGGCCGTAAATTGCAAACGCCGCATTCCGGGAGGGGTGCGGCGCTTTGTTTTTCTTCCCGTCCCAAGGGAGGGAAAGTGCTCCTAAAGGGAAAGGATGCGCGCCCTGCGGGCTACGTCTTCCGGGGAAAGGGAATAAAGGCAGTCCAGGAGGGAGACGGCAAAAGAGCCGGGAGCCGGGCTTTGTTCAAAGGCCATTTCTCCGGCGATTCCCATCAGGACGGCGGTGGAAACGGCCGCCTGAAGCGGGGAGGGGGAGACGGCGGCACAGGCGGCGGCCAGCGCGCCCATGGAACAGCCCACGCCCGTGACGCGGGACATCATGGGATGCCCGTTTTCCGTGGAAACCACCTGGTGACCGTCCGTGGAATAGTCCGTGCGGCCCGTGACGAGAACGGCCGCCCCCGTGTGCAGGGCCAGTTCCCTGGCCGCCTGCAGGGCGTCCGCGCTGGAACTGGTGCTTTCCGGTCCTTTCGTGACGGAGGAATAGCCGGCCAGGGCCATGATTTCCGAGGCGTTTCCGCGGATGATGCGGGGCGTTTGTTCCTTCAACTGCCGTGCCAGCCGCGTGCGGAGAGAGAGCGCCCCCACGGCCACCGGGTCCAGAACCCAGGGGATGTTCAGCCGGTTGGCTTCCTGCACGGCCGTCTGCATGACGGCGCCTTGTTCGTGCGTAACAGTGCCCAGATTGACCAGCAGGGCGCCTGTTCCGCCGCGCAGCATTTCCACTGTTTCCTCTGCGTCGTTGAGCATGGCGGGAACGGCTCCCGCGGCCAGCAGGAGGTTGGCCGTCAGGGGCTGTACGACGGAGTTGGTCAGGGAGAGAACCAGCGGGGCCGTCTCCCTGATTTTTTCCAGATCTGAGGAGACGGCGCTGACAAGGCCGGATGATGAAGGCATGGCGTTTGAAAGAATGGTTTTATTGCCCGGCGTTTCCGGGAAGGAGGACAGTCAGGCCAGCGCCCGTGCGGCGGCTTCCGGGTCCTCCGCTCCGCAAATGGCGGAGACTGCGGCAATGCCTGCGGCCGTTCCCGTGGCCCGCACCTGGCGCGCGCGTTCCGCATCCAGCCCGCCGATGGCGACGACGGGCAGGGGGGACCGGGAGGCCAGGGCGGCGAAGCCTTCCACGCCCAGCACGGGCGGGGCGTTGAGTTTGGAAATCGTCGGGAAAACGGGCCCCATCCCCAGGTAGTCCACCAGGGAGGCGTCCACGGCGCGGAGCTGGTCCATGTTGGAGACGGACAGCCCCAGGATTTTGTCCGGGCCGATCATGGCGCGCACGGAGGGTACGGGAAGGTCCCGCTGGCCGATGTGGACGCCGTCCGCATCCAGCGCCAGCGCCAGGTCAACACGGTTGTTGACAATGAAGGGGATTCCGCGCGCCGCCAGGAAGTCCCGGATGGGCAGGGCTTCCCGGTAGCAGGTGCCCGCGTCCGGGTTGGTGGAGCGGTACTGCACGATGGTGACGCCGCCGTCCACGGCCTTCCGGACGGTTTCCAGCAGGCTGTGGCGGCATTTGGCCGCTTCGTCAGTGACCAGGTAGAGGTGGAGGTTGAATGATTTCATGAAGGTATGCCGGCAGGCGGATTAATCTGCAAAGAGGGGGGTGGACAGGTAGCGGTCGCCCGTGTCCGGCAGAAGAACGACGATGGTCTTGCCCGCGTTTTCCGGCCTTTTCGCCAGCTGCGTGGCCGCCCACAGAGCCGCCCCGGAGGAAATCCCCGCCAGCACGCCTTCCGTGCGGGCCAGTTCCTTGCCCGTGGCGAATGCGTCTTCATTGGTGACGGTGATTACTTCGTCGTAAATGGAGGTGTCCAGGGTTTCCGGCACGAATCCCGCGCCAATCCCCTGGATTTTGTGCGGTCCGGCCGTGCCTTCGGTGAGGACGGGTGAGGCCGACGGCTCCACGGCCACGACCTTGACTGCGGGATTGCGGGATTTGAGATACCTGCCCACGCCTGTCACGGTTCCCCCGGTTCCCACGCCCGCCACGAAGATGTCCACCCTGCCGTCCGTATCGTCCCAGATTTCCGGTCCCGTGGTGCGGAAGTGGGCTTCCGGATTGGCCTGGTTCACGAACTGGCCGGGAATAAAGCTGTTCGGCAGTTCGGCGGCGAGTTCCTCCGCCTTCGCAATGGCTCCCTGCATGCCCTTTGTCCCGTCCGTCAGCACCAGTTCCGCGCCGTAGGCTTTCAGCAGGTTGCGGCGCTCCACGCTCATGGTTTCCGGCATCGTCAGGATGATCCGGTACCCGCGGGAGGTAGCCACGGCCGCCAGGCCGATGCCCGTGTTGCCGCTGGTGGGTTCAATGATGACGGAGTCCGGCTTCAGCCGGCCGGAGGCTTCCGCCGCGTCAATCATCGCCAGGGCAATGCGGTCTTTCACGCTGCCTGCGGGGTTGAAGGCTTCCAGCTTGGCCAGGATGACGGCGTCCAGGCCGTGCCTGCGGTCGTAATTGACCAGTTCCAGCAGGGGTGTCCTGCCGACCAGTTCCGTAATGTTCCTGTAAATTTTCATGTCTTGTAAGAAAATGAGCGTTTTTGACGGCAAATCGTTAGAGAATGGCGCGGAAACCGTGCTCCAGGTCCTCGATAATGTCGTCTATGTGTTCCGTGCCTATCGAAAGCCGCACTGTGGAGGGCGTGATGCCTCCCGCCTTCAGTTCTTCCTCCGTCATCTGGGAATGGGTGGTGGAAGCCGGATGAATCACCAGGGACTTGACGTCCGCCACGTTGGCGAGCAGGGAGAATAGTTCCAGGCTTTCGCAGAACTTGCGAGCCTTTTCCGCGCCACCTTTCACCTCGAAGGTGAAAATGGAGCCTCCGCCATTCGGGTAATATTTCCGGTAAAGACCGTGGTTGGGGTGTTCCGGCAGGGAAGGGTGGTTCACCTTCCGCACCTGGGGATGGGCGGCCAGGTATTCCACCACGCGCAGAGCGTTCTGGACATGGCGTTCCACCCGGAGGGAAAGGGTTTCCAGCCCCTGGAGAAGCAGGAAGGAGTTGAACGGGCTGATCGTCGCTCCCGTGTCCCGCAGGAGGGTGGCGCGGATTTTGACGATGTAGGCCAGATTGCCGCACACCTCGGAAAACACGGCGCCGTGGTAGTTGGCGTTGGGCTTGGAAAGGCCGGGGAATTTGTCGTTCTGCGTCCAGTCGAACCTGCCTCCGTCCACAATCACGCCGCCCATCACCGTACCGTGGCCGCCGATGAATTTGGTGGCGGAATGCACCACGATGTCCGCGCCGTGTTCCAGCGGACGGAACAGGAAAGGCGTAGCGAAGGTGCTGTCCACAATGAGGGGAATGCCGTGGGCATGGGCGATTTCCGCCAGGGCTTCCATGTCCGCAATATCGCAGTTCGGGTTGCCCAGGCTCTCCACGTACAGGGCCTTGGTGTTTTCCCGGATGGCCTTGGAGAAGTTGTTCACGTCCCCGGCGTCCACAAAGGTGGTTTCAATCCCGCTTTCCGCGAGCGTGTTGGCAAACAGGTTGTACGTGCCTCCGTACACGGTGGCCGCGGAAACGATGTGGTCCCCGGCGCGGGCGATGTTCTGGATGGCGTAGGTGATGGCGGCGGCCCCGGTGGCTACGGCCAGCGCGGCGGCTCCGCCTTCCAGCGCGGCGATGCGTTTTTCAAAAACGTCCGCCGTGGGGTTCATTAGGCGGTTGTAAATATTGCCCGGCTCCGCCAGGGCAAAACGTCCGGCGGCCTGGGCGGAGTCCTTGAAGACGTAGGAAGTGGTTGCGTAAATCGGAACGGCGCGGGCGTCCGTAACCGGGTCGGGATTCTCCTGGCCCACGTGGAGCTGGCGTGTTTCAAATCGATATTTTTTGCTCATGTTTTTATATTCCTATCGGAAAACTAGGGAATAGATAGTGAAAGAAGGAACCCATGTCAAGTACCGGCTGAAAAAAGTGGGGCATGAGGGCCGGAAAGAGAAAAAGGCAGGCAGCATATTCCGGTCGTAGCGGAGAGGTCAAATGCCGGCTCCGTAGTCGCATCCGGCCTCCTTCTGCTGGATGGCCAGATCTTCCAGCGTGACGTTTTTCAGGTAGTCTTCAATGACTTCCTGCAGGCCCTGCCAGAAAGGCAGCGTGGTGCATGTTGCCGCGCGGGGGCACGGATTGCTCTCCGTAGTTACGCAGGAAATGGGCAGCATGGAACCTTCCGTCAATTTGAGGATAGCTTCCGTGGTGTATTCACGGGGATGCCTGGTCAGGCGGTAGCCGCCGGATTTTCCCCGGGAGCTTTGCACAAAACCCGCTTTCAGCAGAATGGCGATGATTTGTTCCAGATAACGGACCGTGATGTCCTGGCGGATGGAGATTTCCTTGAGAGATATGTATTCCTTGTTCTGATGCTGCGCAAGATCGATCATCAGGCGCAATGCATAACGTCCCCTGGTGGAAATTTTCATCATGGCAGGCCTGACTTAACGAAATTTCGGAACGGTCGTCAATCGAGAATGGATGCATGTTTAATAATTGAGAAAAAACAAGCAGGAGAAAAAGTGTAAATTCATTTGGAAGGCGGTTGCCTGTTTTTCAGGCGGTGTGAATAAAATATTCCTCCCGTTCCATTGCAGGAAAACGGTTTTTCCATAGATGCAGAGGCCGTTTTTTAAGTATTCCGGACCTGTTTATTGAATACGGCAGCGGAAAATCAATATTCCGAATACGGGAAAATGCGGCCTGTTTTTGTTGTGCGGCCCATTCCTTTGGAAAGGCGGGAAATGTTTAATCCCGTGAAGAGGTATTTTTAATCTGATGAAGCTTCCGGGAAAGAAACCGCTTACCTTGGGAAAAAGGAAGGGGGAGGGGAGTATTCCCCCATATCCCTTGTTTATTGGAAAATTTGTCCGGGCCATGAAAAAGCCGCCTGTCCCGGAGGAAAGGCGGCTTGGGAAAGCTATCAATGGGTTCCTGGGGCTTTAGAACGGAATCTCGTCGTCCATGTCTCCAAAGTCGTTGGATTGCTGCTGGTTGGAGGGCATGGGGGGAGGATTGTAGTTCTGGGGGGCCTGGGATTGCCCGTAGTTGTTGGAACGGGGAGCGGACTGCTGGCGGGGTGCGCCGCCCATGTCGGAGGAATCGCCGCCGCGGGGGAAGAGCTGGATGTTTTCTCCGATCACGCGCAGCTTGGTGCGCTTCTGGCCGGATGCCTTGTCTTCCCAGGAGTCCAGTTGAAGACGCCCTTCCACAAAGACGCCGCGCCCCTTGCTGAGGTAGTTGCCGGCCACTTCCGCCTGGCGGTTCCAGAGGGTGACGTCCACGAAGGTGGTTTCTTCCTGGCGTTCGCTGTTGTCTCCGGCGTAATAGCGGTTGATGGCAAGGCGGATGTCCGTGACGGCCGTGCCCTTGGGCGTGTAGCGCAGTTCGGGATCGGCAGTGAGGTTGCCCATTAAAAATACTTTGTTGAGATTGGCCATGTAATGGAGGTGTTAAGTATGATAAGGAGACGCCTTCTGTGCGGTATAGGCGGGCGTGTGAATAATCGCTGACAATTATGTCTTCACGCGCAGGCTTGTGCAATACTAAATTGCGGAATCGTTTGCAAACATGTCTGCTTTCTCCATTGCATTCATCACCGAACCGTGGAATGGTTACCCCCATGAGTTTCAATCAACGGCGGCAAGGCAGGCTGTTCCGGGTTTCCTGGGGCGCGTGTCTTTTGCTGTCCGTTCTGGCCCATTTGTTTTTGCTGGCGGGCACTTATCTGGTGCCGGAGGAATGGCTGGCCTCCCCCCGGCCGGCGGAGGTGCGCCGCCAGGTGGTGGTGACCGCCCGCATGGTGAGGAAGGTGGAGCCGGAGAAGGAGGGCAACAGGCAGGCTCCGCAGGAACGGCTGCCTTCCGTGGTGAAAACCAGTGAGGAACAGGAGAGCGCCACCAGACCGGAAACTCCCCGCTTCCAGGGCAACCGCAATACGCGCCGGGAAGGCGGCCGCAAGGACCCGGACAGCAGCAGGGACATGCCCGCCCAGGACGGTGAAGAGCGGGAAAACGGGGAAATCGTCCTGTTTGACCAGGAAAGGCAGGAGGGCGACATGAGCCATGAGCGCGACGGGAATGAGGACGCGGACCCGGGGGCTTCCGCCAGCATGCCCTTCCAGCCGCTGGACCCGTCCTCCCCTCCGCCGGGGCATCCGGACGCACTGAATCCTTCCCCCAATGCCACCGGCTCCCCCTCCGCCGCCGGGGAAGAAGGCCTTGCCCGGCAGGACAGGACGCCTGCGCGGGAACATGTCATGCAGCTTCCCCACGCGGTGACGCTGCCCCGGCCCGGCAGGCCGGAAGAACCGGACGCCCTGGAGGAACTGGCAAAAAGCATCGCCAGGGGCGCGGACCGACCCCCCCTCGATCTTCCGGATCTTCAGCTGCCCCCCAATGCGCGGCCTCCGCAGAAACAGCCCCTGTACGATCCCATGTTCAATGCGGAAAACCAGCCCGGTTTCAAGACACATGAACGGAAGACCAAGCTGACGGGCAAATTCAGCTTTGGCCGCCGTCCCACCCTGGATGTGGAAGCCACCCCCCTGGGCAGGTACCAGATGATCGTTTACCGCGCCATCGGTGAACAGTGGTACCGCCAATGTGATCTGAACCGTGACCTGATCGTCGCGGGAACCGTCCGGATCCGCATTCTGATAGCCAAAAACGGGAACGTCACTTCCATGAGGCAGACCTCCCGCGTGGGGGCCAGCGAGGTGCAGAAATCCTTTACCTTCCTTGCCATCAAGCTCGCCAAGCTTCCCGCGATGCCGCCGGAAGTGAGGAACGAACTCGTGGGAGAGACGCTGGAAATGTACTTCGACTTCAATTTCTAAAACCAACCAACACAGCTATTCCATAACCACCATCCATTGACATACCATCATGAATTTCATCAAGGACTGCATTACATTCTTCCAGGCCGGCGGCATCTTCATGTACCCGCTTGCGGCCTGTTCCATCCTGCTCATTGCCGCCATCATTTACCGCATGTTCAACATGAGGCGGCGGGGAATCGCCCCGGACAGGCTGGTGCGCGCCGTGGAACAGTACATGCAGGGAGGCCTGGACCGCAGGGAACTGGAAGAACGGGCGCTCGCCTCCCGTTCCGTGCTGGGCAGGCTGGTCCTGGAAACCCTGAATTCCCGCATGGAGGATGAAGCGTCCATGAAGGAAATGATCCAGGTCAAGGCGCGGGAGGAATTCGTCACGCTCCAGGCGGGTCTGCCCCTGCTGGACATGATCGTGATGATTGCGCCGATGTTCGGCATTCTGGGTACGGCCAGCGGGCTGGTTGAAATATTCAGCGTCTTCGGAATGGATGAAAGCCACGGCCAGATCGCCCAGGGCATCGCCCAGGCGCTGAACACCACGATCGCCGGTCTGGCCATCGCCACGCCCGCCGTCATCGCCCATGTCTATTATTCCCGAAAGCTGGAGCGCATTTCCGCATTCATGGAGGTGCTGCTCACGGAGCTGATTTCCTTCCGCTATCATTCCCAACGCTAATCCGGCCATGCAGTTTTACCGTAAAAAAGGAAGAACCATGGGGGTGCCCATCGTCCCCATGATCGACATCCTCACCATCCTGCTCATCTTCTTCATCGTCCATACCCAGTGGAAAAAGCCCCAGACCCTGTTGAAGATAGACGTGCCGGGAGCGGAATTCATTGAAGGCGCCCCCTCCACGGAACAGCGCGCCGTGCTGGCCGTGACGGAGGAATCCTCCATCTCCCTGAATGGGCGCCTGGTGGAAATCGGCGAACTGCCGGCCGCCCTGGAAAGGCTGAAAAGGGAAAATCCGGACATCAAGCTTCAGCTTGACGTGGACAAAAAGGCGGCCTTCGGCGTCATCGTAGGCATTTGGGACGCGCTGACGTCTGTGGGTATTGACGCCGGGGAAGTTCCTGCCAGAATAGAAATCAGCAAATCCCCCGCACCATAAATCCTCCAGAAAGAACACCCTCCCGCATGTTGTTGGAAATCGTACAGTATGGAAATCCGGTATTGAAAGAAAAATGCCGCCCCGTGGAACATCTTGACGCCAGTTTGAAAGACTTGGCGAACAACATGCTGGAGACGATGTACGCCGCCGAGGGAGTCGGCCTTGCCGCCCCGCAGGTGAACGTGCCCGTGCAGCTCGTCGTGATCGACATCCCGGCGGAGGAGGAATCCGTCACCTGGCTGAAAGTGGACGGGGAGGACAAACAGCTGTCCGACATCATGCCGCTGAAGTTCATCAATCCGGTGCTGGAGCCCTACGGTCCCATGCATCCCTGCCATGAAGGCTGCCTGAGCGTGCTGAAGATACGCGCCTCCGTCGTGCGCCCGGACTTCGTCAGGGCCACCCTGACGCTTCTGGACGGCAAACGGGTAACGATCGACTGCAACGGCCTTCTGGCCCGCTGCCTCCAGCATGAATGCGACCATTTGAACGGCATCCTGTTCGTGGAACGCGTTTCTTCCGCCCAGAAAATCACGCTGCGCAATAAATTGAAGCGCCTGGCAACCGGGTATTGACGGTTTCCCGGACCGGGATCGGACCGTCTGCTTGGGAAAAGCCCCGGCATCAGGCCAAATCACTCTTGAGAGGCCGCGACACGGCGCGGGGCTAAGCCTTTTGCATCCTGAGGTGTAACGGGTGTGTGAGGGGCTGGACTGAGCTTCTTTCTGCACGTTCCTGAATCCTTTTCCATGATCCTTGTTTTACTCCACATCAGCTCAAGGAGTTAATACCGGGGCGCACAGGAGGTCTTGATTCCTTTTTCGCCAAACAGAGTGATGATTTCCTCGTGGAAGCGGGACACTCCCATTATTCATCATACCCGGCATGGCTTCCCGCGGTGTGGGGAAGGGAGGGTATTTTCCTCCTTCCAGATTCCCGGTCATGCCGGGTCTGCCGTTTGGCCGTTGAGGCGCATGGAGAATTTGGAGGGCACATTTCATCTGTCCATGAGAAGCATTCCCTGCCGACCGTCCACCCCTCCTTGGATTTTTCTCCCGCCAATGTTTTTCAGAAGAAAACGGCCGGGCTGGTCATCAACAGCCGCCGCTGCCGGACGAAGGTGGAATTTCAGACCTGTTCCTGTGGGGATTCCAAAGAAATATGACCAATGACTGGAGCAGGAGGGAGGCCATGTTAAAGATGAAGATTACAGGAAAAGAGCCGGGAAGGAAAAGCGTCACAAGGATGTTGAACAGGCTTCCGCAGAACAGGAACCTGCCGCCAAGGCGTTGAATCCTTACCCATGCTTCATCACTGCTGAAGACGTAAGGGGTGCGTATTCCCAACCATTTGTTGGGCGCTATCTTGGGACAAACGTTCACCATGAGCAGGAGGAATATGTTTATGCCTATGAAGATGACTTTGGCCGTGTCTCCCAGGCTGACCGTATTGGTCAGGCTTGTCTTTTGAATGGCCAGGCAAAGATAGGAAAACAGGACGACCAGGAAAAATTCCACGTAGGTGGCCATCTTCGCGCCAATCCGCCTGTTGTTTTCATTCCTGCTGAAATGAATGGGCAGAAGGATGATCAGGCGAAGAACCTTCCCGATGAGGAAACCCAGGATTCCCAGGCCAATGAATCCCAGAAGGGCGTCCATGCTGTGCTTGTCCGCGAAACGGGTGGGAATGCCGTACTCATTGAAATGCACGGCGACGCGGGTGGGCAGCCGTGACGATACGGCGGCATAGTAAGTCAGCACGGGAAACAGGGCGATGGCAAGTTCGCTGAAAATCGGCCCGGTCCACCAGGACGGGGAAGATGGAGCAGGGTGCGGGGATGGCTGCATGGCGTTTAATGGTTGGGCTGGGTTCCGATGATTTTGTTCCGTTTGCCGGAGGACGTTTCGCGGGCCGCCTTGAAATTGCCTATCCAGACCAGTATTTCCTGAAGGACGCTCAGGTTGACATCGTAAAAAATGAATTTGCCGTCCCTGTGGTCGCGGACAAGATCGGCTTCTTTCAGAACGGACAGGTGGCGGGAGATGGCGGCTCCGGTGATGCTGAAATGTTCCGCAATTTCTCCGGCAGGCATGGCGCCGTTTTTAAGTATTTCCAGAATTTCACGGCGCGTGGGGTCAGCCAGGGCCCTGAGCGTATGTTGCAGGGAAGCGGGGTTATTCATTTTACATTTAACTTTATTGTTAAATATTTTTAATACGGATTCCCGGTGGAGTCAATAGAAATGGAGAAAAGGCCGGACGCAGGCATTCATTCATCCCGTTCCCGTGTGCCGTGATAGCCGCTCCGGCAGCGTTTATGCCTGAAAAAAGGAAACCGCATTTGCCGGACTGCCGCCCGTTGTCCGGAGGCGGGAACTACCATGGTCCAGCGGGAAAATGGTTTAAAGCCGTTTTCCGGGAATATCGCAGGCCCTTGCCGGCCATGGGAAACATGGGCAGGCGCAGATGCGTGAAATTGTTAAAAGGAAATAACGCCTTCCTCGCGGCCCGGAAATATTCCAGAAGCTGCCGCAGAGACGTGCGGCACTCCGGAATGCCTGATGAAGCATGTCAGATGGCGGCGGCTTTCGGCGATTCCCGCTTGACGCGGATCTGGAGGTCCGCCAGAGCGTTCATGTAATAAATGTACGCGTCAAAGGCGGAGGCGTACGGGGTAAAGGAGTTTTCCTTTTCCATGTAATGGAAGTGGTCCGCGCTCTGAAGCTTCCGCCAGACGTGCGTGAGGTCCTCGTCATTGGCGGCTTTCACGGGCTTTTCCAGGCGGTAGATTTTGCGGATGGCTTCGTCCTGCATGACGTTTCCGTTCCAATGGGACATGGTGCCGAAGGTGGAGCAGGTCATCTCCTGCGTGCATTCGCAGACGGAGAGGGGCTTGATTTCCCGCACGACCTCGGACGGGGTCATGAAACGGTTGCCGGCATCCAGGCAGGAAATGATCATGGTGCGCCAGAATTCGAAAACGCCTGTGGCGTCCGACTGGCGTTCGCCGAGGGTTTCATAGTCCATGGAGAGCGTCGTGACGCTGCCCTGCTGGTGCGTGAGCCAGTCCGCGAACGTGGTCGGGGAAAGGGGGTATTCGGGCCATTCCGGATTGGTGCGCATCACGGCCAGGTCATTGGACAGTTCCCGGTTGCGGAAAATGGTGGTGGTGGTGTACACCCACGGGGCCAGGAACACTTCATTGCTCTGGAACCCCTTGAGCATGGCCGGATTTCCGTCCGCCATGATGCCCTTGAAGCCGAGCGTTTCCGCCTGGGCTGCAATGGCGTTGGAGTACAGCATGCCGGTATTCATCAGCACGTCGGATTCCTGATGGAAAAGTTTTTTGATCAATACCCTGTGCTCCTCAATCTGTTCCGCGAATTCCTGAGGGGAATACACGGAGGCCAGGGAGTTGTAGTAGGGCATGATCAGGAAGTCCACGCAGCCGGTTTCCGCCAGTTCCTTGAAGGAGGCGATGAGGTCCGGCCTGTGGTACAGGGCCTGTTCCAGAATGACGCCGCTGAGCGCCAGGCCGAAGCGGAATTTTCCCTCCGTCATTTCGATCAGCTGCTTCATCAGCCTGTTGGCCGGGAAGTAGCAGCGTTCCGCAACAGTGCTCAAGACGCGTGCGTTCAGGTCGTCGTCTTCATAAAAGGCGTGTTCGCCTATTTTGAAGAAATCGTAATGAATCAGGCGGTTGGGCTGGTGCGCTACGAAGGTGAGGGATATGTTGCTCATGGACGGAGGAGGGCTGGATGATTGGTGGATGCGGATGGAATGTTTTCTGCCGGTTAGCGGTTCAGCACATGTTCATAAACCCTGATGACCTTGTCCGCGGCGGAATCCCAGGTGGAGGCCTTGATGTCCTCCGTGCTTTGTTCCACTACCTTGCGGTACAGCTCTTCGTCCGTGCAGAGGTTCACGATGTGTTCCGCCATCTTGTTGACGTCCCAGAAGTCCGCCTTCAGCGCGCCTTTCATGACTTCCGCCACGCCGGACTGCTTGGAGATGACCGCGGGAATGTTGAACTGGGCCGCTTCCAGCGCGGAGAGGCCGAAGGGTTCCGATACGGAGGGCATGCAGTAGATGTCCGTGATGGAGAGCAGGTCGTTCACCTTGTCCTTGTTCAGGAAGCCGGTGAAGTGGAATTTGTCCCCCACGCCCTTGAAAGCGCCGGATTCGATCAACTGGCGCAGTTTTTCCCCCGTCCCGGCCATGACGAAGCGCACGTCGTCCGTTTGCTCCAGCACCTTGGCGGCGATTTGGAGGAAGAAGCCAGGGCCTTTCTGGGCGGTGAGGCGTCCCAGGAAAAGCACGAGCTTTTCCGGGAATTTCTTCTTGCCCTTGAAGACCTTGACCGGGTCCGCCCCGTTGTGGATGGGAAAGATTTTGTGCGGGTCAATGGCGTAATGGCCGCTGACGATGGTGCCCGTGTACTTGCTGACCGGAATGACGGCGTCCGCCTGTTCCATGCCGAATTTTTCAATGTCGTAAATCCAGCCGCGGGCATCCGCTCCGGCGCGGTCGAACTGGGAGGCGTGCAGGTGCACCACCAGGGGCTTGCCCGTGGCCTTCTTCACTTCCACCCCGGCCAGGTAGGTCATCCAGTCGTGGGCGTGGATGACGTCGAAGTCCTGCTGCATGGCGATTTTGGCCGCGATCTTGGAAAATTGAATGACCTTCAGCGCCAGATCCCCGGCGTAGAGGTCTTCCTTGTTTTTGAAAAGCTGGAGGTCCGCCTCGTGGGTTCTGGAGAAGGAAATGCGCCCTTCCTGCGTGAACTGGATCATGCCGGACTCTCCTTCCACCGTGGTGTAGGGGTCCAGTTCAATGGGGGCGTGCTCCACCATGGCAAAGCTTTCATAGGAGTACTTGCGGTCCACCTGCTCCACTTCCCGGAAAGAGACGTTGTTGAGACCCGTGAGCTGGAATCCGTCCGTGTGGACGGAAGGATCGGCCTTGGGAACGATCACCCTTAAATCCACCTTTTTTGCCAGTGCTTTGGAAAGACCCAGGCAGGCGATGCCCAGACCTCCGTTAACCAGTGGTGGAAACTCCCACCCTAATGTAAGAACTTTGATATTACTCATTGGTTGATGTGGGTTGTCGGTGTCGGGAAGAATGCGGTGGTACGACGTGTTGTACACCACAACCATAGAATCAAATTTTTCATGTCCGGTCTAGAGTAATAATTAGTAATTTTGTTCTATTAATGAAAAGAAAAATGGTGGTTTAGTTCAATCTTGCGTTCGTCATGGAATTGATTAGCATGGGCAGAGCGTTTCCTTATTTTCCCTTCTTTTGCTCCCATGTGCGCCGCCTTCCACAACACTGAAAAACGGAAACTGCCCCTTGTCCGCGGCCCTGTGATCAGGCGGGAGTATGGAAACGTCATTTCCAAAATAACTCTCAGCGTGTGGATTGCGGAAGAGGGTCTCGTCAGGGTGGCTTATTTTCCCGGCGCGGTGGCTGAAGATGAGCCGAGTTACGCCGTCAGTCCGGAATACGTGGCGCCAGGCGCGGAAATCCGGGAATATGACGAACCGGGAATTCATGTCATTGAAACGCGCCTGCTGCGGATTCGCGTCCGGACGGAAGAGCAGAAAGTGGATTTTTACGATATTGTCACGGACGAGCCGCTGCTCACGGATGAAAGCGGATTCGGCCGGGAATCCAAGGACTGGACGGGGGATTGCCGCGTGTGGATCCGGAAGCATCTTCAGGACACGGAACACTTCTTCGGCCTGGGGGACAAGCCGTGCGCCCTGAACCTGAGGGGCAAGTATTTCTCCATGTGGGGAGCGGACCATTACGATTTTCACGAGGAGTCCGATCCCCTGTACAAGAGCATCCCCTTTTTTCTCAGCCTCAGGGAAGGGAGGGCCTACGGACTACTGTTCGACAATACGTGCCGCTCCTACTTCGACTTCGGCGCGACGGATGAAACGGTTCTTTCCTTCGGCTCCTTCGGCGGCCTGATGAATTATTACTTCATTTACGACCGCCGTCCCCTGGACATTGTGGCCGCCTACACGCGCCTTACCGGCACGCCGGAACTGCCGCCCCTGTGGGCCCTGGGCTACCACCAGTCCAAATGGAGCTATTACCCGGACAAGGCCGTGTTCAACCTGGTGGAGCGTTTCCGGGACCTGGGCATCCCCTGCGATGCCGTGCACCTGGACCAGCACTACATGAGGAACAAGGAGGGATTCACGTGGGATTTGCAGAATTTCCCGCATCCCGCGGGCATGGTCGGCACGCTGAAGGAGCAGGGAATCAAAACGGTGCTGATCGTGAACCCCGGCGTCAGGATCAACCCGGAACACGCGGTGTGGAGGGAGGGCATGGAACGCAACTATTTCTGCCGCCGTTCGGAGGGCAACCTGCTGTCGGAGGAAGTCTGGCCGGGGCTGTGCAACTTTCCGGACTTCACCTCCCCCGCCGTGCGGGACTGGTGGGCGGAACTGTACAGGAAGGACATTGAGGAAATCGGCGTCTGCGGCCTGTGGAACGACATGAACGAGCCGGTCGTTTTCCCGGACCGCACGTTCCCGATGGATACCCGGCACGAATACGACGGCATGCCCTGCTCCCATGAAAAAGCCCACAATATTTACGGCCAGTGCATGGCGGAAGCCTCCCGGGAGGCGATGAAGCGCCATGCCCCCGGCAGAAGGCCCTTCCTGCTCTCCCGGTCCGGATTTGCGGGATTGCAGCGTTATTCCGCCACCTGGACCGGGGACAACCGCTCCAACTGGGAGCATTTGAAGCTGGCCAACTTTCAGTGCCAGCGCCTTGCCGCCTCCGGCATCTCCTTTGCGGGATCCGACGCAGGGGGCTTTCTGGGCCACCCCACGCCGGAACTGTTCTGCCGCTGGATGCAGATGGCCGCCTTCCACGGCCTGTTCCGCAACCATTCCTCCGGGGAATTCGGCGGCCAGGAACCCTGGATGTTCGGGCTGGAAGCGGCCGGATACGTGAAAGCCGCCATAGAAGGGCGCTACCGTCTCCTTCCCTATATCTATACCCAGTTCCGCCGTTATGCGGAAACGGGCATGCCCGTGCTGCGCTCCCTGGCACTCCAGTGTTTCGAGAACATGGACACCTACTGGCGCGGCGCGGAATTCTTCTTCGGGGACCATCTGTACGTCATCCCCATCCATGAACCGCAGGAAGGGGGCCGTTTTCTCTACATTCCGGAGGGCGTCTGGTATTCCTACCATGACGACAGCCTGATGAAGGAAACCGGGAGGGACGTGTGGGTGAAGTGCCCGCTGGACTTCCTGCCCGTGTATGTCCGCGGCGGGGCGGTGGTGCCGCGCTGGCCCGTCCAGCAGTATGTGGGGGAAATGCCGCGGCCTCCGCTGTCGCTGGACGTCTGGTGGGCTCCGTCCGGGGAAGTGGAATCCCGGTTGTACGAGGATGCCGGAGACGGTTACGGCTACAGGCACGGGGAATGCGCGGAGCACGAATTCCTTTTCCGGGGAGGGCCTTCCTCCCTGGAGCTGTCATGGACCTGCGAGGGGGACCCCTGCGCCTTCCATGAATCCGCGGAAGTGGTGCTGCACGGCCTGTCGGATGCGGTTTTCGTCGCGGCGGCCATAGACGGCATTCCCTGCGGCTCCGTCAGGAGAGACGGCAGGGTATGGAGAATTCCCGTGGAGGGCAAATTTGACCATCTTTCCGTCACTTGGGACCGGGAAAACCCGTTTTCCGCATAATCCGGAAGGAGGGGACAGGATTCAAGGCAGGTGGAAGCTGTGCCTGACCGTCTCCCTTTTCAGCTTCAGTTCCCGCCATTCGTGCGTGAGGGTGGAGGAAGCCACCACGCCTCCTCCCGTGCACAGGGCCAGCCTGCGGCCCTGCCAGTACATGGAGCGGATGCCTACCAGGCAGAAAAAATCCCCGTCCAGCAGCAGGCCAAAGGGCGCGCCGAAATGGGGAGGGCAGCGCAGGCGGGAACGCCAGTCGTCCAGTTGGGCGAGCGTCTCTTCCGTGCGCGGCTGGGAACCCAGCGCGGGCGTGGGATGCAGCAGGCGAATCCAGTGGTCCGGCGGCAGGGGGTGATCCGCCTCCAGCGTCAGGTAGGTGACGAAGTGGATCAGCGTGCCGAGATTCAGCACCCGGCGGGGCGTGCGGCTGACGCTGCCGCAGGGGGACAGGCGGGAGAGGATGCTCCCGGCCACGATTTCATGCTCCCGGATTTCCTTGTCGTCGTTGATGAACACGCCTTCATCCTCCGGCCGCGCCGTGCCAGCCAGGGCCATTGTGGTGAGGCGGCGCCCCTGCTGGTGGAACAGGGTTTCCGGAGACGCTCCGCAGAAGCCCTCCTTCTCCGTCCACCAGGCATAGGGATAATGGAATGGGGAGCTTCCGAAGGCCCTGCGGATGAGTTCCTGCGGAACGTGCGGCGGCTGAAGCTCCCCGAACTGGGGTGTGGCCGGGACGCTCTTGACCAGGCGCCCGGAGGCGATCTGCTCCATTATTTCCGTGAACACCTGAGCATAGGCGTCCGGGGACGGGGCTTCCCAGCGGATTTCCGGAGCGGGGGGCAGTCCGCCCTCCGGCTCGGGGAGGGAATGCAGGGCCGCCGGTATTTTCCAGGGCAGGGGATCGTCCAGCCTGAACGTATTGACGTAAAAGGCGGCTCCGGATTCGGGAGGAACGGCCGATTCCCGAAACGGTCCTTCCCCCAGCAGCAGGCCGGCGGAAGGATGCTTGATGAGGGCTCCGGATGGTGAAAATGGCATTTCCATGAAAAAAGAATATGGGAAGGGCGGGTCGCGTTTCAGCTGGATGCAAATGACCGTCTATTCTTCCGGGCGGTCCTTGTTGTCACGGTTGACGACGGCTTTAAATATGGAAAAAATGCTTTGGGTGCCAAAGACATCCTGAATGACGTCCTTTTGCCACAGGCGGCGCCGGTTCATGTACGTTAAAACTTCGTTGATCTTTTTTTCCGCGTAATTGAATTGGTAGGTCCGTCCGTATATTCCCAGGATATAAGCCTCTTTGAAGGAAAGGCTGTCGGATAACAGGGAAACGTAGTGTTCTCTTTCTTCGCCGGAAAAATTCGCATTTCCAAGGAGCATGTGGGCGAAAGAAAAGAACGATCTTAAAAACGGAGAGATGGAGGCGTCCGCTTGGCGGATGGTATTTTCCTCGGAGAGGGAAAGCTTTTTACAGTTTTGCAGCTTCAGGCCGACGGACTGAACGACGTCGAACAGATGGGAGAACGCTTCATGTCCGGTTTCCAGATGGGGAGACCAGCAATTTCTGTAAAAAGTGATTTGGGTGTTGTTGACCAGATTGTGCAGATGATGCAATTGGTTATAGAAGGAATTCTCAAACATTTGCCTGTTCATGAGGCATTGCTGCTCCGACAATTGCTTGCATTGCGTATATTGAAGCAGAATGGTGATGACCAGGCCGGAAAAAGCCAGCCCCGTGAACAGCGTGCTGGCCAGGATAAACTGGTTGGCAAATTCGGAAATGCTTGTCGGATAAGGCAGATGGGTTATTTGGGGAATGAAATGATGTTCCAGAACAAGTAACAAGATGATGAGAACAGGGGATACGAGCAGGAACCAGATGAGATATTTGCGTTTGATGCAAATATGTTCGGAATCTTTTCCCGCATGAGGGGGAAGGGGGTGATGACTGGATTCGGCTGGTTTCATACTGGTTCGGCGTTGTGTTCCGGAAAATCCGCGGCTTGTTCCTTCAAGGGCCATGCTAATGAATGCTTTTCCGGAATCAATGTTTTTCACCGGGTGCGCAGTGTGCATACGGGAAATGTCATGTCTTTTAGGTTGACGCTGGCGGAGCGGCAAGTAATCTTTAGCGAGCCTTTCCACGATTGCCGCCATGGATGATTCGACGCCTTCAACACTGCCTGCCGGGATTCCCGTAAAGGCCATGCTGGCGGAAGTGCGCAAGCCGCTGGGGCCGGTGTGGTGGTGCGTGTTTCTCGCCAGCGTTCTGCTGGCCGCCTGGGGCGTGGGGTGGAGTTCCTGGCGCATCGCCGCGGAAGGCGTGGGCGTGCTGGGGCTGAACAACAACGTGGTGTGGGGGCTGGACATCGTGCATTTCGTCTTCTGGATAGGGCTGGGGCATGCGGGCACCCTGATTTCCGCCGTGCTGCTGCTGACGCGCCAGTCCTGGAGAAGCCCGATCGCCCGCGGCGCGGAACTGATGACCCTGTGCGCGGTGGTGTGCGCCGCCGTGTTCCCCGTGGTCCACGTGGGGCGCGTCTGGATGGCCTGGATGGCCGGCCCCCTGCCGGAGGTGAGCGGCATCTGGCCGGACATGGCCTCCCCCCTGATGTGGGACGTGATGGCCGTCAGCACGTACTTCCTGCTTTCCCTGACGTACTGGTACATCGGCCTGGTTCCGGACTTCGCCCTGCTGCGCGACTGCTGCACGGGGCGCTTGAAACGCCGTTACGGGCTGCTGGCGCTGGGCTGGCAGGGAACCGGGCGGCAGTGGAGGGCCTATGAGAAGGCCAGCCTGCTGTTCGCCGCCATTCTGACCCCGCTGGTGGTCTCCGTCCATTCCGTGGTGAGCTTTGACTTTTCCGTGACCCAGGTGCCCGGCTGGCACCAGAGCATCTTTCCGCCCTATTTCGTGGGGGGCGCCATTTTGAGCGGCATGGCGATGGTGCAGCTGATTCTGCTGGCGGTGCGGCGGCTGATGGCCGGAAGCGGCGTGCGGGAGGCGATCACGCCCGCCATCCTGAATCTGAGTTCCAAATTCGTGCTGGCCCTGGCCCTGGTGATGGGGGCCATGTACCTGTGGGAGCACATGGCCGTGCTGCTGAACGGGGGCGCTCCGGAATTGTTCCCGGGACGGAATCCGGTGGGCGCCGTTTTCATGGCCGCCATGATCGCCGGGAACGTGGTTCTGCCCCAGTTGTTCTGGTTCCGCTCCCTGCGGACCAATCCGCTCGTCATCGTCGTGGTGGCCCTGGGGGTGCTTGCCGGCATGTGGATGGAGCGGTTATGGATTGTGGTGGATTCCCTGAAGGCGTCCCTGCTGGCGGCCAATGCGGGGGATTACTTTCCCAGCCTGACGGACCTGGCCATGATGGCCGGAAGCGCGGGCCTGTTTACGGCCCTGTACATGATCCTGGTACGCGTTACGCCCTTCTTTTCCCTGTGTGACGTGCGGGAACAACAGTCTCTGGACAGGGAGGGCAGGGCATGAAAAAACGCATCGTATCCGGCTGGGTGCTTTCATTCTCTTCCGAAGAGTCCCTCCTAGAAGCCGTGAAAAAGCTGTTGAAGGAGGAAGGACTGCTCTGGGAAGTCTGCGCGCCTTATCCCTGCGCCGCCGTACGGCTGGCCAACCGCCATGCGGGACGGGCCGTGGGCGCGGGTGTGCGGCTGTGGGCGGTGGCGGGCGGCCTGTGCGGCTTTCTGGCCGTGGCCCTTTGGATTTACTGGACCCAGTTCTGTGCGGACCCCCTGGTGACGCAGGGCCGCGTGCAGGGCTGGGAAAGCTGGCCCGCCTATGTTCCGCCCCTGTTTGAAGGCACCCTGCTGGGCGCCGGAGTGCTGACCGCCCTGGGATTCCTGAAAGGGGCTTTTCTTCCCCAATGGCACGACTGGGCGTTTGACTGCGATTTTTTCAGGACGGATGAGCACGGGGACGGCTATTTTATCCTGCTGGAAGGGGATAACGGAGAACGCGCCGCTGCGCTAGCCGTATCCCTGAATCCCGCGGCTGCCGAATATATTGACGGGGAAGGAGGCCGTTTGTGAAAAGGGCCCTGGCGGTGGTTGCCGTTCTGGCCGTGCTGGCGGCAGGATGGTTCCTGGTTCATGACGACGGAGGCAGGAAAGCCGTTCCCCACCTTTTTGACAACATGAGCGAGCGCCCGCTGACGGACGCGCAGCACGTGGAAGCCGCCTCCACTCCCGCGGGCAGGAAGGTCCGTTTGCTGCCTCCGCGCGCCGTGGCCCAGTCCGTGGGCGGGGCGTATGCCGCGCGGGACAGGGACCTCCGGGACGTTTTCGCCGGGGACGGCTCCTATTTTTCTTCCGGCCGGACGCAGGGCGGAGATGAGGAAGCCATGCCGCTGGAACTGGGCGGCGTTTCCCGGAGCCGGGACGTTCTGGCGGAGGGAAGGGTCTTGTACGCGGCGCACTGCGCCGTCTGCCACGGGCCGGACGGAAGCGGCCGGGGAAACATGGCCGCTTATGAATCCTACCCGCAGATAGGCTCGTTCCGGGATGAAAAGTATGCCTCCTATTCCCCCGGCAGGATGTTCCGGAGCATCCGCCTGGGGCAGGGCAACATGCCGGCCTTCGGCCATGTGCTGAGCGCGCGGGAAATCTGGTGCCTGGTGGCCGTCGTCCGGGAGATGCAGGCCGGCTCCTCCCCCGCAGAAAAAACGGAAAATTAAAGAAAAGACATTACTCATGAACAGGAATGCAGCATCAACCGGGCGGGAGCGCAGGGACAGGGCGGGATTCCGCTGGGCCGGGCGCTCCCTGGCGCTGGCCCTGTGGCTGATCTCCGCGCTTCTCTGGTGCGTGCTGATGCGCCAGTCCTACATCGCGATGCCGTGGGACGACATATCCGCCTTCGGCGTGAAACTTTATGAAATGCGCGGCCCCTTTGCCGCCGCCGGCATGAGCGTGGGGCTGCTGGGCACGGGTATCTGCCTGGGCTGTCTTTTCTGGCTCTGCCTGTCCTGCGTGACGGGGGCCGGATGGGGAATCTCCCTGCGGCGCGTGCTGGCCGCCGGATTGTGGGGGGGCCTTCCCGGCGTACTGACATTGGCGGGGACGGTCGGCTGCCTGACGACGGTAATTTTTCCGGAAGCGGCCCGCTACTGGGGCGTGGCGGATGTTTCATCCCCCGGCGTCCGGGCGTTCAGCGTGATGGACTGGTCCGATCTTTCCTGGTGGAACCCGGCGTGGCTGTACGTGCACATGGGAATACTGGCGGTGCTGGCGTGGAGCATGGCCCAGATATGGGTAACGCTGACTTCCGGGAATTCCGTCTGGAAGCGTTCCTTCCACCGCGGAGCCGCCGCCTTCAGCATGATTGCGGCGGTCCTGGCGCTGGGCATGCTGGGATTTGACGTGCTGGCCGGTCCGGGCGGCGCGGCGCTCTCCATGTTCCCCGTGTACATGATTGCCTGGGTTCTGCTTGCCTCCCTGGCGTTTGCCGTGCTGGCCGCCGTCTGCCTGAGAAGGCTGGAAGGCGGAAAATCCCTTTCATGGACCCGCATGGGCGGCATGCTGATGGCCATGGTGCTGATCAAGGCCTACATCACCTATTCCCAGTACCTCGTTACCTGGTATGCCTCCATTCCCGGGGAAATGACCTTTTACACGGCGGCCCTGTCCGGGTGGTCCGGAGTGCTGGCCGCCGCGCTGGTTCTGGAGTTGCTGGTTCCCTTCCTTGTTCTTCTGTTCCCCGCGCTGCGGCGCAGGCCCTCCGCACTCCTCTCCGTCTGCGCGTGCATCCTGGCCGGTTCCCTGCTGGAAGCCTGCTGGATATTCTGCCCGCGGCTGGGACTGGAATTACATGCGTGGGGAACGTGGACGCCCCTCCTGCTGCTTCTGGCGGTGATGGGAGGCATTGCCGCCGTTTCCATCCTGGGCGCGCTGAGCGTCCGCAACGTATTTCCCCGGTCATGATGAAGAATTCCGCTCCCGCTCCGTCCGCTTCCGGCTTCCACCCGGCAGAGCGCCTGCCGCTCTTCTGGCTGGCGGCGGCCTGCGTGCTGGGCCTGTCATGGTCGCTGGCGTATGCCTTCGGCTTTCTCTTCGGAGAGCCTCTGCCGTGGCCGGCGGGGCGCCTGATGTTCGCCTTTTACGGAATTCTGGTTTATGGATGGGCCCTCCCGGTCCTGTTCTCCCGTATGAACGGCACGGAGGGGAAGTGGGCCCGGCTGGCGGCGTGGTGCTGGCACGGCTGTCTGGTCCTGGGTTTGGCGTCCATTGCGGCCGGAAACGGCAGCGGGCTGCTGCTGATGCCCTTTGACTGGTGGGTCTGTCCTGTTTTTGCCCTCATTGCCGCCGGAATGGCCTGCGCCGTGTGGT
Source organism: Akkermansia sp. KLE1798 (assembly GCF_001580195.1). NCBI lineage: Bacteria > Pseudomonadati > Verrucomicrobiota > Verrucomicrobiia > Verrucomicrobiales > Akkermansiaceae > Akkermansia > Akkermansia sp. KLE1798. Next base: position 128,363 of record NZ_KQ971067.1, read on the forward strand.
CGGGGCCGCTGGTGTGGCCTCTGCGCCTCCTGTTCTGCTCCTGCGCCGGGTGCATGGCCGCGGCCCTTCTGGTGCTGTGGCATACGCGGGCTCTCTCCATGAACGGCCTGCTGGATTCCTCCTCCCTGGAATCCTGCTTTTCCTGGGGGCTTGCCTGTGCGGCGCTGGGCGCCGGCGCGCTCCGGCTGGGGCTGGCGTCCGGCAGGTGGTTCCGCGTCTTGTCCGTCTGGATGGCCCTTGTGCTGGCGGCGGCTCCGCTGATCGGCGGCGTGGCCCGTTTGCAGGGATTTCCCGTGCCGTGGTCGCTTGCGGAGGCTGGCATGGTGTGGTCCTGGTGCGCCGCCGCGGCTGTCGTGCTGGCGGCTCTCCATCTGTGGATGGCCTCCGGAACGGAATCCGGAACATGGCTGAAAACGGGATGCTCCCTGCTGGCCCTGGCGGCGGTCTGGAACGTGTTTGCCGGAAGCATGCCGGAAACGGCGCAGTTTTCCCTGTCCTCCTGGCATGAGGCGGAACTGTGGGCGTTCCTGGGAGCCGGGGTGCTGATGATGGCCGGACGGCCCGCGGAAACCGGAAAACTTTCTCCGGCCTGGTGGATGCTGGCGGCGGGAATTGGCGGCGTGCTGCTGGCTTACGCGGTAGGCGTGGTCGCCTCCGTGGATGTGACGGCTTTTCCCTATGCGAAGCGTGCGGAACTGATGAGTGGCTGGGTGGGCATGGCCGCCTGCGTGCATGCCGTTGCCATGCTTCTGTGCCTGGCGGGGGCCCTGTGGCTGTGGAAGCCGGATTCCGCCGGAAAACCGGATCAAGCCGGAGCCCTCCGCGTTCTTCCGGCTCTGGCGTCCGCCGCTGCCGTCGTTCTCGCGGCTCTCGCGGGTGTCCTGCTGCATGCGCCTTCCCATTCCTCCCTGGAGGTCAAGCGCCCCGCGCAGGATGCGGAAGGAGCCCGGATCTACGCCGCGGAAGGGTGCGCGCTGTGCCATACGCAGATGATCCGCCGTTCCATGTCCGGCAGGGACTGGCAGACGGCGATCGACCGGGGGACGGACCCGGATTTTCCCTACCGCGTCAGCGAACCGGAAGACGCGGATGCCGAATTCAACCGTGAGGGCGCGCCGCAACTGGGAGTGGCCTCCGTCGGGCCGGACTTGAGCAACGCGGCGGAATACGCGGCAGGCAGGCTGGAATATGAAGACGCCGTTTCCAGAAGCACGCGCCGGGCCGCCCAGCCGCGGGAGTGGCTGGCCCTGCATCTCTACAATCCCCGCGAATCCCAGTTCAGGACTCCCTGGAGCGTATGCGCCGCCATGCCCGGCATGTTCGAATACCGCCGGATTCAAGGGAATGCGCCTTCCGCCGGAGCTCTTCCCGTCCTCACGGAGCCGGGGCGGGAGCTGGTGCCCTCTTCCCGCGGACAGCATTTGCTGAACTACCTGTCCTCCCTCAGAAGGCTGGAGCCTGAACAGAAAAGGGACGCGGTGAATTCATCCGCGGGAATGTCCCATATCCATCCGGAATATGCCGCCCATCCTCCCGCAGTGGACATGGAACGCCTGAAAAAGGCGCGCGCCGCCGCCGTGATGGAAAAGGGAAGGAGCGTGTACCTCTCCAAGTGCGCCATTTGCCACGGCAACGACGGCATGGGGGACAAGGTGACGTATCCGCCCCTGGCCGGATCCGAATGGCTGAAGGAAAAGCCTGCCGCGGAAATCGTCAAGATCATTACCGAAGGGCTGACGGGACCGATCACGGTGGCCGGAAAGGAATGGGACTCCACCATGCTTCCTCCGGGCGTCACGGACCCGCGCGACCTGGCGGACCTGCTGACCTTCCTGCGCCGCCACTTCGGCGGAATGGAAGGGGAAACCTACACGCTGGAACAGATGGAGGAGATGCGTTCCGGCAAGTAATCCCGTCAAGGGGAAGGGACTTGTGGAGGTCTCTGCAATCGGCGGCCGGCAGTTTCTTCCTGGAGCAGCGTTCTTACCGCTTCCGGTTCACCGCGTAAAACGGCGTTTTCCAGAGGAGTCCGGCCTTCCTTGTTTCGGATGGAGGGATCGGCCCCGGCATTCAGGAGGGTGGCAAGCTCTTTTTCGTTCCGGTGGTAGTGCAGGGCCGTATTGCCCTGCTTGTCCTGCATGTTGGGATCGGCCCCGTTTTGCAGGCACCATTCCAGAAGTTCCACGGAAAGGGAACGGTTCAGAACGGGAAAGGATGAAAGGTCGGCTCCTTGTTGGCGCACCCATACGAGCAGAATTCCCTGTGTTTTGATATCATCCGGGAGAGGCGCTTCAAGAACGCCTGCCAATGCCGTATTCAGTTCGTTCCTGTCTGCGTGGTAATTTCCGGAATTAATGCGGCGCAGGGATTCGGCAAGGGCAGTGTGAGTGCCACCCGTCCGGGTATGGAACATTTCAATTCTCCGGGCGATTTGAGGGTCCCTCGGTCTCCTTTCATATTCCCGCCACCAGCCGATCCCCTCAATAAATAGAGCCAGCAGAATTCCCGCAGCCACCCATTTTCTGGCCCGGAAAGTTTTCTGAACAGGCAGGGGATAGGAATCCGTTTTGGGAATCATTCTGTCTTGATGCCATTTTTTTCACGGTTTGTCCACCCATCAAAAAGGGCCATTCTTCCCGCTGGAAGAACGGCCCCGGTTGAGATGGATAATACCGCGTTCAGCTCAGGGCTTCCACCAGCCTGTCTCCGAAGGCGGAGCAGGAGAGTTCCGTGGAGCCGGGAATCATTTCCGCAAGGTCGAAGGTGACGGTTTTTCCGGAAATGGTTTGGTCAATGGCCTGGATGAGCAGGTCCGCGGCTTCCGTCCAGCCCATGTAGCGCAGCATCATTTCCGCGGACAGGATGACGGAGCTGGGATTGGCCTTGTTCAGTCCCGCCAGTTTGGGGCCCGTGCCGTGGGTGGCTTCAAAGATGGAATGCCCGGTGAGGTAGTTGATGTTTCCGCCGGGGGCGATGCCGATGCCGCCCACCTGTGCGGCGAGCGCGTCGGAGATGTAGTCCCCGTTCAGGTTGAGCGTGGCCACGACGTCGAAGTTTTCCGGATGGAGCAGGATTTCCTGAAGGAAGGCGTCCGCAATGCAGTCCTTGATCACGATGCCGTTGGGAAGGCGGAGCCAGGGGCCGTCCCCGATGGGCTGGGCGCCGTATTCCCGGCGCGCCAGGTCGTAGCCCCAGTCGCGGAAGCCTCCTTCCGTGAATTTCATGATGTTGCCCTTGTGCACCAGCGTGACGCTTTCCCGGCCATTTTCCACGGCGTAGTCGATGGCGGCGCGCACCAGGCGCTCCGTCCCTTCCCGCGACACGGGCTTGATGCCGAAGCCGGAGCTTTCCGGGAAGCGGACCTTTTTCATGCGGTCCGGGAAGACGCGGCTCATGGTTTCAAAGAACAGCCTGGCGTCCTCGGAGCCTTCCTTGAATTCGATTCCGGCATAGATGTCTTCCGTGTTTTCCCGGAAAACGACCATGTCCACCTTTTCCGGGGCCTTCACGGGCGTTTCAATGCCGTTGAAGTAGCGCACGGGGCGCAGGCAGACGAACAGGTCCAGGTCCTGGCGCAGGGTCACGTTCAGGCTACGGATGCCGCCGCCCACCGGAGTGGTGAGGGGGCCCTTGATGCCGACCAGGTAGGTGCGGAACGCCTCCACCGTTTCATCGGGGAGCCAGGTGCCCAGGTTGTCAAAGGATTTTTGTCCGGCGAAAACTTCATACCACGCTATGGAGCGCTTCCCCTGGTAGGCCTTGTTCACGGCCGCGTCAATGACGCGGGAGGCGGCCGCCCAGATTTCCGGGCCCGTTCCGTCACCGATGATGAAGGGGATGATGGGCCTGTCCGGCACGCAAAGCCTGCCGTTCTGCATGGTGACGGCCGCGCCGTCTGCGGGAGGGGTGAATGTTAAGTTGGCCATGACGTGCGTTCCTTTATAGGACGCGGCGCGCTTTGGCAAGATAAAAGAACGGCGCTTCCGGGCGTCCGCGCCTTTTCCGGAGGTCAGAACCAGCCGTCCTTTCCCGCGCTTTCCCGGGAATCCTGCGCTCTTTCCCGCAGGCGGCGCAGGAAGTTTTCTTCCGCCTGCCGCTTCAAGTCGCTTTCCATGATGTGTTTTCTGGCCGCCTCGTTGAGCTGGTTGACGGCAATGGCCGTGTCCCGGTGGGTGAGCTTGTTCCAGAGGCCCGCGTCATCCCGAACCACGCGGAGAGAACCTTCGATCATCTCGCAGGAGACCAGTTTGCCGTGCAGGCCCTCCGCGGTGACGGGGCCTTTTCCCGCCGGGGGAATGATGATCCGGAGCGGCTCCGGGCCGTCAAGGTCAACGCCGCCGTGTGCCCGGTAGGCGGCTTTCAGGACCAGCGTTTTTTTGCTCCACCACCACGTGGTGGAATACTGGTATTCATATTCGAACGTCCGTTCCACCGTCACCAGGTTGGCCACCTTTTTGTCATTTTGGACAATGAGGGTCAGGCCGCCGTGGTCGGAGGAGAATCCCTTGTTGATGAGGGTCAGGCCCACTTCCTTTCCGGCCTCGATCAGTTTTTCGGCCACTTCCATGGGTTTTTCCACCGGAGCGGTGATGCAGGAGCGGATGCCCCAGAACAGCACGGCCAGTATTCCGGCAAGAACGGCGCCCCTGGCTATGACGATGGCCAGGGGGGAGTGGAGAAAGGATGAATGGGGAGGACGCATGAGAGAGGTTTCCGGGTATGCGGATGCGGCGGTTTGCCGGAAAAGTCAGGGTTCCGGGTCCTCATGGGAGCCGTCCTTCCTGATGGGGGGCAGGAACATGGCCAGGAAGGCGAAGGCGATGACGGTCAGGTCGTCCAGCTGGCCCACTCCGGGAATGAAATCGGGAATCAGGTCAATGGGGGAAAAGGCGTAGGCCGCCGTCAGCAGGAGGAGCACCAGCTTCCGTTTGGTGAAAAGCCGCGGTTCTCCCTCCCGGCTGCGGAAGTAGTTGATGGCCCGGATCAGCAATTGCTGATGAGGGGTGTTGGGAGGGGTGGGAAGTTTGTTTTTCATGTGATTGCATAAGAAAAGGTTTAACGGAACGGAAGGGTTGCCGTCCGCTGGGGATAACAGGAAGGAAAGACGGGAGCCGGAGAGAAGTCCGGCAATGGCGGCGGCTGCGGCCCGGGCCCCCTGAAAATTCGTTCGGGGGGATGCGCAGGGCAGGGACCGCCTGGAGTCGTCCCTGATAGGGGGCTTGTTTTTCATGAGGGGTATGATGATGGAATTATCACACGCGCAACAGCCTGCGTCCAGAGCAATTATCTTGATGCCGGACTGCCCGTGTGCTGTAATGGATGCATGAGACATGCCCTGTTTACCCTGATTACGTTGTGCGCACTCTCCCTCTTTCCCGTATGCCCGGCTCATGACGCAGGGCATGGCGGAGACGGGGCGCAGCAGAAGGCCGGGTTTCCGGAGAAAAAGGAGCTGGACGGGAAGGTTCCCGCCGGGTTTCAGGGAGAATGCGTCCGGGAGAAGGGAGTCTGGATGGTCCGTATTGGCAAGCTGAATAATCATCAGATGGACGAGGCCGTCATGGCCGGATTGGGGGAAGATCATCCGGGTTTTTCTCCCGCAGAAGGTAAAAAGTGTGCGGGAATAGTTCCCGTTTCCATCCCGAAGGGGGCGGAATCCGACCCGGGAAAGTGGATGGTGTCCGGAAAAAGGGCTTATGCGGTCCAAGAAGATACGCCCGAATATGTTGCGCGTCTGAACGACCTTGTTCTGGAGTATTACGGCCGGGAGATCATGGATGGAATGAAGCGTTACATCGACATTCTTGACCGGATGGGGGACATGGAAAAATTAGAGTCCCTGAGTGAGGAACTGGTTTCCTGCGGCGGGGAACTGGCCCAGTGGGTACTGGTGGAGTCAAGCGTGGGGATGGACGTTCAGTTTGAATATATTCAACGGCACCAGGAACTGGTGGAACAGTACGGGGCTCTGGAAAGTCAAATGAAGGAGGCGCTCCGCAGATGGCAGGACAGGTTCGGGGTGGACGTGATGACGGTGGTGGATATCGTTATGGGAGAGCGTAAAGTCTGTTTCTGGGGAATTCCCGTTTCATTTTCCGCCGACGTGTTTGAGGAATATTGTCGTCCGGTAGAGTGATTGAGGCAAGGGGAGCCGGGTATCGGGAATCAGTAAAAGGCGTTTTCCGGCGGCATGCCCGGCGGAGTCTTTTCCGAGCTCCCCGGAAAAGGCAAGGAGCTTCCTTTGTCTTCTCCATTTTTCCAGTTAAAAAGTGTTTCCGGCGGCTCTGTGAACCCTGGGCGGCAGGGCGGCATTGACACGGGCGGGGGGAGCCGTTACTCTCCTGCCGCATATAATGATCAGTTTTACGAATATCAGCGGGGCCGAAGAGATCGGGGCCAATTGTTATCTGCTTGAAATGGACGGCACCCGGGTGGTGCTTGACAGCGGGATGCACCCCAAGAGGGAGGGGATGGCGGCCATGCCGGAGTTTGACGTTCTGGAACCCAATTCCGTGGAGGCCGTTTTCCTGAGCCATTCCCATCTGGACCATCTGGGCACCTTGCCCGTACTGCAGGAGAAGCAGCCCGCGGCGGAGGTATTCATGACGCCCGCCGCCGCCGCTCTGTCCGAGGTGATGCTGCATAATTCCGTAAACGTGATGAGCGCCAAGAGGCTGGACCTGGGCATCGTGGAGTATCCCTTTTTCACCCATGCGGACCTGGACCGGCTGTGCGACTCCTGGAATGCCAAGTCCTGCAACGAGGTGTTCCGCGTGGGCTTCCGCCAGAATCTGCTGGCCACCTTTTACGATGCCGGGCACATTTTGGGGTCCGCCGGGGTGATGCTGGAGAGCGAGTCCGGCCATACGGTGTTTTATACCGGAGACGTGCAGTTTGAGAACCAGAGCATGATTCCGGGAGCGGATTTCCCCGAATCCGGCGTAGATACGCTGATTATGGAATGCACGCGCGGCGGCTTCCAGCGCAGCGCCCATTATTCCCGGCCTGAGGAAATGGTGCGGTTCGGGCAGGCCATTGCGGATACGCTGGAACGCGGGGGCGCGGTCCTGATCCCCGTATTCGCCATCGGCAAAAGCCAGGAAATGCTGTTCAACATCCACCGTTTCAAGCAGCAGGGCGTGATTCCGGCCAATACGCCCGTGTACTTCGGCGGCCTGAGCGCGAAGGTGTCTTTATTATATGACCGTTTTTCCGGGCTGACCCGGCGGCACGACCACGATTTCAAGCTCAAGGAGGAGATTCAGACCGTGCCGCTTCCGCGCAAGGGGAAGGCTCCGCTGGTCTGCACTCCCGGTAACATTTACGTGGTTTCCAGCGGCATGATGACGGAGAAGACGCTCTCCAACGTGATGGCGGAGCAGGTGCTTCCCCATGAGAAGAACGCCATTCTTTTCGTAGGGTATGCCGACCCCGATTCCCCCGCGGGCCAGCTGAAGACCACCCCGCACGGCGAACTGGTCAAGATGAGGCCGAACGGGCAGCCGGTGCGCCGGAAATGCACGATTGACTGCTTTGATTTTTCCGGCCACGCCACCCGCGATTCCCTGGTGGATTACGCCGTGAAGCTGAAGCCCAAACAGGTGATTCTGGTGCACGGGGACCCGGACGCCGTGGAATGGATGCACGACACGCTGGCTTCCCGCATGCCGGATGCCGAGATCATCGCCCCCGTTCCGGGGAAACGCTATACGTTCGACTCATGAGCTTCACCGGACAGAGAAAAGGCAGGCTGATCGTCTTTGAAGGCATTGACGGGACGGGGAAGTCCACCCACATCGGCCATTTGAGAAAGTATCTGGAAGACAGGGGGGTGGAAGTCGTGCAGAGTTTTGAACCCACGCGCGGCCCATGGGGCCGGATGCTCCGGGATTCCGCCGTGACGGGCCGCCTGTCCGTGCGGGAGGAGGTGGACCTGTTCCTGAAGGACAGGCGCGAGCACGTGGAAACGCTGATTGCCCCGGCGCTGGCCCGCGGCGCGTGGGTGCTGCTGGACCGCTATTACCTTTCCATGATGGCCTACCAGGGCGCACGCGGGGTGGACCCTGCCGCCATCCGCGCCGCCAATGAAGAATTCGCGCCCGTGCCGGATGCCGTGGTCTGGCTGGATATTCCCGTTTCCGTGGCCCTGGAGCGCATCGGTAGCCGCGGGGAACGCGACGCCTTTGAAACGGAGGCCGGGCTGACCGCCTGCCGCAACGTCTTTGCCTCCGTTCATGAACCCTGGATGCTCCGCGTGGATGCGGACGCCGGACAGGAGGAGGTGGCGCGGAGAGTCCGGGAGGCCCTGCGGGAGCTTTTGCCGGAAAATACGGCGGAATAAGGATTGAGGGCCGGACCGGGTATCACCGCTAGAGTCCGGATATTTTCCTCTGGCTTCTCTGCCCCTTGATTTTTGATGACCGGGCTTATTGGTCCGCGTAAACCGTCGGATCCGGGATTCCGGCTTCCCGGAAGGCTTCCCGGCGTTCCAGGCAGGTGGAACAGGCGCCGCAGTGGATGCGGCCTCCCTTGTAGCAGGAATAGGTTCTGGAGAAGTCCACGCCCAGTTCATGGCCTGTCCGGACGATGCCCCCCTTGGAGGTGTGGATGAAGGGGCGCAGGATGCCCAGCCCGGCATAAGTCCCCAGCCGGATGGCGTCCGTCATGGCGGCCATGAATTCCTCCCGGCAGTCCGGGTAGATGCTGTGGTCCCCGGAATGGGCGGCAATGACGAGCTGCTGCGCGCCGTGGCTTTCCGCAATGCCCGCCGCCATGGACAGGAAGATGCCGTTGCGGAAGGGAACGACGGTCTGTTTCATCAGCTCCGTGTCGTATTTTCCGTCCGGAATGTCATCCGCGCCGGAAAGAAGGGCGGATTTCAGATGGGCGGCAATGGGGGTGATGTCGATGATGCGGTGTTCCACGCCTAGGCTGGCCGCCTGCCACGCGGCGCATTCCAGTTCCCGCGCGGCGTGGTTGGAGGCGTAGTCAAAGCTGAGGGCCAGCTTCACGTGGTGGTTTTTGTGCGCCCAGTGCAGGGCCGCGCTGGAGTCCAGGCCCCCGCTGAGCAGGACGGCGGTTTCCATTCTTTCCATGGCGGTTTTTAAGGGTTACAGGGGGCGGTTTTCCGGGTTGTGTTCGGCCATGGCGGTGAGCTGGATGCCGCCGCGGGGGGAGAACCTGCCCTCTACCTTCAGCCAGCGGGGGGAGATGGCCGCCACGAGGTCGTCCGTGATGCGGTTGACGATTTGTTCGTTGAAGGCGGGATAGTTGCGGTAGGAAGCCAGGTAGTACTTGAGGGACTTGGTTTCCACGCAGTGTCCGTCCGGCACGTAGGTGATCGTCAGGTGGCAGGAATCCGGCTGGCCGGTGACGGGACAGAGGGAGGAAAATTCGTGCGTGTCCAGCGTGATGGTGTAGGGGCGGGTGCCGTGGTTGGGGAAGGATTCCAGCTTGGCGTCGTCCGGGCTGGTGAAGAAGGAGCTTTGGGAACCGAGAAGGGTCAGATTGTCAGACATGGTTGGTTGATATGGTGGAATGATGAAGGGGCGGGAAGATCATTCTTCCCGTGGGGAAGCGTTGGGTTCTTCCCCAGGCTGCCTGCCGGGGAATTCTTTCACGTACAGGTCCTGCTGGGGGAAGGGGATGGAGATGCCGTGCTCGTTGAACGCATTATAGATGCGTTCCCGCACCGTGGAAAGGCTGGAGGATTTCGTCATGACGGGAATCCATACCCATACGCCCAGGTTCACGGAGCTGTCTCCGAAGCTGTCCAGCACCACGCTGGTTTTCTTGATCTTGGAGAGGAAGGACAGGGAGGCGAGCGTTTCCAGAATGATGCCGCGCGCCTTTTCCACGTCCGTTCCGTAGGAGATGCCCACCTCCACCTTCACGCATTCGAATTTGTGGTTGCGGGTCATGTTCCGGAAGTTTTTGTTGAAGAGCTGGGAGTTCTGGAAGGCGATGATGGAGCCGTCCAGCGTTTCGATCATCGTGGAACGGTACCCCAGGGAGGAGACGCGCCCCCGGTAGCCGTCGCATTCGATCATGTCTCCCTGCCGCAGGCGCCCCAGCATCAGGGAGAGGCCGCTGATGATGTTTTCAATGGTGTCTTTCAGGGCGAAGCCTATCCCCATGCTCAAGCCGCCCATGACCATCAGGATGCCGTTGTAGTTGGCATTCATGATGACCAGGGCCGTGAAGACGAACAGCCCCCACAGGAACAGGGTGGAGAGCGTGACGAAGGTGGGGATGGTGCCTACTTCATAGTTTTCCCCGTAGATTTCCCGGAGCGTGTTTTTTCCCAGGAAAATGAGGTAGTTGAGCACGATGGCGATCAGGATGACCAGGATGACGTGGCTCCAGCTGAAGGTGATGAGGTCCTTGATTTCCGTAGTAGTGTAAATCTTGCTGATGATGAGGTCGCCCATGTCGAAGGTGGCGGCGGGCCAGATCAGGCTGAACAGGATGAGGAAGATGGCCAGGCAGGGCAGGACGAGCTTGGAGATGAAGGGGCGGAACCAGACGATTTCCTTTTTGTTCCGCTCCTTCCGGCGTTTTTCATAATGGTGCAGCAGGTCCCACAGGCCCACTAGGAGAAGGATGCTGGTCATCAGCATGATCCAGGTCATCAGCACCAGGAAGGCCATGAAGCTGAAGCCCGCCCAGCACAGGATGCTGCCCAGGATGGTGAGTACCAGGGAAATGGTGGCGAAAAAGCGGTCCAGACGGGGCAGCCTGTGCCGCTGCCGCACCCAGGTCAGCAGGGAGAAAAGGGAAACCAGGGTGAACAGGACGGGCATGGAGACGTTCACCACGATGTTGGGGGCCATGAACATGCGCAGCAGCATGAAGAAGCCGCCCAGCAGGAGATAGGGCATGTAGATGCGTATTCCCGCGTTGATGGTGCCGTATTTCAGGCGCGTGACCAGGGAAAAAAGGATGGCGCTGGTCAGCAGAAGGAATTCGGCTCCCAGGGAAGCCGCGCTTTTCAGCAGGTAGTCCGTGCTCTGCATTTCTGAAATGATGAGCAGCACGGCTATCAGGAGGATGGTGGTGACATTGGTGAATGCGTGGCGCTTGTCGTAGTTCCCCGATTTTTCCAGCATCTTTTTGAAGCCCCAGCATACAATGGCGCGGGAGAGTAAGTAGGCGCACAGGAGCATGCCCAGCAGGACCATTCCATAATGCTGGAGGGTCCCGCGGTCGGAAGGGAGCTGAAGCTTGCTGTCCGCGGAAGATTCCCACGCGGACATGCATGCCCGGTAGATCATGCCGGGATTCAGGAAAATGTACCTGGCAATGTGTGAGGGCGTGTAGAATACCTTGCTGAACAACGTATTGAACAGTTTGTTGCTTTCGGCGTTCAGGGCGTTGACCTTGTTGCCCAGATTGTTGAACAGTTCCTTGAGACAGGCTAGCTGCTCCTTTTCCTTCTCCAGTTTTTCCAGCAGGGAATGGCAGGTGGTCAGGGCTTCGTCCCGCTGGACCATGGAGGTTTCCGACAGGCCGTCCGTGTTGACTTCCTCCAGGGATTGAATCAGTTTTTGAATGCGGGCCATTTCTTCCCCCACCCGTGCTTCCTGCCCCTGGAAATCGGGCCTGCGTTCATAGTAGAGCTTCACCAGCCTCGTTGCGGCCTTGCAGTAAAAGGCCATGGTGAAAATCTTCTGGTCGTCCAGCGCATAGAGCACGGCGGACATTTCATACACCCTGGTGTCAAAAAAGCTGTAGGTCTTATCCGCTTCCGTCACCAGGCTTTCGCGGATGGCTATTCTTTTCTCCACGTTCTTTTGCAGAATGGAGATTTCATGGCACAGCGCCAGGATGACGACGTCCATTTCCGTCGCATTCTCCGCGGTCAGTTCCTCCCCGGCTTCCTGGGACTGGGCCGCGTCCGGGACGGGAGCCGCGTTTTCCGGAGGCTGCTGGGCGAGCGTCTGACCTGCGGCCAGAAAACCGGCCAGCACGAATGAGGCGGAACGGCGGAAAAATGACCGGTAATCAGGCATGCTCATGAATGTGTCATTTCTAGGGGGTGCGGGCTTCATGGTCAAGGGTTATATTCCCGCCTTTTCCATTCGGGCAGGTACCTTCCGCTGCTGGCGTGGCGGGAATCCGCGGACTGGAGATGGAATAGCAAGGAGTTTTTGGAATATGTTTTTGCGGTTTTATCCCCCGTCCGGTGCAGAAGGACGGCTGTCCTCCGGAAATTTGTTGTGGACGCCTGTCGATATAATGTTTAGTTTAACGTAAAATATCCTTGGCTTTTTTTTATTTATAAGATAAAGTTCTCCGGACGGTAGTATTTGTTTTATTCGAAATTTTGATGATTCAGATCCCGGATTTTCGGGAGCGCATTTAAGAGAATTCAGGTCGGCCGTCAACCCCGTAATATGAACACAAAATTATATGTAGGAAATTTGTCCTTTGATGCCACTGAACAAGACTTGAGAGATCTGTTTGGTTCTTATGGTGAAGTGACTGAGCTATTCATGCCAACAGATCGCGACTCTGGAAGACCCAGAGGTTTTGCATTTGTAACCATGGATTCCACCGATTCAATGGGCTCCGCTATTGAAGCCGTGAACGGCCAGGAATTTCAGGGACGAGCCCTGGTTGTCAATGAAGCCAAGCCCCAGGAAAACAGGGGCGGAGGCGGAGGAAACTACCGCAGCAATAACAGCGGCGACAGGCGTGGCGACAACGGCTATGGCCGCAACCGCCGTTATTAATTAAATGGCAAAGGAAGAGCATTGATCTCTTCCTTTCATAAGAGCCAGGTTCTTTATGTACCTGGCTCTTATTATTTTATTCAAGCAGGACGGTTCCACCAGCGGATGGTGGTGGGGGAAACGGGTAAAAGAAAAAGAGAGCAGGGGGCTGTCCTGTGCCTCAGAGGCATGCTGCGCTTATGCCGCAAATGAGGATAAAGGGAGCCGAAAGGATGAGGAAAGGAGGTAAAAAATGGGAAAACGGAAGCCTGGACGACGATGAATAAAGCCCGGGCCGTGTTTTTCCCATGCCTTCAGCCAGGAAAGAAAAAGAGCAGGCGCCTCCTGCATGCGTCCGGAGAGGCGGCTTGTCAAATCATGAAGATAATACCGCGCAGGGAATCCTGCACCCGCGGGAAGGGATTTGGACAAATCTCCTTCCTCTTCGCTTCCTCCTGTTCCGAGTTCCGGAGCAATTCAAAAGCAGAATGCCGTTCCTCTTGGGGAGAAACGGCATCCCGATCAAAAGGCTGTAACTGCCCCCGTTCAGTTCAGGGAAAAGGCACGGATTCTCTTCAAGGATTCCTCTTTCCCCAGCAGGGAGAAAACGGCGGACAGGTCCGGGCCGCCGCTCAGGCCAGTCAGGGCTACGCGGGCGGGGAACATGACCGCTCCCATCTTGACTCCGTTTTCCTTGGCAAAGGCTTTCAGCACGCCGATGAGCTCATGGCCGTCCCATTCCGGCTCCCGTTCCAGCCTGTCCGCCAGTTTGGAAAGTAGTTCCAAGGCTTCCGGCTGGACTTTGGCGAGCGCTTCCGGGTCCATGGAAAGATCGAAGAAGAAACGGATTTTATCCGGAACTTCCGCCAGCGTCTGGACTTTCGTCTGCACGGTGGCGATAGCTTCATCCAGAATGCCGGAATCCGGCAGGCCGGCCTTCAGGCAGAACGGCCGCGCCTTGGCGGCAAATTCTTCCGGAGGCAGGGCGATGATGTGCTGCTGGTTGACCCAGCGGCATTTGGTGATGTCAAACTTGGCGGCGGAGTGGTTGACGGCTTCCAGGGAAAAGCGTTCGATCAGCTCTTGCGGGGAAAAGATTTCCGTGTCGTCCTTCGGGGACCAGCCCAGCAGGGCCAGGAAGTTCATGACGCCTTCCGGCAGGAAGCCCTCCTCCGGATAGGTGCCCAGGGCCGCCCCCACGTCGCGCTTGGACATTTTGGAGCCGTCCTGGTTCAGAATCAGCGGCATGTGCGCAAACACGGGCGGTGTGACGCCGAACGCCTCAAACAGCTGGATGTGCTTGGGCGTGTTCATGATATGGTCCTCCCCGCGGATGACGTGGGTCATGTTCATCTCAATGTCGTCCACCACGTTGACGAAGTGGAAGATGTAGGAGCCGTCCGCGCGGCGGATGGCCATGTCCGGGGTGTTGGAGGCGTCCCGGTAGTCGATGGTGATGTCGCCGCAGATCATGTCGTGGAACGTGACGGGCTTGGAGCGGTCAAAGCGGAAGCGCCATGCGCCGTCGTCCTCATAGACGCGCCCGGCGTCCTGGAGCTTTTTGAAGTAGGCGTCGTAAATATCGTTGCGCTGGCTCTGGAAGTAGGGGCCGCAGTCGCCGCCTTTCATGGGGCCTTCGTCCCAGTCCAGGCCCAGCCATTCCATGCCGGTGAAGATCGCGCGGGTGGCTTCCTCCGTGTTGCGGGCCGTGTCCGTATCCTCAATGCGGAGAATGAAGGTGCCCCCCATCTTGCGGGCGAACAGCCAGTTGAACAGGGCGGTGCGCGCACCGCCGATGTGGAGATAACCCGTGGGAGAAGGCGCGAATCTTGTTCTGACGTGACTCATGATGCGTTAGAGAGTAAGAGCCTGCCTTCCCGCGTCAAGCAGATACAGGGTTTGCATGCCAAAAAAGGCCTGTGGACGGACGGAGCGGGAAGGCAGGCGTTTCCCGGATTTTTTTATGGCGTTGTCGGCCTTGCGGCTTGCGCGGCACGGCCTTTTAGGCTTCATTAAACGCCGTGTTCTTTTTAAAGCACATATTCCGGCTGCGGGAAAAATGGCAAATCCAGCGGGATGATGAAGAGAAGCCTTTTCTGGAGCATTTGGACGATTTGCGCACCATGCTGCTGAGGATGGTGTTCTGCCTGGTGGTCAGCATGCTTTTGTGTGCCGGGTTCGCCTCCAACCTGATGGACATTCTGCGCCGCCCCGTCAACCAGGTATGGGATATGTTCGAGGAATCCCACCTTCCCGCCGGAATAGACCTGGACGCCTGGGGAAAGGCCAAGGAAACGGCCACGGCCGCCGTGGGGCTGGACGCCGCCCAGCGCCGGATCCTGTTCCGGGAGATTTCCCCCCGGCTGGCGGAATTGACGGAAGCCGCCCTGGTTCTCCGTGGAGCGCAGGCCCTGCCGCACGACAGGAAGGAAATTTTTATCAGGGAAGCCAGCCCGGCCCCCGCCGTGCGGGAACTGGCGGAAGCCCTCCATTCCAAGGACGCCGTGCTGACGGACGGAACGGGGAGGGGGGCCCTGAAGATGATGAGCGCCTTCCAGCCGGGCGAGGCGTTCATGCTGACCATCAAGCTTTCCCTGTATGCGGGCGTGGTGATCTCATTTCCCCTGCTGCTGTACTTCCTGCTCCAGTTCATCATTCCCGGCCTGCTGGAGCATGAGCGCAAGCTTCTGTACAAGTGCATGGCGGTCGGCTTCGGGCTGTTTCTGGCCGGCACGCTGTTCTGCTACTTTGTGGTGCTTCCCAGGGTGCTGACGTTCTTCTACACGTATTCCCTGGAATTCGGCATTTCCAACGAATGGCGCATCGGCTACTACCTCTCCTTCGCTACGCAAATGATTCTGATGTTCGGCCTGGCGTTTGAACTGCCCGTGGTAGTGATGCCTTTCGTGAAACTGGGCGTGCTGACCTACGACATGATGAAGGCCACCCGCCGCTATGCCATTGTGGCGATAGCCATTCTGGCCGCAGTCATCACGCCCACGCCGGACGTAGCTACCATGATGCTGATGGCGGTTCCCATGTACGCCCTGTATGAAATCTGCATCATCCTGGCGTGGCTGCATGAGCGCAAGGAAGCCGCCCGCGCCCGCGAAGAGGTGGCGCGCTTTGAAGAAGACTTCAACAACGACAATTCTCCCTACAACTCCTAAGCCATACATCCAACCATCATTACCATGAATCTTCTGGAAATCATCATTCTGGGCATCGTGGAAGGCCTGACCGAATATCTGCCGGTCAGTTCCACTGGGCACCTGCTTCTGACGGAATCCCTGCTGAACATGTCCCAGAGCAAGGAAGCCTTGGATGCCTTGGCCGTCTGTATTCAGGGCGGGGCCATTCTGGCGGTGCTGAGCCTGTACTACCCGCGCGTGAAGACGATGGTGGAGGGTGTCCGCGGCACGAATCCCGCCGGATTCAAGCTTCTGGTCAATTTGATTCTCGCCTTTCTGCCGGCCGCCGTGGTGGGATTGTGCTGCGCCTCCCTGATCAAGGAATACCTGTTCAACACGTACACGGTGGCGTACTCGTGGATCGTAGGCGGCGGCGTGATTCTGGCCTACTGCGCCTGGCGCGCCAGGCAGGGAAAGAGCAATGAAGGCAGCAAGGGAGATTCCATTGAAACCCTGACGCCGGGCAAGGCCCTGACCGTAGGCGTGCTCCAGTGCGTGGCGATGGTTCCCGGCACCAGCCGGAGCCTGATGACCATGCTGGGAGGCATGTTCGTGGGACTGAGCGTGGAAGCCGCTGTGGAATTCAGCTTCCTGCTGGGGCTGATCACGCTGGGGGCGGCCACGGTGCATGATGCGTACAAGGACGGAGCCCTGATGCTGGAAGCCTTCGGCTGGGAGGCCCTGGCCGTCGGAACGGTCGTGAGCTGGTTCTCCGCCTGGCTGGCCGTGAAGTGGATGGTCTCCTACCTTCAGAAACACAGCTTTGCGGTGTTTGGCTGGTACCGCATTGCCATAGGCATCGTGACTCTGGTGCTGCTGTCCCGGGGACTGGTGCATTGAGCCTTTGTTCTCTTCCTTCTCTTCCGGGGGAGGAAAAATACCTCATTCCGCATGGGAGAAGCCGTACAAGCTGGAAGCCTTCCATTCCCGGCAGAGGCTTCCGCGGGGAATTCCTGGCGCTGCAATCCTTTTCATTTCGGCTCATATCAGGTGAATGGTGTCTTTGCGAGTACTTCATAAAACGTTCGCAGTATCGAAATTGCGCCGTTGATTGCAAACAGGGATGCTGAACGTCATCCATGGATGGAAGGCGTTTTTCAACGGAAATTCCGGAGGATGATGCATCTTTCCGCAAATGTAACCTGATTGTAACACACGGCATCTTTTCTTGTGGCATCATGAGGGCATGAAACTGATGCCGTGCTTGATTGCCGTAGTGGCGGGATTGGCCGGGCTGGGACATTCCCAGACACCTGACGGAGACATTGGCGATAGGAGCATCGTCCTGCCGCAGCGGCGGGTGATCCCGCCCGTCAACAGGACCGTGCGCCAGCCCGTCACTCTGGAAAAGGTGAACGCCCTTGTCTGCGTCAACGGACGCAGCGCACAGACCACCCTGGAACTGAGCGTGCATAATGGCGGAAACGTTCCCACGGAGGCGGAACTTGTTCTTCCCGTTCCGGAAGGAGTCGTGGTCAAAGGGTTTTATTACGGAGACGGAAAGGCGTCCTGGCAGGCCTCCCTGATGCCCGCCGACGAAGCGCGCCGCCTGTATGACCGCATTGTGGCGCGCAGGCTGGATCCGGCCCTGCTGGAATTCGCCGGATTCGGCGCCATTCGCTCCAGCGTATTCCCCGTTCCCGCCAAGTCTTCCGTGAAGCTGGGCGTGGTGTACGAACAGTTGCTGACTCCGGTGGACGGACGCCTGGATTACGTGCTCCCCCGGACGGAAGCGCTTTCTGGCCATGCGGCATGGACCATGAGGGTGGAAATCTCCCCCGGAACTGAAGGCATCGGCAATGTGTTCACTCCCTCCCATCCGATGGAACGCCATCGGCTGAAGGATGAAACCCTCGTCCTCACCCTGGCGGAGGAGAAGATGAGTCCGGGGCCTTTCCGCCTGTCATGGATGGAATCCGCCGCCAAAAAGGGGGAGGCCTTTTACGGCCCCGACATCAGCGTCTATGCGGCTCCGGATGCGGAAAACGGCAGGAACGGATATTTTCTGGTCATGCTCGGAAAGGATAGCCCGGGGAATGAAAAGCAAATCCGCCGGGAGCTTACCCTGGTGCTGGACAGGTCCGGCAGCATGCGCGGGGAAAAGCTCGTCAGCATGAAGGAGGCGGCCAAGCAGATCATTTCCGGTCTGAATCCCGGGGAACGTTTCAATATCATCACTTATAACGAAGGTGTGAATCTGTTTGAGGCGGCTCCCGTGGAAAGGAACGCCGCTACGGAAAAAGCGGCGCACGCGTGGCTGGATGCCGTGGTGGCGCGCGGCGGCACGAACATTCATGAAGCTCTGGCGACGGCGCTGGCCCAGCCCTCCCGCGAAGGGATGCTGCCGGTCGTGCTGTTTTTGACGGACGGCCTGCCGACCATCGGCCGGACTTCCGAGAAATCCATTGCCTCCCTGGCCGGAGAGGGCAACAGGGAAGGACGGCGCATTTTCACGATCGGAGTGGGGGAGGATGTAAACGCCCCCCTTCTGAGGCGCATGGCGGAAATTTCCGGCGGATTGCCCTCCTACGTTCTTTCCGGAGAAAACCTGGAACTCAAGCTGGCGCAGGTATTCCACCAGTTGTACGGCCCGGTGTTCCGGAACGTGCGCTATTCCGTCTGCTCCCTGGACGGCAGGGAACAGCCGGGAAGGGTGCAGGATGCCATTCCTTCCGGGCGGCTGCCGGACATCTATTCCGGAGCGCCTGCCGTTTTGGCCGGCAGGTATGTGGGCACGTCTCCTTTTCTGCTGAAAGGAACCTGTCTGGACCGGAGCAACAGGGAACAGTCGTTTTCCGTAGTGGTGGAGCCGGAACGGATTTCCAGCGTGAAAGATGACTTTACGGCCAGAATGTGGGCGGCGCGCAAAATAGGCAGCCTGGAAACCGCCCTGATGGACATGGGAGCGGACCCCGCCCATACGGGAGTGCTGGGAAATGATCCCCGGACCCGGGAACTGGTTGAGGAAATCATGCAGCTTTCCCGGGATTTCGGAATACTGAGTTCGGCGGCCTCCTTCTTTGCGGACGACGGCAGTTCCGCTCCGTGGCGGGGAGAATCTGTCTCCCCCTCGTCCTCGAGGTTCCGGGATTATGGACGGGTGATGCAGGAATCGCGCGAAGGGCTGGGTTCCATCGCCCTGCAGAGAAATGCCGTGGAAAAAAAGAGGGAATTGTCCGTCAACAAATTCAACCGCCAGATGGACAAGCACGGGCGTTCCGTTTCCTTTGAAGGAACGGCCCAGATTGCCCAGAACGGTTATTTCAATCAGAACGGAGTATGGATGGAAAATACGGTCCTGCGCACTCCGGACAAGGAAAGTCCCGTCCGCACCGTGCAAGTGGGTACGCCGGAATACGCCGCCGTGGCGGACAAGCTGATCAGCACGAACCGCCAGGGGCTTCTGGCCCTGGACGGCTCCGTCATGATCCGCCTGGACGGGGAAACCGTGCTGATGCAGAACTCGTTCCCGTAATCCTTTCAACTATAAATCTAACAACAAACACACCAATCATGATGAACCATGCTGTCAAATACTCGCTGGCTTTGCTGGGCTCCGGAGCGCTTTGCGCCTCTGCTGAATCAAAGACTGAACGGCCGGAAAACGTTCCACCTCCGGAACAGGAGGCCGGAACCGGGGCGCTGCCTGCACCTGACTTGAGGCCGATTTCCTTCATCGGAGCGGGAACAGAGAAGAGCGACGCCGAAAAACGGAAAATATATGCCGCAATAGAACGTACGGAAGATCGGAAACTCCGCCGTGAACCTCGGGAAATTCCGGGCATTGCCATTTCAAAGTCCCGTCCGGACAGCCCGGAAGCAGGGGACTTTGTTCTCACCATAAGCCAGGTTTCCTCCGGTCCGGACCGGCAGTCAATTCCTCCGGCTTTACTTGCCACCAGCAAGGCTTCCGGGGATGAGGGAGTGGCGGAAGCGGTCTATTCCATCACCACGGCCGCAAAACCCGAAAAAGGGGGGGGAATTTACGGTAACCATTTCTCAAAAAAAGGGAGATGAACAGACGACTGGCACGGAACCCGGTTCCGTCATTGCGGACCAGCAAAAAAAGGTCGGAACAACCCCGCTGCCGGAAAACGATGGAAAGGCCCCTGGCCACGCCGCCGCGGAAAAGGACGACCGCGCCGTGATTCAGATAGCCCTTCTTCTGGACACTTCCGGCAGCATGCAGGGGCTGATCAATCAGGCCCGCACGTATCTGTGGAAGGTTGTCAACGACATGACGCTGGCGCGCCAGAACGGCAAACTTCCCGCCATCCAGATCGCCCTGTACGAGTACGGGAGCGGCAGGCTGTCCTCCAAAGATGCGTGGGTCCGCCAGGTGCTCCCCTTTACGGACGATCTGGACAAGGTGTCCGATGAACTGTTCAAGTTGAAGACCGGAGGCAGTGAAGAATACTGCGGCGCCGTGATGGACCGGGCCCTGAAGGAATTGAAATGGAATACGGAGAATCCCGACGCCCTGAAGCTGATCTTCATTGCGGGCAACGAACCCTTCAACCAGGGCAATGTGCCCTATGCCCCCGTGATTGCCCGCGGACTGGAATGCGGCATTACCGTGAACACCATTTACTGCGGAAGCGCGGGAGACGGCGATTCCGTGCTTTGGAAGGACGGAGCCAGAAAGGGGGACGGCAGTTTCCTCAATATTGACCACAACGCCGCTCCTCCCGAACCGGAAACCCCCTATGACGCGGAACTTGCCACATTGAACGTTTCCCTGAACGGGACTTATCTGGCGTATGGCTTCCAGGAGGTACGGGCGGAAAAACTGGAAAGACAGGCCCGGCAGGACAAATTGACGGAGGCCGCTTCCCCCGCCGCTGCCGCCGGACGGATCGCGGCAAAAGCCAACAAGGCGGCTTACCGCAACACTTCCTGGGACCTGGTGGACCTTTATGAAGAACAGGGCTCCCGGGCTGTGGAAGAATTGGGCAACACCGGAATTCTCCCGGAAGAGTTGAAGGGAAAGAGCGCGAAGGAGGTTGAAGCGGTCGTGAAGGAGAAGGCGGAGGAACGGGCCAGATTGCAGAAGAAAATTGCCGATGTGGGCAGGCAGCGTGATACGTGGCTGAACAAATGGAAGGCGGAGCAGAGCGCTTCCGGCGGAGGCAAGGCGAATACGCTGGACGACGCCATCATCCAGGCCGTGCGCCGGCAGGCCGGCAGGAAGAAGTTCTCCTTTGTGGAGGAGAACGTGCCATATGAAAATTCCCCTATGAATAAAGAGCAGTAATGAGTGCGCCTGCGGGGTCTCCGGTCTTCCGGCGGCCCCGCAGGAATGCTCCGGCTGAAAAAACTTTTATTCCGTACTTCATTTCCTATACTTATTTTCCCATGCACCGCTACCGCATTCTGGTCGTAGAAGACGATCACGCCATCAGAAACGGGCTTACGGACGCTCTTACGGTGTCCGGCTACGACGTGCTGCCCGTCAAGGACGGCTATGATGCCCTGAACGTGATCCACGCGGAGGATTACGACCTGGCGCTGCTGGATGTGGTTCTGCCCGGGGCAAGCGGTTTTGACCTGCTCAGGCTCATCCGGGAAGACCGGGCGACCGTTCCCATTCTGATGCTGACCGCCAAGGGGGCGGAAGCGGACAAGGTGCGCGGGCTGAAGCTGGGAGCGGACGATTATGTGGTGAAGCCGTTCAGTCTGCTGGAAGTGCTCGCCCGGATAGAGGCGGTGCTGAGACGGTCCCCGGAAAGGCCCCGGACGCTGGACAGGGTGGGGCTGCCGGAGGGATACCTGGATTTTCCCACGCGCTCCCTGGTGCTGGGAGAGGAGCGGATTGTGTTGACGACCAAGGAATTTGACCTGGCCCGCCATCTGGCCGCCAATGCCGGCAGAATCATCACGCGGGAGGAAATCCTGACCAGGGTATGGAAAATGGACCCCCGCCTGGTGGAAACGCGCAGCATTGACACCACCATCGCCCGGCTCCGGGAAAAAATGGGTAAAAGGAATGCCGCCGTCATCCGCACCTTGCGGGGGCAGGGATACGTCTGGGAGGAAACCGCATGATCAGCCGTTTTTCCTTTCATTTCCTGCTTTGGTCCTGTCTGCTGATTCTGGTGGGGGTCATGGGGTGGCTGAGCCATTCCATGCTGAATGCGGAAAAGAGGAGGCTGGCGGAAACGCACCAGATACGCCTGGTGGAGCAGAGCCGCCTGGCCCTGTGGCGCATGGATTCCCTGCTGGCCGCCATGATTGCCGCGGAGAACAACAGGTCTCCCGGAGAATATTTTCTTCAAAACGATGGAACGAGAGACTCCGGCAGGAAGGATGCTTCCGTGCCGGATTTGTCGGAATTTGCCAAGCTGTACTTTCAGATAGACCCGTCGGGGAATGTCTCCTCTCCCCAGACGGGGCCGGGAAGCGTGGTCCATGTAAACCAGTTGAACCGTTCCGGCATGGTGTGCCTGTTGCTGGGGACCGTGAAAAACCAGCATGTTCCGGCGCCCGTTCCACGGAAAAACGAGGAAAAAACGGAGCATGTGGTCGTTTCCGGATCAGTCCATCCCGACGGAATGCAGGCGGAACAGAAGGCGTCCGGGGAAAGGAGTCAGAAGCAGGTGGCCTTTTCCCCCGTTCAGCAGGAAGCCAGGCAGCAGGAACTTGCCGTGGACAGTCAGAAGGCGTTCCAGCAGGGCATTGAGGACTACAACATGCGCAAAAACCTCTCCAACAGCCAGGCGGTGGAATACAACATCACGGTGGAGAAAAAAGTCGGGGAGCTGGCCAGGGAAAAGGGAAAATCTCCATTCAGGGGCGGTACGGAACCGGCAGAGGACAAGGCCACGCCGAAAGCGTTGCCCCTGGCTTCAAAAAAAAGGAAGGAAGTTAAAGGTTCCGCAATCGGGGGCGGCTTTTCTACGGAGAATGGGGTGTTGCATTTCGGCAAAGTGGGGGGCATGCGGGATGAATTCGGGGAACAGGAAGCAGACGGGGAAGCGTTTTCCGCAGTGCAGGATGATGCCGGAGAAATTTTTCCGGAAAGTCTGAAAGAAAAGGGAAGGGAAGAGATGTGCGTGGAACTCTCCAAGGCTCCGGGGAGCTACAAGGAGCTCTCCATTTCCTCTCTCCAGCCCCAGTGGAGTCAGGGTGAGGAATGTTTCCTGACGCGCCGCGTCTCCGACCACGGGCAGGTATGGGTACAGGGTATCTGGCTGGATTGGGAGAAACTGTCCGGCTATCTGTTGAAATCCGTAGCGGATATTCTGCCGGAAGCCACTCTGGAGCCTGCCGGAGAAGGGGAGGAAAGTTATTTGACGCTCGCGGGCATACCGGCCATGCTGAATCCTGGAGGCCTGCCCGACATGGCTGGGAATTCCTTGCGCACGGTCTGGAAATCCATTGCCATGGCGTGGTTCTGCGGCATTCTGGCGCTGTGCGGCGTCATCGGCTTCATGGTCGGTATCATCCGCTTGAGCGAACGGAGGGCCGTATTCGTCTCCGCCGTGACGCATGAACTGAGGACTCCCCTGACCACCTTCAACATGTACACGGAAATGCTTTCCTCCGGCCTGGTCCCCAAGGGCAGGGAAATGGCGTACGTGGACATTCTGAAGGAAGAGGCATCCAGGCTGACGCATCTGGTGGACAATGTGCTGAGCTATGCGCGCGTGGAAAAAAACTCCGTAACCCTCCGGCCGGAAAGAATTTCCGTTCCGGCCCTGGCTTCTTCCATCATTGCCCGCATTTCTCCCCGTCTGGCGGCTTCCGGCATGGATTCCCAGCTCTTCATAGCGCCGGAACTCCAGTCGGAATCCGTCATGGCGGACATGACTGCCGTGGAACAGATCGTGTACAATCTGGCGGACAATGCCGCCAAATACGCCCGGTTTGACGGAAGCATCCTGAAACTGAAGCTGACCCGGGAAAAACGGTTTCTGGTGATCCGGGTGGAGGACGGAGGGAAAGGCATTTCCGAATCCCTGCGGAGGAAATTATTCCGTCCCTTTTCCCGGTCTGCGGAGGAAGCGGCCGGAAAACAGCCTGGCGTGGGGCTGGGCCTGGCCCTGTCCCGTGAACTGGCCAGAGGCATGGGAGGAGAACTGTGGCTGGAAGAAAGCTCCGGAAACGGAAGCCGCTTTGCCCTCAAGCTGCCGCTTGTCAGGGACTAACCGTCAATCTCCATTCAGAGATGGAACACCCGGCAGGGCATCTGCTTCATTGATGATGCGGAAGGCGGTTTTGGTGCAAACAGGGCCATTCAACCAGGGGCTTGAATGAGGTGTAGATGTCCGCATTCTGAACGCTGAAATGGGAACAATGACTTTCCCACAGCCCTTGGACTACCGGGAGCTTGCCCCCGGCCAGGAATACAGCGTCACGATTCCGGTGTGCCTGGATGAAGTCAAGCTGGAAAACTGGAAACAATGTTCTTGTGAACTCGAAACGCACTATTATAATCAACAGGGTAAAAATTGTTTTCTGGGGACTCTACGGGCAATATCCAAACTTTTATTGTAATGAAAAAAATCTTACGGTATTTAGGAATTTTGGTTTGCCTGTCCCTCCATGCTGCGGCATGGGGGGACATGGCCGACAATGGAGTGGAATGTTCTGTGGTGATGGAAAAGACCCGGTTTGATGTGAGGGAGGCTTTCCCGGACTTCAAGCTGGTGTTCACCAACAAGGGCGAAAAAATCGTGCGCCTTTTCGACGATTTCTATCCCCTGAAGGATGACGGGCCGAATATCCACATCGAAATATGGCGCAAGGTAAATGGAGAGAGAAAAGGTCCTCTAGCCTGGTACAGTCCCATGTATAAAATCGAACGGGTAGGGGC
Organism: Akkermansia sp. KLE1798; assembly: GCF_001580195.1. NCBI lineage: Bacteria > Pseudomonadati > Verrucomicrobiota > Verrucomicrobiia > Verrucomicrobiales > Akkermansiaceae > Akkermansia > Akkermansia sp. KLE1798. Next base: position 153,082 of record NZ_KQ971067.1, read on the forward strand.
CTTGATGCGTTTCATTACATTGAAGCCGGGAGAAAAGTATGAAGTGCCCGTCAAGGAAGCTTACCTGTTGCTGGTGTATCTTGAACATCTTCGCAATCGCGAGAGCTATGAGTTGGAAGTAAGATTCCATGATGGATATGGAGAATCCGGTGTTCAGACGGATTATGTAGGGAAAGCAGATTTTAAGACGGTGAGCCGGGCCCCAAAAGGAGTTTATTCTCCATAGTCGTTTCATAGGACTCTCTGGATAACATTTAAACTTGTGCTGTGATGAAAAAAATCTTCCTATGTTTTGGAATTCTAACAAGCCTATTCCTCCATGCGGTAGCATGGGGGGACATGGCCGACAACGGAGTGGAATGCTCCGTGGTGATGGAAAAGACCCGGTTTGATGCGAGGGAGGCTTTCCCGGACTTTAAGCTGGTGTTCACGAACAAGGGCGAAAAAACCGTTCGCCTTTTCGACGACTTCTATCCTGTTAAAGAAGATGGACCAAATATTATCATAAGAGTTTACAGGAAGGAGGGGGAAAAAAAGAAAAAGATAGCTGTATATTATGCGAATTATAAGATTCAACGTGGCTTGGCAACTCCCATGAATTTCATTATATTGAAGCCCGGAGAGAAGCACGACGTTCCTATCAAGGATGTTCATTTGCTGTTGGTGTATCTTCCAACACATATGCAGCATGCGGCCAACGGGAAAGATTATATGCTGGAAGTACGTTTTTACGACGGATATGGAGACCCGGGTTTCTGGAGGGAATATGTAGGAAAACAGGATTTTAGCATGGTAGATCAATCTCCCTATAGAGGGCAATATCCCGGTGAACGACGATAGAACATTTGTTTTTATTCCGGTCAGCGGAGAAGAAAACGGAATATTTCTCCATACAGTTATGAACAAGGTTTGTCTCTTCGTCAATTTGCTGGTTGGCCTGTTGCTTGCCGGAGCCGCTTTGGGTGATCAGGCTGACAACGGCTTGGAATGCACCATCAAGATGGAAAAAACTTTCTTTGACGTAAGAGACAGGCTGAGGGATTTTACACTCGTTTTTACCAATAAGGGAAAAGAGCCTGTTCGTCTTTATGATGACTTTTATCCTGAGCCAACGTTAGGTCCGCGTATCAAGATAGAACTTTGGAGCCGGCAAACAGGAAAAAAGAAAAAATTAGTTGGTTCGTATATAGGCGCTTATCATGTTAACAAGATGTTTCAGAACATCCGTTTTATTACCTTGAAAGCTGGGGAGAAACATGAAGTACCCATTAAGGACGTTTACTTGCTGGTGAACTTTATCCCTGAAACGCTACGTTTGTCCAAGGGGGAAATCTACTTGCTGGAAGTGGAGTTTGTAGATGAACGCGGAGAACCGGGAGTCCGAAGGGTGTACAAGGGAACGACAACGTTGGTCACTAAACCTTAATGACGATTGAAAAATCCCCCGGTTCCTGATTGCCGGAACCGGGGGATGGCATTTTTATTCAGCTGGCGCCGTTATCTTCTGGACGGGGCGGCGTGTGACGGGCTGCCCCCGGATGGGGAAGGGCGTGATGGTGCCGCGGCCGGAGGTGAAGAAGGCCGGGGAGGCGCACTGGCGGAAGGTGGCGGAGAGGACGGCCTGGAAGGGGGAGGACTGCTGGGCCTGCTCATGCCGGAATTGCCGGGCCGCGGGCCGCTCGGCCTGATCTGCGGGGCAGACGGGCGGCTTGGCCGGCTGGCTTCCGGTCTGCTTATTCCGGGACGGTTATTGCTCGGGTTGACGACTCCGGGACGGTGGGAACTGCCGCCGGGCCTGTTGATCTGCGGAGGCCGGGAAGGATTGCCCGGTCTGTTGAATTCCGGACGATTGTTCGGCCTGCCGGGCTGAATTCCGGGTCTGTTGTCTCCGGGACGATTGACCCCCGGACGGTTATGGCTTCCGCCGGGATTTACTACCGGAGGCCGGGAAGGGGAGCCGGGCCTGTTGATTTCCGGCCGATGATTGGGCCTGCCGGGCTGAACTCCCGGCCTGTTGTCGCCGGGGCGGTGGTTCGGACGGAAATGGTCGGGCCTGTACTGGGGCTTCATGGGCGGTCTTGCCATGGGGCGGCAGTTGTGAGGGCGGATGTAATGGCCCCGGTAATAGGGTGCCGGTCCCCACGTGGGAATGTAGTAATTGGGCCGGATCAGGCTGATGGAATAAATGGGGCTGCCGAACGTGTCATAGGCATAGATGGGCCTGCCGCCGTAATACCCGTAAATGGGATAGCCGGAATTGTCATACATGTAGGAAACGCTGGAACCGCCGCTGCTGTAGGAGCCCGCTACGCTAAAATTGTCGTAGTAAGGATCATAGCAGCTGGACAGGGCACAGCCTACGGCCGCCGCCAGCATGGAGTTTTTCAGAAGGTCATATACTTTCATGATGTTAAATTCTTTCAGGGTTTGTCTCCCTTTACATGAAAAGCGCTGAAAGAAATGCACATTTGTTTAAAATATTTTTGCTTGGAACGCGACTTCCTTTTGTCTTAAACTGCAAAAACGTTCTACGCGATGGGTATTCTCTTTCAAGATAAAAAAATAGGCCTTGCCCTTTTGTGCGACAATGCGCCCTATACGCTTGCCATGACACTGGCGTCTTATGAACGGACCGGATTGCTGGACTATCTGGATGCCGCATGCGTCGTTTATCCGGAAGGGGGGGACAAAGTGGAGCATACGGCCCGCGTCTGCGGTATTCCCGCCGTGCCCTCCAGCATGGAGGGCGGATTCGTCGGAGCCCTGGCTACGGCTGTCACTACACTGGACACGGATTACGTGCTGCTGGCGGAGGACGACTGCATGGTATGGGAGCATTTGCGCGGGGAAACGCTGGAAAAGCAACTGAAACAGGCGCTGGACCTGCTGGTTTCCGGGCAGGCGGACATGGTGAGGCTGCGCCATGCCTGGCGCGGAAGCACCCGCTACAAGGCGGCTTATACGTACTCCTATTTTTACCCTGTGGAACAACTGGCCACCCTGTGGATGCATGCGGAAGGCCTGTCCGAAGCGCCGGACTGGATCAAAAGCATGCGCCGTTTCTTCCACCCCGTCCGTTCCAAGCGTTCCATCGGCCGCTGCGTGTATGTGGAACAGAACCCTCATCTGCGTTTTCCCCAGTACATCAGGAAGATCGAAGGGGGGTATATCATTGACAGCGAGGTTTTCGAATGGACCAACCAGCCCACGCTCATTGCCCGTTCCAGAATGAGGCAGATACTGGCGGGGCTGGCCCAGGCCCAGGGAAACATCGGCAAGCTTCCCCAGGATTTTGAAAATGCCGTCAACAACCCCCGCTGGCGGGATGCCCATATGAACATAGGCGTCATACGGGGAATTTTTACTTAAAGAGAAGCCATGGCGGAGGAGGGCAGTCCAACTACATGGTATGAATGCACCCGGTGCGGCGCCTGCTGCCGCTGGGCCGGCGACGTATGCATTGAGGAGGATGAAGTACGTGAAATCGCCCTCTTCCTGGAGATGGACGAACAGGCATTCATCAATGAATGCTGCCGCCTGCGGGCCAACCGCAAAGGCTTGTCCATCAAGGATGCGGCGGACGGCGCCTGCCTGATGCTGACGGAAAACGGCTGCCGGATCAATCCCGTCAAACCGCGCCAGTGCCGCGATTTCCCCAATAAATGGAACTTTCCCGGTTGGCGGGAGTTGTGCCGTGCGCGGGAAGTGAATCAGACACCGGAACCCCGGTAGGAGGAAAGACGGTCTCAACAAGCCTGCCTGCGGCGTTTCCATGCCAGACAGAGCAGGGCGGCCAGGCTCAAAGTGGCGGTGCCCGGTTCCGGAATTAGCGCCAGCGCATTGCCTACATCCGTGGAGAGCCCGTACACTCCCTTGATGAAAAATTCGCGGTCCTCCCGTTGGTACCAGCCGTCTTCCGTCGTCTGGAAGTACAGGCCGCCGTCTTCGCCTGTGTAGCAGGCCACTTCAAACATACCATTGGAGGAGTGGTAGCCGTATTGGAGATCGTCGGAATCCGTCAGATACATTTTCGTCAGCAGGGAAGTCTGGTCGTCATATTCCACTCCCCACAGGGTGATGGCGTGCGCCGTTTTCCCCAGAGTGTCGCCAATGCTGAGCGTCAGGCCGTATCCCTCATTCAAACGGTCCAGAATATACTGGGAGGAAGCGGAATAGGAAGTGGCATTGTAGGCGCTGGTCAAGAAAAACGCCTGATTTTCAGAAAAAATGCTCCGGTAATATCCTCCCGCGGCGGCGCCTTCCTTAAGCTGGGACCATCCTTCCAATCCCGCAGGCGGATAATTCCCGGAAAGCCACCATTGGAACGCATAAGAGGCGTTTCCTCCCAAATCCGTGAAGGAATCCTTGAAGGTTGTCCATACGGCCTCTCCGGTGGGAGTTCCGGATGGAATGACGTACCTGTCCTGCCACCAGTTGAGAATATTGCTGGCGGAGGCGGCCCAGCAAAGATTGTCGTCTCCCGGAGCAAGCGTTTTATTGGCGTCATACCATCCTTTCTGCGGAGAAACGCCCCAGGTCCAGGTTTCCAGAAGTTCGGCGTTTGCGCAAGATGCGGCAAATGTGCAAATTGCGATCAGGGAGAGAGGCTTCATGATCATGTCAAGTTGGAGATATTGTGTAATCCTTAGCGGATTTGGAATCCGGAAGGTTCCTGTACGGGAATAAGCCATTTCTTTCCTCGGTCTGCTTCAGCATTTGACGTTCCCGTGCCGCAGTAAATTTTCCCGGTTTTACTGATAAATACAAGTTACTGGGAGTAAAGGAGCTCTCTTCTCTCCTGCATAAGTCTTGAACGGCACAGGCGAAAGAAAAATTCTCCGTGGCGCAGATTTGGAAATCATTCATCGGCGAAGGCGGCAAGCTTCGTTTTCCAAGTGAAAAAGACTCCTGACCCAACGCCAGGAATGAGCCTAAATGTTTTCCTCTCAAAATTGTAGTTTGACTCCGGATTCCAAATCCG
>NZ_KQ971067.1:158162-168445 GCF_001580195.1 Akkermansia sp. KLE1798
TCCGGATTCCAAATCCGGTTTTATTTTTTTCTTCTCTAAAAGGGCAAAGGGGAAAGGACAAAAGCAAACACGCGCCAGGGAGGAAATGAAGGTTATTTAATACTTCGCATAATATATGTAATGCAAAATTAAATACTGGTGGGAATAGATGTCAAACCGTTTGCTGTAAAATAGATAAGGAGATATTCCGACATTTCAAAAACAGGAACGCTACCCCTGTTGAAATGTTGTTCCCGGCAATGGCATCATCCTCTGGGATGAAAACGGTGATGGATGGAATTCAGCCTCTGCTGTTCCAGATGCGTGTAAATCTGCGTGGTGGCGATGTCCGAATGTCCCAGCATCTCCTGGATGATGCGGAGGTCCGCGCCGTTCTCCAGCAAATGCGTGGCGAATGAATGGCGCAGGATATGCGGAAAGACATGCTGGTCGATCCCGGCGGCTCTGGCGCGTTCCTGAAGGATCTGGCGCACCCGCTCCCTGGTCAAGGGACACCCGCGGACGGTCAGGAAGATGTGGCTTTTCGTTCCCGGTTTGACCAGTTTGGGCCTCCCTTGGGCCAGATACGCCTTTAGGGCGTCCAAAGCGGACGTGCCGACGGGAACGAGCCGGGTTTTGTCCCCCTTCCCCCGCACTCGGACAAATGCTTCCTCTGCGTCAAAACTTTCTAATTTACAATTGATGATCTCGCTTACGCGCATGCCGCAGGCATAAATCATCTCCAACAGGGCCCGGTCTCTGCATCCCAGTGGAATATCCTGAATGTCAATACTTTCAAGCAGTTTTGAAACGGTATGCTGATCCAGCACGTGAGGCAGTGTCAGCCCCTGCCGCGGCATCTCCATGAACGCGGAGGGATCCTTCTCCAGAATACCCGTTCCGGCCAGCCAGCGGAAAAAAATGCGCAGATGCACCATTTCCACGCGCATGGAACTGCGCGCCATGCCGCGGGACTGCAAGTGCCGGAGGAATTCTGCGAGGCTGCCTATATCCACCCCGGAAGGATCGCCATCCCCTTCCCCCAGAAACCGGGAAAACTCTTCCAGGGTCTGCCTGACGGAGACCTGGTAGGCGGCGCTCAGCCCTTTTTCCGCAGCCAGAAAGCGGATGAAACGTTCTATGTGAGCCTGCATGCCGAATCTTCCTTTCCTGTCCCGTCTTTAAAAGCGTTCCACCAGAAACAGGAATTCCGTCACATTCTGGGGACGGTTCTTCAAATTACGGCTTCCCCGGAAGGTGGCGTAAGGCGTTTCCAGCGTGGCGATGTGTCCCAGCCTGGCCAGGAAAGCCGTCATTTCCTCATAACCGATGAAACCTTCCGAACTGTAGGACAGCAGAATGAATTTGGCAGGACAGGATTCCAACAGATGGAACAATGATTCCGTGGCCTGCTGCCGGCTGTTGTACGTGGAGCGTTTCCAGTCCTTCGGAATGCCGGAAACGCGGCTGATTTTTTCCGGCCGCTTGTAGGAGGACAGCAAATTCAGCATGAAATAGTTGGAGCCGTACGGATGCTGGTTGTAGGGAGGGTCCAGGTACACAACGTCCATCTCCGGCAATTCCTCCGCCAGCTCGTTGGCGTCCCGGCAATGGATGGAATACCGGCAGTCGAACCTGGAGAACACGGGAAATTGCAGGGAAATGTCCCCCAGAATGCGGCTCAAGGCGTTTCCTCCCGAACCGCCGAATTTTCCGACCCCCTGCTTGTCCTTGTAAAATCCCTTGAACACGCCTGCCGTATTGGCATGGATGGAGGCTTCCGCCAGCAAAGGGGCAATGAAGTACGGCCGTACTTCCTCCGGCAGCAGATTGATGGTCTGGCGCGCCGTATCCAGATAAAGGGCATTCCGGCGCGTGTAAAAAACGCGGTCTTCCGCCGTGATGCGTTCCGGATTCCGGGGGGCGTACAGCTCCGTAATGAAACCGGGGGATTCATGAGTTTCCATGTACCGCAGCAGACGCCTGTAATGCCTTTCCAGCTCCAGGCCGTCCACTTCTCCGGAGTTGCTCAGATAACAGGTGTTGACGAGTCGGCTGTATTCTTCCAGATCATTGACAATCAGTTCTTCCGAATGTTTTTTCAGGAAGCGGGCCACAATACCGCTGCCGGAAAACAAATCTCCGGCCTTGAGATGCTCCTTCCCCAGGCGGGCCTTCACATATTTAAGTCCGCGTCCCAGGAAATTCAGCAGGGAACGCTTGTTCCCCAAGTAAGTTACAATCTGTTCAGTCAGGTATCTGGGGTCTTCCTCTATCTCGGTCGAAAGAGCGGATAATAGCGCATTAGGGGTCATAAGCAAGCCGCGCCAGCATACGGCACTGCGGCCTTTCCGTCAAGTTGAGCCGATGAATAAGAAAGGGAACGGGATTTAAGTATTCATCAGGGATTCCGGCTGTGGCAGATGCGCTTTTTAAACCCTTCCCGGAAAGGTCAATCGTTCCATAGAAAACTGCCTGCGCCCCGCGGACTTCCTGTAGATCAACCGGCTTTTTGTTTGCGGTTTTGGAAAGGCAATTCCATGGATGGCATCTCCTTTTCCGAAAGAGTTCTCCTGCCTTCCTCTGAAGAAAGGTCTTTTCAAGCCGGAAACACGTGTTATATTCTCAATAATCATGAAAACCCGTTTACTACCCTGCACGCTGGCGTGCATGCTCATGGCAGCCATGCCCGGCTTTTCCGGGCCGGAAGATGACTTTTATGAAGCCAACTTGACGCTCACGCGCGCCGGCCGCCTGGAAAAGGAGGGCGACTTCAAGGGAGCCCTGGAAAGCAGTGAAAAAGCGGCCCGGCTTCTGCAAGCCCTGAAACAGTCCTCTCCCGACTGGAACCCCTCCTGGATAGCGTCCAAGCTGGAAAATGCCTCCCAAATCCGGGAACGTGTGGAACCGCTGGCGCAAAAAGCCCCCGAACCTAAAAGGGAAGACCATTCCCTGAAGCCGGGAGAATGGAGGGACGTGACCTTTGAACGGGCCTACAAGGCCCACGAACAACAACAACTGGCCGTCAGGCAGGTTCCCCCCGCCCCGGTGGCAGCCCCGGTTTCCGTGTCTTCTCCCGCGGCATCCCAACGGATCGCTCCCTCCGGCAGGCGTGCGGAGGTGCGCATCGTCCAGCCGCCGGCATCCGTCGTACCCAGACGCACTCCGGAACCTACCAGGGTGCCTCCGCCGAGGTCGGACCACGGCGGCCGCTTCCGCATCGGCGGTTGAAGGGAGACGGTCTTGGGCACAAGCCCCTGCTCCATGTTGAAAGAGACGGGGACGAGGGAGCCCGTGACCTTTGCCTTCAAAAAGTCACTGACAGTTGCAGTCTCTTGAACATGTCGGCTATCTGCGTATTTGTATCTTCCGTTCCATGAACGGAGGCCTTGGTTCTCATGGATGAATGCTTCCCCCATACCGGGGAAAAGATCAGCGTCTCCGCTGAAACGCGCATTCCCTTGCGACAAAAAAAGAGCCGTCTCCCTTGCTGGGGACGGCTCTTGATATAAAGGCGTTTGCCTTAAAGACGGTTAGTTCTTGGCGGCTTCTTCAATCGCCACGGCCACGGCCACGGAGGCGCCGACCATGGGGTTGTTGCCCATGCCGATGAGGCCCATCATTTCCACGTGGGCGGGCACGGAAGAGGAACCGGCGAACTGGGCGTCGGAGTGCATGCGGCCCATGGTATCGGTCATGCCGTAGGAGGCAGGGCCGGCGGCCATGTTGTCCGGGTGCAGGGTACGTCCCGTACCGCCGCCGGAAGCCACGGAGAAGTACTTCTTGCCCTTTTCGTTGCATTCCTTCTTGTAAGTGCCGGCCACCGGGTGCTGGAAGCGGGTGGGGTTGGTGGAATTGCCGGTGATGGAAACGTCCACGCCTTCATGCCACATGACGGCCACGCCTTCGCGCACGTCGTCGCAGCCGTACACGCGCACGGCGGCCTTCGGTCCCTTGGAGAAGGCTTTTTCCTGCACGATGTTCAACTTGCCCGTGGCGTAGTCAAACTTGGTCTGCACATACGTAAACCCGTTGATGCGGGAGATGATGTAGGCGGCGTCCTTGCCGAGGCCGTTCAGGCAGACGCGGAGGTCCTGCTTGCGGACGCGGTTGGCGGACTTGGCGATGCCGATGGCGCCTTCGGCGGCGGCAAAGGATTCGTGGCCGGCCAGGAAGCAGAAGCATTCCGTTTCGTCGCGCAGGAGCATGGCGGCCAGGTTGCCGTGGCCCAGGCCCACCTTGCGGTCGTCGGCCACGGAGCCGGGAATGCAGAAGGACTGGAGCCCTTCGCCGATGGCTTCAGCGGCGTCGGCGGCCTTCGTGCAGCCCTTCTTGATGGCGATGGCGGCGCCCACCACATAGGCCCAGCCGGCGTTTTCAAAGGCGATCGGCTGGATTCCGTTGACGATTTCGCGGACGTTGATGCCCTTGGAAAGGCAGAGCTGTTCCGCTTCTTCAATGGAACCGATGCCGTACTTGGCCAGGGCTTCGTTGATCTGCTTGATGCGGCGGTCGTAGGATTCGAAAAGAGGCATAATGGTAATAGTGCTTGAAGTTGATATACTCTTTTTAATTCAATCTCATTCGTGACGAGGATCGATGTACTTGGCGGCCTCGTCGAAACGACCGTAGTTGCCCGTGCACTTGGCGACGGCTTCGTTGGCGTCCATGCCCTTCTTGATCATTTCCATCATGGGGCCCATGCGCACGAACTCGTAGCCGATGATTTCACCGTCTTCGTCCAGGGCCAGCTTGGTGATGTAGCCTTCGGCCATTTCCAGGTAGCGGGGGCCCTTGGCGCGGGTGCCGTACAGGGTGCCGATCTGGGAGCGGAGACCCTTGCCGAGGTCTTCAAGGCCGGCGCCGATGGGCAGGCCGCCTTCGGAAAAGGCGCTCTGGGTGCGGCCGTACACGATCTGCAGGAACAATTCGCGCATGGCGGTATTGATGGCGTCGCACACGAGGTCCGTGTTCATCGCTTCCAGCACGGTCTTGCCGGGCAGGATTTCCGCGGCCATGGCGGCGGAGTGGGTCATGCCGGAGCAGCCGCTGGTTTCCACAAGGGCTTCTTCAACGATGCCGTTCTTGACGTTCAGCGTCAGCTTGCAGGTGCCCTGCTGGGGAGCGCACCAGCCCACGCCGTGGGTCAGGCCGGAAATGTCCGTGATCTCCTTGGATTGAGTCCAGTTGCCTTCCTGGGGAATGGGGGCCGGACCATGGTTGCAGCCTTTCTTGACGCAACACATTTGTTCGATTTCGTGTGTAAACTGCATGGTTTTAGGATGTTAATATGAAGACGGCCCTGCAGTCATCGGACAGTGCCGCCTCGTAGCGGCACGGATCATATCAGCAAATCCCGGAATGGCAAACACGAATGATTGAAAACCGGGAGAAAACCCTCATAATCAGTCCGCAGTCCCCTGCCCTGCATGAGAACGCGGCATCGTCATCCACTTCTCAACAAACTTGCAATCATCTCTGTCTTAATACTCATGATTGACGGTGCATGGACCATGTGGGGAAAGAAGGGAGAACCGGGGCGCGTGCAGACCGTCACGACCGCCCTGGACCTGCCCCAGTGGGGGCCGGATTCCGGCCCTCCCCTGCGGGTTGCCGTGGCCGGGGATTTCCACCTGCGCCCGCGCGGCGGCAGGCAGGCGCGCAGGTACATGGAAAAAATCATGGAGGCCCGGCCGGACATGATCTTTCTGCTGGGGGACTATGCCAACGGCCACACCCGGAAAAGCAGCATGAGCCCGGAAAAGGCGCGGGACTACTTCCGGATGCTCAGGGCCCCGCTGGGCATTTTCGCCGTGCAGGGCAACCACGACCAGTACTACGGATGGGAGTCGTGGAAAAGCATGTTCACGGACCTCGGCATCTGCGCGATGTGGAACGACTCCTTTCTTCTCCATCTGCCGGGCGGCAGAAAGCTCCAGCTTTCCTCCGTGCGGGACGACTACCACATGAGGATCAGGCCGGAGGAACTCCCGTTGCGCCTCTCCCCGGCCATCCCCCACATCCTGCTCTCCCATGTGCCGGACATCTTCCCCCTGCTGAAGCCCGGCACGGCGGACGCCGTCATCAGCGCCCACACCCACGGCGGCCAGATCTGCCTGCCCGGCGGCATTCCCCTGGGCTGCATCTCCCGGGAAAAAGTCAAATTCACCTACCCCTGGTCCCGTTTGAACGGCACCCCCTTCCTGATCACCAGGGGGCTGGGATGCAGCGTGCTGCCCCTGCGCCTCTGCTGTCCTCCGGAAATCATCGTGCTGGAAATCCGTTAAACAAATCAACTCCCACCAACTCTGTCCGCCTGTGAAAAACATCCTTCCCTTCTCTTATTCACATCATATTTACATCTTGTTGACAATTGCCGGTGCGGCCGCCTGCCTGGAATCCTGCTCCGTACCCGCCGCCGCGCCGTCTGCCGTGGCCTCCTGGTATGAAGAAACCCTTTACGAAGGCAAGCCCTTCTACGTCACCAAAAACGCCGTCAGTTGGAAAAGCGGCAGAAAAAACGCGGACTTCGGCCATTGGACAGCCGTCAGCGTCTATGACCCGGCCACGTATATGAAGGCGGAGGGCAGGCAATTCACCATCGGTCCCGGCTACGGATGGGACGGCGTCACGTGGGGAGCCACCCCGCCGGACATGCTCCTCCCTTCCCTGTTCCACGACGCCATGCTCCACGCCAAAATGAACGGCGCTCCCATCGCCAGAAGCCAGATAGACCTGGCCTTCTACGACCTCATGACCGCCCAGCATGCCGGGCGCAAGGGACTCTACTACCGTTTCGTGCGCCTCTTCGGCTGGTGCTTCACCTTCCCCCAGCACCCGCGGACATTGACAATCCACCGGGAGAACTCCGGAGCTGAATCACTTTCCCGGAAACCATGCCGTTCCGATGGCGGCCATGGTGCTTGATGTTCCCTGATTCCGGAGGCAGACAGACACTTTCGTCTTTTCCCTTCCTCTGAATGATTCAGCCAGTTGAACATGAAAAAGCTGGCAATCCTGCCTCAAGGGAGACTCTTCCGGCCAGCCGGAGGAGGGAATGGGGATTTGACCCTGAATAGTCGGTTTTGGTTCCTCTGTATAGTTAGTTTAATCCAGGTTCCGGCGTCGCAACGAACATAAATGTCCATGGACATAATGGTAGTTGCTGATAACTCATATCAACTACTATTCGGTTAACTGACTTTTCAAAATATATTCATCCAATAATTCATATAGCCATGTATCCATGGGAGTGAATGAAAAATCGAGCTGTGTTGCCCTATCAATATTTATACTATATTCATCAATGCCATTATATGGTGCAGGTTCACCACGATCACTTAGTAGAATTTCTTTTCCTGTTTTCCGTTTACAATATTCAGCTATTTGTTTTATGGATACAGTTCCTTGATTTGCCCCATGAATTGCTCCACAGAAATCCTTGTCTGCCAGATATGCAAGAAATTTACCAGCCTCGCTTGCACGAACAAATGCTAGTTGACTTTCAAAATTATCTATATGAAGTGGTATTTGCTTAATGATATGATCGACATAGAAATATAATCGATTCGTATCATCATCTTTACCAATTACAAAAGGAAGTCTAACCCTGACACTTGGGATATGTGCGTAATTCTTTATCAGGGCGCATTCTACTTGTTGCTTGGATTTACTATAGGGAAAATCATCTCTTTCACAGTATAGTAATTTTGTATTCTCGGCAGCAAATTCTTCTTCTTTTACATCTAAATGTAGTTTATTATAAACGGCTGCAGATGATATCACAATATATTTTGTGCATTTTACATGTTCCAATAAGCGTATGATATCATTAGAACAAAACGCAAGATTATCATACACCAGATCAAACTGCACATTTTTAAAAGCCTCCTTAATTTGTTTTTCATCAGTTCTATCAAAACAAATCCGATTCACTTTATCTCCATAGTTATCCTTTGTCTTTCCACGTGTCGCAATGGTAACTACGTGTTCATTGGAAAGCAGACTCAATACTAAATGCTTACCGATTAAACGAGTTCCACCGATAACTAAAATATTCATTTCATTATCTCCATTTTCTTCACCAATCCCAATTTATCTATCACTATTAAATCATCCTGCAAGCAATATCATACCATGGGCATAAATGTTTATGCCCCGATTATCCGCGCTCTGCTTCCTTTTCCCGTTGCGGCTCTCTGTCTTGCCTCAAAATGTTGTCAATGTTTCTCTTGATAACGTCGTATTCCCCCGACCTGTTTTTTCAGCTTGCCATCATCAGCGTACAGGACTTCCCGCTGCTCTTGGAGCTTTTCATACTCCACTACCTCACGCCATGCATTCTGTACCAATTTGGCAAACGCCGGAATGAGCCCGAAAGCATTACAAGTATATCATGGGGAATCCTAACATGAACATAACGCTGAACTATGATGCTCATGCCCGCTTCTGACAGTTCCTCAGTGGAAATGGAACGGCTGACTGCGTAGTATTTTACTACTCTTTCTACTACCTTTGAACGCAGCTCTTTCCGGCGTCAAGAAGGAGAGAGGCGTCCTTTGTTCTGAAAAGGAAGTTCACCAGTAAATAATCGGCTACGCTGGGAATAAGGGCTCCCCGGCTCTTATAACTTTGTTTTCTATGAAACAATGGGAACCCCTTCAAAAGTAAAATATGCCCTTATTTCTCTCCCGTCTCCAAGGAAAGATTCAAATTTTTCATCCCTCTCCTTCCGAATTTCCTTCAAGTTCAACTCAAGGGCGCCCGCGACTGGCAAAACTCCACCTCCCTCTTTCCTCCCAAACGATGAAGCCTGAATTTGGCCACATCCACCAGGTTGGCAAAATCCCTCAACTTGGGTCCGGCAATCACTTTCTCCAGATATTCCTCCTCGTCATCAATAACCGGCAGATAATCGACAGCCAGACAGTTTTTCTTCGGCAATACCCTGAGAGACGAATCATTGTAGGGGTGCAAGGATAGAATCCTCAATTCCTTTTCATCCTTGAACGCGGCATCTTTCACCAGATGCCTCAGGTAAATAAGCATTTCCAGAGCCGTCTGCTGATATTCCTTGCTGATGTTCTTAAAATTATCCCGGATCCTCTTCAACGATTTTCCAATGTCCTGAACTTTCTTACGGTCGGCTTGTTTCATGGGAGTTTTCGTCATTTTCAATTCTTTATTCAATCTGTATTCGGTACATGCGGGAGTATAGTAAACATGGCCGGAATCGCGGTCATAATACAGCACCCAATAGAGTGGAAGCTTGCGGCACGTCGCGACCTCTTCCAGGGAGGATGGCTCATGATCCTTTTTCACGGCAATCATGGACGTTTCTCCGGGACTGGCAAAAAAAGACCGGTTAAATACCAGACAGAGCCCAGTTCCCTCCTCTCCATTGTGCTTTCCGTAGAGACGGAACTGATTCAAGGAATCAATGGTGGAAGAAAAGGAGGTTTGCAATACGGCAAGATTGCTGCGGATTTTCTGGGAAGGCATGCAATCTTCCCCCAGCAGGGACTGGAAGACGGTTCCTTCCGTAGGATCATTGGCAGCCGCCAAACTGCATAAAAGCAGGGGGTTCCCTTTTCCCTTCGTTTCCTCCTGTTCCTGAAGCAAGGTTTCAAAGACGGTGGAGGAGGTATAATGCCCTACCTGCTCAAGATCAGCACTAAGCAGATGTAATAACCGGTATTGTTCCACCCACAGATTACGGATATATTGTAAATCTTTTTCCGAACAGCCTTTTAATTTTTCCTTGCTTGTTAAGGTATCGAAGTCTTCATCGCTCTCGCATAAATTCGGTTGACTATCTTCGGACAAGCTATCCCAAAATTGATCGCTTCCTATTAAGGCTCTTCGATTTTGTTTAGCTTTTCCGTTATTAGCATTAATTTTGATAGCTTTAATGTAGCATTCTAAAGCTTCTTCTTTTCTTCCGGAATTGGATAATGAAACACCTTTATTGTTCCAAGCCGCATCATTATCAGGCTTGATCTCCAGGGCCTTGTCGTAGCTCTCCAGCGCTTCCTCCTTCCTTCCAAGAGCGTTCAGAACAATCCCTCGATTGCAATAGGCCGCATCATTGTCAGGCTTAATTTCCAAACCTTTGTTGTAGCTCTCCAACGCTTCCTCTTTTCTTCCAAGAGCGTTCAGGACAATCCCCCGATTGCAATAGGCCGCATCATTGTCAGGCTTGATCTCCAGGGCCCTGTCGTAGCTCTCCAACGCTTCCTTCTTCCTTCCAAGAGCGTTCAGAACAATCCCACGATTGAAATAGGCCGCATCATTGTCAGGCTTGA
>NZ_KQ971068.1:0-8449 GCF_001580195.1 Akkermansia sp. KLE1798
GAAGGAAACTGTATCTGTATTTGGGTATTATCCATAATTGTTAATCGGTTAATTTCTCTGGATCAGTTCGCACCATTCACCAACGATAGTTCCTCCATAATAATTGGGTGCATGCACCCCGACAGAACAATGTCCCGCCGTCTTTGCCAGTGACAGCCTGCTGGACATCGCTCTGTTATAAGAATCCAACGTAAATGTCTCCGGTAGAATCTTGTAGGAAACAAGACGCCCGGCGCTTTTATCAAACCCAACCAGCCAGACACCAGAATGCTTACTGGTCATGGACAAAGCCACTCCCCGCAAGGCAAGGCTGTCAGGAACAGACATTTGGTTAACCGTATTGATAACAGTACCGGACACTTGATCCCACCGGGACATGCGGACAGACACGGCACATTGGCCATTGGCCGGACGGCCAATCTGTATATCGACCCAGTATCGCATGTAACCTGCGGGCGTGGCAAAGGGATCATCATCCAGGCTCGCGTAATCCGCATTGAAAGAAGTATTGCCTATGGCGATCGAATCAAAACACCGGCCATACCCCAAGCCGCAGGACATCGGAAAATAACAACTGGTCAAGCCGTCGTAAGCTGTATTGTTATTGTCGAGATTGATCATATTAAAATCAGCCGTGACCACAGTCCATGCCGGCATGTTGTCTCGCCCGGCAGCCCACCAAAACCGGTCCACAAGTATTCCCCAGGAAAAAGGATTGGAAGAATTGAAATAGGTTCTCAAGGGAGAAAACTCCATTTCATTGAGTAGTTGTACCTCCTTGTATCTGGCCGCCTCCGTGTCAGTGGATGGCACTACTGGAATATTGACACCCCCGTTGGCGTTAATCGTGCCTCCAAAAGTAGCCGCCGTGCTGATGGATAAAGTAGAAGCAGCAACCCTGTTACAATTTACGGCATTGCCGGATATTTCTCCTGCAGAAGCAAGGGAGGGGACGCGTATGGTAGCGTTGTTTTCATTTGCGAAAATTGTTGCTCCCCCATTACTTAATGTAATTCTCTCCCCGCCGGGAAGAGAAAGCCCTTTTCCGCATGTAACTAGCTCGGTAAACACAGCTCCTTTGGCCGCCAGATTGCCCTGGAGGGTCATATTGCCCTCGGCATCTATTTCAGGCATAGCAGCAAGAACGTCTTCGGCCCGTTTGGCAGCATCTTCTGCGGATTCTGCGGATTGGCCGGCGTTTTCCGCCGCCTTCTGGCTGTCTTCCTTGGACTGTTGAGCTTCGTTGCTGGCCTCTTTGGCCTGCTCCGCGTAATAGGCGGCAGAGGAGTCTCCTCCCAACAGTACGTTGACGCATCCGTTTCCATCGGGCAGATTGACAATGACGGCGCCGGCAATCGCTTGTTTTTCGCCAGGCAAGTCAGGAGTCACGCGTCCGGCTGAAACGAAACATCCGCGCAGAAGGGGAGATTCATCTCCATTTCTGTCCATAAAAACATCGTAGGCCCAGGCGCCGGGAGGGACAGATTCCCAGGAGATCACGCCATTGCCGTCATCATCCGTGGAATATCCAAATTCCGTGATGCCGCTTTTGAGACGGATAGCCCCCCGAAGCGTCACCCCTGTCATATCAACTGGGTCGCCATGGAAGTCCAGAATACGGATCACGAGGGACTGGTTGAGCCCTGTGACTGTCCGTATATCATATGTGCCTGCCTGCTGCCTGGTATGATGAAGACGGGTTGTGGGGCGCAGATGCGCCCCTGGGTTGATTGATTAGGATGCCGGAGTGGTCGCCACGTCCTGGATATTGGATGGCGTGGCCTGGTACTGGCCCTTATAATCCATCTCAAACTCAAACTGGGCGGATGCCACCGCGGTGGTGTGTTCCGGGTCTTGCAGAAGGCGCAAAGCGCCATGCCCGATATAGGCAAGGTAAATGTCGCCAACATCGTTTTGATACCACATCTGCAGATATCCCTCGATTTTATTATCGCCTCCGTGTCCAATGGCCGTAGCCTCTTTTCCATTGGCGGGAGCACCTCCCAACGCAAAGGAAAGCTGGAAATACTCCGGAGACATGTCGGGCGTGGTAAACGTCATGCGCTTGCCAGTGGTGGTATTCTTGCGCTGGACGCGGTACCCCAGTACGCCGCCACAAAAGCGGGTAACCTCCCCTTCAACCTGCGTTGCCACAGACTGAAAAGCACCGAGCAAGCCAAAGCTTACCCAAGGAAATTCAGGTCCGGCCGTAGGATCGACGGGGGGGGGCGGAAGGAGGCTCCGGAAATTGATAAGGTCCGGTGACGTAAGAGGCACCGCCTTCTTCAGTTACCTTGATGCCGTCAGGGAGGAAAATCGCCAGAACGCCGGTAATTTGCGGCGTCACATTGCGATTGCTGTAAGTAGGGTCGTAAGTATTAGGTGGCCTGATGCTTGTAATCGTTTAATAGATGATGGATGCTTTGCCGTCGGCTTCCAGCTTTTCAGCTAAAGCCTTCGTAACAGATATTCTGGCTTTTGGCAAGAAAATGGAGTTTCCTATGCGGGTTTTCTTCAGGATGATGACGTTGGTATCAATGACGGGGGCCTGCTCCGTCTTTTTGTCCGGTTCGGTGGTTGTTTTGCTCATTTGATTTCAATCAGGTTGAGGGTTTTCAATGCTTCCGCGACGGGCGCGGGAAGTTCCGGGGTATCGGTTTTCATGGAGAGGCTGATGACCAGCCCCCCATCCAGTTCCGCCTTTGTGCAGACGACGCGGACGGACACCATGTCCGTGGTTTTCGTCATGTCCGCCTGGTCTGCCTTCTGCTTAGTTTTTGGTGTTCTGCTCATAGAATTCCGGTTTGGTTCTCATGTTGATGTTAACCGGGACGCGGTAGTCCACGGTCAAGACGTTCATTTGCCGCTTCTCGCCGTCAATGATTCCTGACGAGGCGTATCGGCCCTTGATTTTGGGTTTCATCATGGCGGGTGCGGGGAAAGGGAGAGGGTTCCATTTCCACAGGGCTTCTTCAACCACATCGCCCACGGCCCGAAGATAGTAATCGGGCGTCAGGCATTCCGGGGGAAAAAGAGCGGCGTTGTGATAGATGGCGGCAATAATGAAATACTGTCTCCACATGGTCGGCGCTTCCGTCTGTCCGTGGCCGTCCTGGTATTCTTCCGTGTCTCCAGGACACACCAGCACCACACCGTTGTTGCCCATCGCCGACATGATGATGTGATTGGCGGCGTACTGCGGATCAAAGGGCTTTTCAAAGATGTGGCAGGTCAATTCCTGGCGGCTCTTCAATCGGTCAATGATGAGCCGGCACATGGATTGGTCAATGGAGGGTATCATGATTGTTTCCGATTTGGGTGAGATAGGTTTCGGCGACACGCTGCGCCATCTGGTCCATTGTCGGCAGGATGCCGGGCGTAGGAGCAATCGTGACTTCCCGGCACAGGACGTAGAGCACGTCTCCGGCCTTTGTGCCTTTCTTGAAAAGCTTCCTCGCTGCTTTCTTGCCGGTGGAGGACTGGGCTGTCTTGAGGATCAGGACGCCGGTTACATTGCCGTTGCGTCCTCCGTTTTTGGACGGGATAAACTGCAGGTCGTCTTTGCGGAAGCCCGCGCTGTAGATGCTCCGTGCTCCGCCATGCCCGCGAGGGGCGTTGCGGGTGGGGATGGCGAGGTTCTGAATCGGCTTGCCGGTGATTTCCGAGGTGCGGCCGGTGGGCCGCAGCGGGCCCCCCAGATAGTCCTGCGTACCGATCCAGTGCAGGCCGATGCCGCGCCACGCGATAGAAACGCTGACGCCTTCGGCGGTTTCTTCCATGCCGGTGGCGTCCGCCGCGGCGTCGTAGTAGTCTTTGCCCTGCTGCCTCAAGGTCTTCTGGATCAGGAGACTCAAGGCGACGCCTGCTTTGCGGATGGCGGTTTTGTGCCGGGCCGCGGACGGATTCATCTCGGCAAACGCCCGGTCAATCGCGGACTGGTCAATGTGGACGGTTACAGCCATTTGACGGGTAAAACGTAAGGGGTTGGCACTTCCACGCTGAGAGCGCCGGCGACGTCTTCCACTTTCCTAACGTGCCCGGAGGTAATGGGATAGGTAAATTCTCCTTCTTTCTTTTGCGAAACTGGGATGTACTGGCGGGAGGAAGCGGAGGCCACATCTGAGGGGCGCCCGTACCAGACGCCTTCCGGCTCGGAGGCCAAGCGGTCCAGCAGGCGTTCGAGGTAAAGGGATGCCAGCGTACCAGCCACGGCGCCGCCGGCTACCGCCAGTTGGAAGGCCTGGGCCTGACGCAAGGGGATCTCTTCCGGGAAATCCCCGGTGAAGACCTCCGCCAGCTCGGCGTCTGTATAGGGCCGTGTGCCGTTGGGGTCCGTATATGTGAAAGTGGTATTGCCGTCTTTCTCACTCTCGATGCGCACGGCGTCTTTCAGGATGCGGCGGATTTTATCCGCGTTGGCGTTCGTGACACCCACGGCATTGCTTTCCAGTGTGGCGTTGAAGCTGGCGGGAGCGGAACGGACGCGGGAAACGTCCAGGCCGGCCGCGCGAGCTTCTTCGGCCCCGACGGGAGCAATATTCATCCCGGATAGGTAATCAAAGGGAGGGTAAGGCGTTCCAAACCGCGAGAGACGGATCCAGATGTCGGAGGCCGCCAGGGCATAGCCGACGGTTTCGCCGCGGATGAAGCCGGAGGACACTGCTTCGGTCGCTTCGTCTTCCAGCCCCACCCGGGCCCGGTTCCAGCGTTCAGCCCAGTAGCGCGGGTCTTCCCGGCCTTGGGAGCGGTAAAATTTGAAGACGCCCGTGTCGTTGTCCTGCGTCCAGTTGTACCAGTTGCGGTAGCCGTGGGCCATGGCTGCGTTGGTTTCCATCACTACCTGGATGCGGAGCCAGGAGGATAAGTCCTGAATGCCTCCCTGCCCCGTCGCCGGAGGCCGGTAGCCCTGCCGGCGCAGGGTTTCGCGGATGGCCTGCTGCGCTTCTTCGTAGCTCAAGGCACCCGAGGCTACCTTGCCGAACTTGTCCTCAAAGTCAGAAAGGATGACGCCGGGTTCTACGCCGGACACGAAAAAGGCACGCTCGGCGTAGTCATTGGCGATCAGCTCTCTCTGTGCGGCGGTTATCATCGGTAGGTGCTTCGCATGGGGTTGAACCAGGGACGGCGCGTGTAGCGCGGCATCATGTAGGCGGGGTCCGCCGGCGCGGAGCCGTCCACGCTTTCCGGCAGCATGTCGCCTCTGGCGTAAAGGGCCAGCATCGCGTCCGCCGATTCGGCGGCCTTTTGGCGCGTCTCGGTCAGGTTGATTTGGTAGCGCAGATAAAGCTGCCGGATGATCAGCGGCCATGCCAGGGAGCGCATGCTCTGAGGGATGTCGTAAGGTCCGCTATTTTGGAGGGATTGCCGCAGGGCGAGGTTATTGGCCAACGCCCCGCGGATGGTCATGCATACATCGTTGACCACCTCCATCATGACATCCTGATAGCCCAGGCTGCGCTGTTCCCCGGCTGTGACCAGGGCGTCACGCTCCGCGGTGTTGAGGCCGAGCAGACGGTCAGCTTCGTCCGTGGTAATCGTGGACCAGGCGGGAAAGGCGGACATGATGGAGGCGGGTTGGCGGGGATTAGGCGGTAGCCGTTGCGTCGATGCGGACGATGGCTCCGGGGTTGGTCAGCTTGGTCAGCGAGTAGACGCGGTTGGTGACCAGCGTCAGCGCCGGCGTCGGCTTATATTCCGTGATGACTTCGCGACGCAGTTTGCCGGATAGCCCGAAGGTCTTGATGGCGGAGGCGTCGAACTGAGTCGGGGAGTCTTCCTTGTACAAGACATATACTTCGTTTTCCATGATGGTCTTCGCGTCACCGGAAGCGTCGCGGTAGGGCATGGAGGCGATGTAGATGTCCCTGATGGGGCGAATCAAAGCATTGCGAAGCAAATCTTCATTGAAGAGGCCGACGCTGTTGAACGACACCACCTGACGGGCGATGGGGTTGGCTCGCAGAAGCTGCCAGGCGTTAATGCCGAAGACGATTGTGTTCGGCATATGTCCGGTAGCTGCGTTGATGGACAGGATGGCCTTGTCCAAGTCTGCCAGCGGGTTTTTCTGTTCGTTGGCCCAATCGCCCATTCCGGAAGCTGCCGGAAGCTGGCTCATGATCATCTTGGCTCGTTCATACTCGTAAGAGGTCACAAACTGGGATTCGATGAGCTTGTATTCCGCCAGGGTGATGGCCTGCGCCTTTTCCCGGTTGACGCCCAGCAATGCGTCCGGGATGGGCAGCGTCAGTCCGTAGCCCCGGAGGGTGTCGGTTTCGTTTCTGCCGTTCAGGACGGTCTGGCGGGGAGGTTCGCCCGCTCCAACCTCGATGGGCTGGACGGTGAAGGCCGATTCGGTGTCCCAGACCTTGTATTGGAAATTGAGGTCGTAAACCGGGACGATCGGCGCAATACGGCTGATGATGGAGTTCTCTTCGGTGTTCCCGGAACCCGCGGAATAGGCGGTCAGGACATCGGTGAACTGGACAGCGGAGCAAAATGGAGTAGCCCTTGTTGTTGGTCTTTCTGTTGATTAGGTTGTAATATCAGGAGGCAGCCTGGTAGGAGGGCACGAAGCCGATTTCCACCATGCCTTGCTCCCACTGGGCGTGAATGACGCGGGCATAGACGGTTTCGCCGCTGGCGGCGGCCTTCCATGTCCCGTTGGCCGTGATGGTGACGGGCGTGCCGGCATTGATCGTGCCGGGCGTGTCGGAGAGAGCCGCCTTGATCAGGCCGGCATACATGCCGACGAGTGCGGCGACGCAGGTCCCCTGGTTGGGCTGCCCTTGCAGGACCACGCCGAGCAGCTGCGTCTGCGTGGGGATGGCGGACAGAGGCGTACCGATAAACTCGGGAATGTCCGGGTTGGCTGTCAGCGCTACGACGGTTCCTTCCTGTCCGCACAGGTCAACACCTTCCGGGGTGTTGAAATAGACGATGGCGCTTTTTTGTGTTACGTTGAGTGATGGCATTGGTTTGTATCAGGTTGGGAGTTATCGTGCGGAGGCTACGATGTAGCCTTCCTCGGTGGCTTTTTGGAACGCGTCGTATCGATTCATGCCGTCTTTCATCAGCTCGTCCACGCGATTCTGGAATCCGTCAATGGATTCCTTCTGGCGGAACGGGTTGGGCGGATTCTGAGTCGTGCGGCGGTTCAGAGGCGTCCTTTTCGGCAATTCCTTTCTTTCCGTCTGCTTCTGATGCTCGGGGGGTGTCTGACGGTTGAGCGCCTTGACAAAGGCATTCAGTGCGGCGGGGCTTTCCCGGAGAGAGTTTTTCAACTCTTCCCGGCGTTCTTCCGTAAATTCCTTGCGTTCTTCTTCGTCCAGTGCGTTTTCATACGTGCTGACGGCTTCGTCCACTTCGGCGTTCACGGCGTTCTTCTCTCTCTTTTCCAGATCAAGAAGTTCGTCCACGCGGCGGAGGATATCCCTGGACATTTCGTCGGTGCCGTCGAATTCGACGTCCAACTTGTCAAGCAGGGAGTGAAGCAGGGCTCTCTGTGCCCGGTCCATTTCCTTCGCCGGGTATTCTTCGGCGTTTTCTTTCATGGTTGTGTCTTGGTTGTTTTCCCCCTCTTCGGGGCTTTGTTTTTCGTCCCCGCCACTACTGGGGCTGGGGGAAGTCTCTCGGTTGATCAAGGGGCGCTTGCCCTTGATGCGCGGACGGTTGGTAAGAGCAAACCCGGTCAGGCGGCTGGGTGTGTAGATGCCGTCCTTAAAGGTCATGCCGTCCATATACTCGGTAGATGATTGCGTGTACTCCTTATCAATAAGCATTTGCAATCCTCGCGGAGTCCACTCGATAAATCCGTACAATTCCAGGCTGCCGGACGGATCCCGGTAGGTGTCCAGCTTTTTCAGCCAGCCGAGGGCGCGCGTGTCCCTGGTCATGTCGTGGCTCAGATGGTCGCCATCAATAAGCATGCCCGGCCCGTCAAAAGTCCGGGAGTTAAACTCGGCGACCATCCGGTTGATTTCATCTTCGCCGATGCGGAGGACAGCCTTTCCTTCCCCGTAGTCAACATCGTGGTCTCCGGACTTCTCGATATGGTACCATCCGTTCTGCGGATTGCTTAAATCATTGATTTGTTTCGTACTGATCATCGTAAAATCCTTTCAGGAGAACATTGTTGATAAGTTGCTGCAACTGCTCAAAGGCGTCGGGAGGCGCTTCTGGCCCGGCGCTATCCCTATTGGCGGCGGCGAGGGACGGATCATTCGCCCGAGTGTCTTCGACGGCCATGCCGAGCTTTTCCTCTATCTCGGTTTTTTCCAGTCGTACACCGCCATCCGCCAGCGTAGCGATTTCCTCTGCTTTTTGCAGCGGTGTCTGAACGGTGTCAAAGGTGATTTGGAGGCGGGCCAGCGGCTCGGCCTCTCCCAGTACAAGAGGACTGACACAGGCATTGAACGATTCCGCTACTTTACTGCAGACCGCAGAGACCACC
>NZ_KQ971068.1:8549-86262 GCF_001580195.1 Akkermansia sp. KLE1798
TCCGCTACTTTACTGCAGACCGCAGAGACCACCGAATTCCAGCTATCGGTGTGAGCGGAGCCGGCCAGCGTGCCCGATCCCGATTCGTTCAGGACGGTCAGAGTTCCAGCCATTACAAAGCGCACCTGATCCTTGTCCGCCAGGTTGACGCGTGAAAGAAAATAGTTTTCGTTGATGGCGGAGGCTTTCAGGGGCTCTGCCGTACACCCCGGAGGCAGGACGACGGAGGCGCCGGACTTGAGCTCATCGCAGGCGCGTTCAAGCGCGTCCATGACGGCGGCGCTGGCATCTTTAGGAGCCGTGATGATAACGGGAGCAGACCCGTAACGATCCATATGGTTGTCCCAGGTTATTTTGGCATGGTTGCGCTCAAATGAGGCGCGGGATGCGGGGAACAAGATGGGATAGGGATGTTCCATCACCACGAGTATTTCATCTTCCACGCTTTCCCCGGTGTCGACACCGATGTGGACCTGCGGATTAAATTGCCAGTTGTTCAATTCGCCGGGCCGTACCCAGTAACGCTGGGGGATGAATTCAAATCTCCTGCCCCACGCATCCTCCACAAATTGCAAATGGGCGTAGCCGTAAAACACGGCGGAGGCTAGTTGTCCAAATGCTGTTTGAAGCCCATTGATAGAGTTGTAAAAGTCTTCCAGGGCTGCTTTCTGCGCCTGAGCCTCCGCGCTGTCATTGGCGGCATCAATCTTCCATCCTTGCATGGAGACACTCTCGATCATCCTTGAGTAGAGCATCCCAAGCATGCCGTCAGAATAAATGACCTCGTCCCATATGAGCATTTGGCGGGCAAAAGCGCCCCTTCTGGCTTCATTTCTGGCGTCAATGAGGGTCTGCATACCCGCCCCCTGAAGCGGGTCCCAATACTCAAACCATTGCGGGCGGCCCGGAAGCCTGCTGCGGTCCGTCAAGGCTCGTCTCGCAAGGTCTGTCTCCAGCTCTTTAATCCTGGCATCCTGACGGGCGACCAGCTTGGGAGCGTTGATAATGTTTTTGACGGCGTCTAACCTGCAGCTTGGATGGAGGAAAAGATTGGTTGCAGGGGGAGGAGTTAGACCTCCGACTCGGGGACAGGAACCCCGCGTGATACCGTTTCACTACCCTGCGATTGAATACATATCTACACATAAAGATATGTTGATATATTGTCAATCCTAATACCTGCCGATGGAACGTTTTTTTTTCGCCCGTGTGACATAATACGCTCCAAGCTGCCTTGTCAGGCCACTATTCTTCCGCGCATGCCATGCCATAACAAGAGCGTCGGCCCGGTCGGGGGAACGAACGCCGCGCTTCGCCATGTCTTCCTTGCTTTCAATGCGGACACGTCCGATTGCGTCTGTTTGGAGGCGGGGAGCGACCAGCTGCTCGATGGTGTCCTCGTCAATGTCGAGGATGAGCTCTTTTTCTTCGATGCCGCAGGCCAATGCTCTCCATGCCTGGGCGCGGAGGTTGACAAAGGCCTGCGTATCATCGGCCGGGAAGCCGCCCCGATAGGAGTGCACCGGGAAGCCCTCAGCGCGGAAGTCGTCAATAAGGGGGAGTCCCAGCCCGTCGCCGTCCGCGAAAATGCGGTCGGCGGGGATGCCAAGCTCGGACGCTCGTCTGCGGAACCGTCCGCGCGCTCCTACGGTGTCCGGGTCCGACCAATGGTCGGCAATGAAAAAACGGTTGCCTTGCCCGGCCGCGAAGACATTTTCGTCGCCCCCGGCGGCGAAGTCAAAGCCGCCACAGGTCTCCCCGGTGTCGAGGAAGGGCGGCGGGTTGTTGACCAGCTCCATGAGGGCGCGCCGGGAAATGACGGACTGGCCGTCGAGATCGGTGAATTCCCCGAGGATGGCGGAACGGTAAAAGGATGATTGCTCGCCGTATTCTTTTTTAAGGCGTTCGGCCTTGCCCGGATCGTTGATCTCGATGTGAGGGCAGTCCTCGTACTTGACACGGATTTTGTAGTAGAGGGATGAATTTTTGTGAAAGCAGTCGTAGAAGGTACCGGAATCAGCCCCCGGCGACGAGGTGATGAACGCGTTGAAGAGTGTGCAGCGGGAAACCGCGGTGAAGATGGAGTCCGGGATGGTCTTGGCTTCGTCGAGGACGTAAAAGACGGGATCCACGTCGGGCGAGATTTTCGGGTGCCATCCTTCGGCACGGCCCGCGTTGTCGGTGGAGAATCCCACAGCAAAGCCTCCTTCCGGCGTGCGGATTTCCGTTTTGTTGAATGTCCAGCCGGTGAAAAAAGGATTATCCATATAGCGGCGTAGCGCCGGGAAGAGCTGCTTTTCCACCTGCATCCATGACGAGGATGTGACGGGGACCTGCCCCCGCGGGAAGCAGGCGAGAAAGTACAGGATAGCCGGCGCGATGCAGTTGGAGGTCTTGCCGGATCCGTTGGGAGCCACGAGGGCGACACTCTTCCCTCCCAAGGTCAGCTTGCCGAGGGACAACGCCTTGATGGCCTCCACCTGCCAGGGATAGGGCTCCAGGCGGAGGATGTGACGCAAGAAGAAGCTGACAGGGATGCGTGTCCTGATTGGTTAAGGATGGAGTTTGCCGACGATGGTTTCCAGCGCGGTTTTCTCGTCTTCTTGGAGCTGGGCGAGCTGCTCAGGGTCCAGGGTTATTTTGCGTTCAAGCGGCGCGCCGGGAACGCCGGCAACATCCTGCCGGACGCGTTCCCCAAATCTCTCCGGGGCGAAACGGCCAGCGACTTTCAGGCGCGTTTCAATGGCGAGCTTCTTCGCCGCGACAGAAGCCGATCCGCATTCCGGGTCGAGGGCAACTCTCGCCGCATCATCCGCCAGGGCCTGGCAATCATCGAGCATGGATTCCGACTGAGCTTCCCGCGCGCGTTGAATGAGTTTGGAAAACTCCGGCTTGGTTTCCCGCCAATTCCAAACAGTCCAGACTTCCGGCATGTGAGCAGCGGAGCAAATGGATTTCATCGTTTCCCCTGCGGCCAGTCTTGAGACTATCTCTTGAGCTAATTCGTCAGTATATAGACTTGGGCGCCCAGGAGGGCGCTTTATTGTTGATGTGGACTTCTTTTTCCTGCGGCTTTATCTAATGGGAGAAAGACAAATAAATCAAGTGGTTTGTTTGTTCTTGATTTATTCGCCTTTTGAAAAAATATAGTTGTCATGAAAAAGTGCGCTATATGCGGCAAGGATATTCCGCCCCGCTACAAGGCGAGGAAAAGGATGTATTGCTCCCGTGCATGCCTCCAGGCGCATTATGCTGCAGTCTGGGAGACTTTCACGTGCCCTGTATGCGGCAAGGCATTCCGCTCCAGGAAGGCGCTGCATCAGAGATTTTGCTCTACTGAATGTGCAAAAATAGGGCAGAAGGGCAGAAAAATCATGTCTGAGGCGTTTCTTGAAGCTTGCAAACATAGAGGCGTTCCCGGCCCGCGAAAACATCCGCGAACGGGAAAATTTGAAACCAACTGCCATGCGAAAGTCTGGCACTTGGAATCTCCTGAAGGAGAGGAAATCACCGCGCGGAACCTCAAACTCTACATGATAAACAGGTATGGGGAAAAAGAGGGTAAAAGAGTATATGGACTCCTAGTTTGTGCGGCGGGACGTTTCCGCAAAATGGGTAGAGGGAACGGCGCCGGATGGAAGTTGCTTTCCCTCCCTGATTACCCGGAAGAATAAAAAAGGGCGGCTCCGAAGAACCGCCCTTTTCTTAGGGAATAAGCGTTTCCGCTCGTTTTTTGATCTTACGATCGTTTCAATCCACAGCCCCGAAGGGCTGACAGTTCTAGAAAGAACAAATCCCTTTTCTCACATTTTGCGTCAACCCGCAAGAAAAAACGGAATGACAACTTTTTCCGTCTTTTTTCATTTTCTTCTTGCGTTACTATAAATTTTATAGTAACTTGATCTTGTCAACGGGAGGTAAGGGACCGAACGAAGACACAATCCAAACAACAAAACTAGAAAGAACAAGACAATGAACGAAAACAAAATCATCATCACGGAAGACGGAAAAAAAATCAATCTGTCCAACCTTGAACATGAATTCGGCAGCTACGAACTCGACGGCAAAACCTACTACGCAACAGGCCAGATGGAATGCACTTGCCGTGTTTTCCCCGGTTCCTACGCCGATAAATACGAAGACGGCAGTTACATGGAAGAATGGTCCGCTCCCGGCTATGATGCAGAAGGAAACAAGGTTGAAATCTTCATGCTTTTTGAACAAATGACTGGCGAAGAAATAGAAGGAGAAAACCTTAACTGGTCCCAGGCTCCTTCCCGTGTAGAAGTTCGCTAAATAAATTTCATGGGGCGGTCAACCACCGCCCCTTTTTTTTTCATACTATGACCGCACAAGAATTCATTGACTGGGTGCAGAACAAAAACAAGTTCTTTAGCCGCACTTCCGCCGTTAGAAGAGCATCAAACATGATGCACGTGACGCAAGACACCATTTGGAAATGGTTGAGCGGAAAACAAAAAACGCCCCCTTCCATGTCATTACTCATGGAATTATTGCACGAAAAATACAAAGAAAAAAGAATACGCCTCACCATAACTGACGAGCAATATCAAGAAATGCTCCCACTGCTTGGGAAAAAAACTGATACAGCAATTGCGGAAGAACTAGGAATACCCGCAGTAACAGTATATCAAACACGCAAAAAACTTGGAATCTACAGAGCCATAAAACTCCCCGTACCAGAAGTTGATCAAAAAGAACTAATTGACTTACTTGGAAAAGAAACTGATGCCGAAATTGCTAAAAAATTCGGTTATTCAAAAACTGGAATAGCCCTCATTAGAAAAAATTTAGGAATTAAATCATTCCGTCAAAGTAAAATATCACCAGAACAATATGAAGAAATTCGGAAACTGCTCGGAAAAGAACCTGATACATTAATTGCTGAAAAATTCGGTTGTTCAGATTCAAAAATAGCTCTCATTAGAAAGAGCTTAAAAATTGACGCATTCCGTCAAATCAATATGTTATCACCAGAGCAATATGAAAAAATGTTGCCACTGCTCGGAAAAGAACCTGATAAAGTAATAGCGGAAAAACTTGGAATTAAAATATCAACTGTCCGCTACAAACGCCTGCAATTAGGGATTAAAAGGTACACTAAAAAACATAAAGAAGAAAACTATCCTCAAGACCTGATTAAGATGCTAGGCAAGGCTCCTGATACGGTAATTGCAGAAAAATTCGGCTATTCCAGAGCAGGAATATGCTTCATTAGAAAAAATTTAGGAATTAAATCATTCACTCAAAATAGAATATCTCCAGAGAAAAAAGAAAAAATACTGCCACTGCTCGGAAAAGAACCTGATAAAGTAATAGCGGAAAAATTTGGAATACCGTGTTCATACGTAAAACAGTATCGTAAAAAACTAGGAATTAAAATTTCAAACGCATCCATTAAGAAGGAAGACGAAAGTATGATTCTTGATTTATTAGGAAAAACATCTGATTTAAGTATTGCAAAAAAAACAGGGTACAGCATATACACAATTATAAAATTTAGAAAAGAACAAAACATTGAACCATTCAGCAAGAACAAATTAGATAGACTTACACCGAAAGATCGCAAAAAACTTTTATCCATGATAGGAAAAAATCATGATAAAATAATAGCTGAAAAATTTGATATTTCTTCCGAAGCCGTAAGAAGAATCAGAATAAAAATGAACATACCGGCATTGCGTGAGGAAAAAAACCTAGAAGACACAATAAAACAGAATAAAGATTTAATCGCCTTACTGGGAACAATGACTGACAAAAATGTTGCGGATAAAACGGGCATATCAATACAAGTCATCGGAAAAATCAGGAGAAAATTAAATATCCCCTCATTTGACAAAAGAGGACGCAACTCAAAATCCACGGACGGCAAAAACACGCCGCAGGAAATCACGGAACATCCTGTGAAAAGCAATCCTGACTCCCATTGACAGCCGCGGCAAAAAAAGGAGCCCTCACTGGAAGGGCTCCTTTTTTATGGGATCAAATGCAGTCAACGGCGTCGGCGATAGCCTTACCCTATACGAGATTCCAGGGTTAGTTGGGGTGGTGGTTAATTTCCCGGTACGATTGCCAGTCACACGTGATGATGGTTCCGCAAAGATGGATGCGGGAAACAATGGCTGGGCCTAAACGATCTTCCAGGATGGCGGGGTTGTAGTTGGCAATGATGATTGTCGGCTTGCCGTTCTGGTGCCGGTAATCAATCAGACGTTCCAGGGCCGGGCCTGTAAAGTCCGTGTCTTTAACCTCGTGATACTCGTCCAGCACAAGCAAGTAAGGCGCCTTGTAGCGAGCCATGACGGCAGATTCCGATCCGCCGCCGTTGAACGTCTCACGGATGGCCATGGTGTAATCATACGTCTTGGAGTAGAGGACGCGTTTCTTGCGCCTGTACATGAGGCGGGCAAGAAACGTGCTTAAAACCGTTTTCCCGGTGCCGTAACGTCCATTAAGTACAATGATGCTTCCAGGCGTCAAAACAAGGCGGTAGGCATCACGGAGGGCCTTCTTCCATGGTTCTCCGGTTACTTCGTCGAGGCAATCAATGGCCCGGCGCGGGAATCCGCGGTCAATTAGGCCCAGCCGTTCGTATGTTGCCTTGCGTTCTTCCTCCCGCTGCTTTTCGGCAGCGAGCGCTTCGGCTTCCAATTCTTCGATGCTTTTTCCGTCGTCGGCAGCGAGCGCTTCCATTGAGGCAAGGATGTTTTCAATGCTGGCGCTCTTCAGGGCTTGTCGGGCGTCAATGGGGTTGTCAGTCTTTCCAGAAGTCATCTCTTCGTGAGGGTTTAGGTGTTGATTTTGATGTAGTTCCCGCAGTATTTGCGGGTTTCAAGCCGGAATCGGCGTGGTTGTTACGCGCCCATGTGGCGGCGTATTGGCGGGCCAGGGGCCGCCAGTCCGACAAGGGGACTCCGTGCTTGTTCCGCCATCCAACGGCGGATTGCTCGTTGAAAAACCGCTCGGCGCACCGGGAAAGCTCGTCTCCGAGTGGATGCAGCACTTGAGCGGCCATGAAACGGTCAACCTCGGAAACGTCCTGCGGAAATTGGCAGACCTCGCGTCCGGTTGTTGTAGTTGTAGTAGTATTACTTTCTTCTCTTCTCTTCTCTGGTCCGACATTGTGTCGGACAACGGTCGGACATGATGTCGGACTTTTGTCGGACACAATGTCGGAAACGTTGTCGGATTGGTCTTTCAGAGATCGCCGGATTCGTTTTGCTTCCGCTTCCAAGGCGCGCGCCTTGGAGGAATTGCCGTTGTGGCGGTCAAAGTTGGGGATTACAAGGGCACCTTCACGGCCTTGCAACCAGCCAACGGAGACAAGGCCGCGGGCAAATCCGGGGCAATAAACAACCCGGTCGATATGTGCATATTTCGTTTTTAGGATTCCGTCTTGAGTATTGGCATCTGCCCACGCCCAAAACCGCCACAGTTTCCCCAATACAAAATCAGGGTCATCCATGTGCAGTATTTCCGCCAACTTTACCACTTCCGGCTTGTCGGGCGTCGTGTGTTCTACTTTTATCCAGTCTCCAGCCATAATCAAAAAAGCGTCAGTTGAGGATTGTAGTTCATCAATCTGCCGAGCAGAACCCGGAATGCAGTTGCTGCCACTGCCGAAACTTGTCCGTTGCCAATGGCTTTAAGGCGGTCCACTCTAGCGGCCACCCCATGAGCCACTCGACCCACGGCGGGTTCAGCTGACCACCATTCCCCGCAGTCATTTGTTTCCGTTCTTCCGTCGTAACAACCCCCTCGGATTCCAAGGATTTCATTTTCTGGAAACTGCCGCTCCCTCCGCACATTCCCTTGGTGCTGGGCGTTGGAAACATCCGGACAAATTCGGACAATCCCTGTTGCCTGCTGTTCGGGCCACGTCTCTTGTGATCCGAGGCAAGGGGACTCGGAAACATCATCCCCGGAATCCAACCTGTTGAAGCTACATCCAGCAAGAACTTTGGGCCCCATGAATGGCTCCCCTTGTTGGGGGCGTTGCAAGTCGTTGGCGTGGGGGTCATGTGCAAGTATCCAGATTCTCTTTCGGACGTGCGGGGCTCCCACATCGTCCGCTCCCAGCACAAGCCATTCCGCATCATACCCGATTTCGGCAAGATCACCGAGGACTCTGGCAAGGCCTCGTCCCACAAGCAAAGGTGAGTTTTCCAGGAATGCGTAGCGAGGTCGTACTTCATTGATAATTCGGTGCATTTCCCGCCAGAGTCCGGAGCGCTCCCCATCAATGCCGGCGCCTTTTCCCGCAGAGGAAATGTCCTGGCACGGGAAGCCTCCAGATACCACGTCAACAAGGCCGCGCCATGGTCGTCCGTCAAAGGTGCGTACGTCATCCCATACCGGGAAAGGCGGGAGTAGTCCGTCATTCTGCCGGGCGAGCAGTACGCTTGCTGGGTAGGGTTCGATCTCGACGGCACAGACGGTGCGGATTCCGAGCAATTCGCTGCCCAATATTCCTCCACCAGCGCCCGCGAAAAGATGTAGCTCATTCACTCCCCCTCCTTTCTCGGCTCCCAGTAATCGCCATCTCCCGCATTGCCTCCCTCTTCACAATATACGGACTGATTTCTTAAGCAGTCTAAACATGGCGTCTCTAATGGATGCGTTCCTTCATGGGTACAGTTCTCACAGATTCGCTCTGCTGATGGGATGGTCCACGCCCTGCACACGGCCCGCATCTTCCAGGCGCGCCGAATCCGAGCTTCAAGGTTAATCCTGGCACATACGCCTGCGTTGTATTCCCAGCGGCATATCATCATGTCCTTGTATTCCTGACCGTACTCGAAAAAAGCTTTCTGCTCAGGCGTCAGTTTCATTTTCGCCCTCCTTTCTCGGCTCCCAGTTATGAGGTATTTGATTGTATAAACCGGGACAATTATAGCAAGGTGTGCCGGGTCTTTCCGGCAGTCTAAAATATTTGCAATTACGGCAATCCCGTCCTTCCGGTGGATTCCATGCCCTGCACGCGGCCCGTTTCTTCCAAGCGTCGCGGATGGCTTCGTCAATATCGTAAAGCTCTTTGTATTCTTTTCTGTCCAATTCGCCACATTCGATATTCGCGCGAATTGTCGCATCGTTTAAAATACTAAGCCGTTCTTCCACTATTCCACGGGCTTTTCCGTAAGCGAGGATAGCTTTCTTTTCAGGCGTTATTTTCACGCGAGCCTCCTTTCACTTCGATAGTTTTGAATTCCACAACCCACATCCACGGGTTTTTCTCCCATGTTTCCGGGCCGTTAATTTTTTCAATAAGAGATTGATAGGATTCTTTTGGATTTGAAGCCAAGTAATCGTTTTTCAAGTAGTCGAAATAAACCGTATAATCGTGTTCTTGCTTTTGCAAGATGCCTTCAGATTCGCAATCCTCCCAAGAAATGTCCTGCAACCTCTCTACACGGATTCCCGTAATTTCAAGAAGGATGCGGGATGCTTTCCGGGGCATGTGGATGCTGGGTTTCCATGGTGACGCATCCGAACCATCTTTGTTAATTTTGATGCCTCCGTCGTCGTCCAAGACATTTACATAACCTTGGTGAGTGGCGGCGTAGCAATATTTCCCGGTGGGCTGGAATTGATCATTGTACACCTCGAAAAAAGTCTCCCTCACCCAAAGCTGATCGCCGACATTTCCGTAAGGGCATTCAACATCAAGGTCGTTGATGAAATTCTTGAAGAATAATGCCATGGGCTTTTTAGCCACAACCTTTACCTTGAATTCAGTCGCAATATCTGTGTTGTATTCATTTTTAGAGAGGACAAATACTTTATTGTAACGGCTTAAATCGTTTCTCGATTTAACAAGCCTACGCGTTTGTGTCTTTTCCCCGGCAAGGATAGCCCGAACCATAGGCGCGGACATGAGGATAGGACGTTCTTTGATCATTGCTGACCTCCTTCCTGCATCTGATTTCCAACAGATTCTAAATAACCTGCCGATTCTCTAAGCATAAGAGCAATTCCAAACAATTCCTCTTTTTCTTTTGATTCATAATTCAATGTTAAATTTATGATAACTTTTCCTTGTTGTATATTGCAGTTGAATTTATATGTAGATTCCATTTAAATTTATCCTTTCTTTATTTTGAGTTTTCCGTTTGCTCCCACGATCCAGCCGTCAAAGGTGACAACGCCGGACAGATTGATCACGGGGTAGGCGTCATAAGGGTGGCAAACATACTCGCCGTTTTTGTTCTCTACATGGAGCCACCTTCCAAATTTTGCACCAATAACGGTACATCTACACGGACGTTTGCAGAACATGAACGTGACTTCCTGACCAATCCAGAACCGGGTGCCGTAAATGGCGTTGAGTGCGTCAAGGTCGGCTTTCATTGATCTGCTCTCCTTCCTGAATGACTTCGATTTCCCAGCCCGTTTTTGTCTGTTTTACGGCCAAAAAGACAAAGGGGAACTTGTCGGCAGCCGCCTTAATTTTTACCCTGGCATCGTCGCGCCAGAAGCCTTTCACCTCGTGGAATTCAAGGGTGCCGTCCGGGAGTACAACCATGAAATCCGGCGTATAGGAACATCTTTTACCAAGGATTAACTTGACGGATTCAAATTTGAATTCCCGGATTGCTCCCTTGTTCTGAAGGTCGGACAGATAAAAGCCATAGGCGGCTTCCGTCTTGTTCATCACGCCGGGACGGTGGATCGCTCTTGCCCTGGTCCTCATGCCACCCTCCCTTCTACGGCTGGCCGGATTAGCGGCATGATGCGATCATACTCATTCCGGTATTCTTCCTTGAATTCGTCCAGCTCATTTTTGATTTTGTCCGTGTATTCATCCCATTTAACTTTGAGGATGAAAGGACGCAGGCCGGGGCAGTAGGAGACAAAATACCATGTGCGCAACCCAGTCACAGCCATAGAGCCATGTACTTGCTGTCGGTAGTCGTCCGGCAAAACGCCGTTGAGCAGATAAAGGGCGTGATTCTTGGAAAGAGGGCATTTGATTTCCAGCCCGGCAATGTAATTGCCTTTCCAGTCAATAATGAGCCCGTCAGGACTGCAACCAACTGGTCCATCTTTGCAAAGGATAAATCCCACTTCCTTTACGGTCAGGCCGGTTATTCTGCAAAACTCTTCCCGTGCTTCAGCTTCCAGAGCCTCTCCGCGGTCCGTGTGAAAATTGCCTTCAAAGGTAATTTCATCAGGGCGGAGGAAAGAGCAGCATAATTCAATGATAAGGTTGCCCCACGGGCCCCTTTCCTTGTTGGTCCGGGGTTGAGGCTTGCGGCCCGTGGGCGTCAGCAGCCTGTTGAAATTGCTGGCTGTCAGGCGGCCGGAGCGCAGCTTGAACCACGCCTCCGAACGTTGCGGCACGTTCTCATAAACGATACAATTCGGCGAAAGGCTCATGTCAATAATCCTCCATGTTGACGGTTGCGGTTTCTTTCGGCGCGGGCATCTTCAATCCGGGAATAAGATCGTCTTGTCCTTCCGGCTTCGGTTCCGGCAGGGCTTCCGGCTGGTCATTCTGGAATGCTTCAGGGGCCGGAGCGTTGTTCCAGGGGGTTTCCCCTTCGGCTGGACCGTCCGTTTTTTCGGGGGTTACGTTCCGCATATTTCCCTCAAATTCCTGATCGTCGGCGGCCTGCATTGCGGCCTGGATAACCAGAGGCAAATCCCATTGCTTGGATGCACGCTTGATGACCGTTTTTAGGCCCATCTGACCAAAATCCGTCACCCAAGGGCCTACAATCTCCCCTTTCTTGTTTTTGGACTTGGAGCGGCCTTTTATCTCTTCCACGGCTTTCAAGCTCATGCGCTCTCCATGCAGGTAGCTATCCTTATCCGTCCAGGTGCAATAAAAGCCCCTGATAGGGTCCTCATTATCACCCCAGCCCGGAATATGGCCCATGGTGAACTTGCCGTCATCCAGCCGCCAGGAAAACGGCTCTCCCTCTCTGACAATGCCAATGTTGAGATTGGTGACGCCGTTGGAGCGGGCCATACGCATCAGGCCGCGGGCAGAAGGCACCGGGGCGCAAGTCAGTATGGAATTGCCGGTTCTCTTATCGTTGACCCAAAAGGGCACAAGATAGCCGTGGATGCCGTCCGGCTCACACCGCATCAGCAACAAGTTTTTCAGCGAGGAAATCAGGGTAATAGGGGCGCATTGCTGAAGGAGAGGGGTTTTCTGGCAGCAATTCCAAAAGATGCTTATGCATCGTTCCGGCGTCATCATTCCCTCCACAAACTGCGTAATGTGTGTTTTCACGTCCTCGGACATCACAATTTCGTAGAGTGTCTTTTTCGGAACTGGCGCCTGGGGCAAATCTAGTTTATCTGTACTTTCGTTACTCATAATCTTTGCATGGTTCAGGGTAACAAGGCCGGGAGTCAGCGCCAACTGACCCCGGCCAACTGCCTTTTTAGGCATTCAAGGATTCGCGGTGCTGCTTTTATTTCCTCAATGGGCTTTATAAGTTCGAGGTCAGCAAAATGAAAAGAGGCCGTGTATTCGCAACATTTGACAAGAACCTGTTCATGTCTTTCATCTTCAAGCACGGTAAACTCTTCCATGTTATCTGGAGATAAGAGATAATTTTTCCTACCTCTCCCCACAAAACGCACAATATCCCCCTTGCGGAATTCTCTCTTCGGGTCATACTTCGGCGCGACGGGTTCGAGGGAGGAAGGTTCAAAAAAAATTTTTTCTTCGTGTTCGTTGTCGTGGATAGTGACAAGGATAGGGATTATATTGGTTCCGTCATCTTCCTTAATTGTTCCCCGGATGATGACTTCCGTTCCGGGCTTACATTCGTTTCTTTGCATGGTGTTTGTTTTAGTTAAAAAGGTTTTTAATAAGGATAAAGAAGGCGAATAAGACGCTCGCCCCTGCGGCAACCACTACGCTCTCCATCACCAAATGAATGATGACTCTGGCGAGGCGATCTGTTGATCGGGCGGCCTGCGTGTAGTTCCAGCACCGTTCCGCGTCGTCCGGAATTCCGTTGAGGCGTTCGTAAGCACATAGACGGCACAGATAGCGGGAGCAAAATACGCCGTCCTGATGGTCGCCTACGAGAGATAACCAGGAAGAAGCGGCCGTCAAAGACTCGCCGCACATGTAGCAGCGCGCCGTCTTGGCTGGATGGGGATTGTCAGTGATAGTTTCCACCATGCCCTTGTAAGGGCCTCGGTCGATAATATGTTGATGTGTATTCATTATTTTGATTGGTTGGAGAGAAAATCTCTAACTTCGCGCATGTTGAAGCGCGCCTCGCCCTTCCTTCCTCGTTGATTGTTCACAGGCGTCATCTTGGTAATTTTCCCCAGCCTCACCCCCTCCGCCAAATAAGGAGTAATGCCGCTGACGGAGTAGTGAAACCGTTCAGCGCAATCTTTCGCGCTTCCGAATTCATCTACCGGAACAAAATTATTCATTCCGACGCTCGCTGCCTCAGCAGAGGGAGGAATCGGAGTGGTCGCCAATTCCCTCAGCACTCCGGACAGCACTTCCAAGGCATCCGCGAGACTGGCTATCGTTTTTCCGTTCCCGTTCATGGCTTTGGTTAAAATTCGTCGTTGTGGCCGTCGGGATTTTCGCAGGTGGTGTGGTCCGCTTCCCACTGGTCAATGGCAATCTCCAAAGCTCCCAGCAAGCCACTCGCCTCGTCCAGCGTGATAAACTCTCCATCCATCCGGATGCAGCGGTCTTCGTAGTCGTATTCGATGATCATGATTGTTTCTTTAATGGAGCCCCTGCCTTTCGGCTTTGAACGGTTCATGGCTAAATTCTTCGTACCGGGGCATTTGATATTGATAGTTTAATGTAAAATTGTTATTGCTTGGTTATGGCTAAATTCGAATATACATACTTGGCAGTAAATCATAATAAGGACGTATGGGAAAAGCATATGGAAGTTCTTAACAATCAAGGAAAAGATGGATGGGAACTTGTGTCGGCTATTTATCCTATTTCCGAAAAATTACACGGCGATCCTTCCTTAGTGTTCTTGTTCAAGCGGGAGGTTCCTGGCTCTTCTCAACAAGATCGGTAAACGCATCCCTTTCTTTGTCGGGAAACAATGCTCCGGGCTGGGACTCGAGGCTCAATCCTAAAAGCCTTCGGGCTCCGTAAATTCTCCCTGCGTATTTCGCCCGGAGAATTTTGTCTTCAGGCTCATTGATGCTGAAGCATGGATTGGCGTCCTCGTGGGTTTCGACTTTGAGCATTTTATCCAGCTCAATAAGGAGGCTGACTATCGTTTGTTCTTTATTCATGTTTCTTCTTATTGGTTTTAATGTAAAGGCTATTGTCTATACATCCGTTTAAGCCTATCCTCTGGGTTCATGATTTTTTTCCAATACTTGGCAGAACTGCTTAAATTCGCTTGCAATTATGCAGGCATAATCTTTTCCGCAGCGGCAGTTTATCTTTTCGCTCCTCAAAGCATTCTTGAGGCCCTGCATATCAGCTATTCTCCCCATGATTACCGCGATATTGCGGGATTCGTGTTCCTTATTTCCGGCTGCGCCCTGCTGGAAAAGGCTTGGAACACTATCAAAACCTCTCGCTCCAAGGCAAAATCCCGTAAAAAGGTGATCAAGCGTCTCCATGCTCTCACTCCAGAAGAGAAAGATGTTCTGGCTAGATATATCTGCTTCGATACCCGAACACAGAGATTTGATGACAGGGATGGCATCGTAAATGGTCTGATAGCAGCCGGCATTCTTAT
This sequence comes from Akkermansia sp. KLE1798, assembly GCF_001580195.1. Taxonomy (NCBI): domain Bacteria; kingdom Pseudomonadati; phylum Verrucomicrobiota; class Verrucomicrobiia; order Verrucomicrobiales; family Akkermansiaceae; genus Akkermansia; species Akkermansia sp. KLE1798. The sequence continues at coordinate 23,273 of NZ_KQ971068.1, forward strand.
TCGACTTTCCTGGTACGGAAGTATCGTGTCCGGTTTTGACGTCAACATCACCGATGTTGCCTGGGAGTATCTCAAAAATAATCCCAACTTGCTGAGATAAGTAATCCATAATTATCGTTTCGCCTTCTTCTGTTCATTTTTCTCAAAAGGTGGTTCACCACCCACAGGTAAAAAAACTCGCTCCTTCCTAATGCGTTTTGTTTTAGGTGGTTCACCACCTGCGAGCAAAAAAACTACTTGTCCGGAAACAGATCTTTGTTCTTTCCGTGCAATCAGTTTTATCTGTTCAAATAAGTCAATAGGGAGGTTAATTGTTATTTGCTTTTTCTCGTATTTCTCTGGCGATGTGCTCATAATCTTCGGGTGTAAGAATTACATTTTGAGTTTGTTGAACCAAATAAGCGGTAATGATTTCAGTCATGGTCATATTCAGCTCTTTTGCTCTCTTTTGAAATTTTCGGAAGAGGACGATTGGTATCCATACTGAAATCTGTTTTTTGTCTATCTTCCGTTGACTTGGCATGTGCTCACCATAATCGGTGGTTAACCACCAGTCAATACTATTTTTCATTTTTTCTACATTTTTTTCATCAAAAATCATATCAGAGCTCTTCACGATCTTTTTCCCATCATTAGTATTAAGAGCGTAATGGAGATAAGTAGGCACACACATCTTGATATGGATTCCTAAGTCATCTTTGATGCCGGAACGGGAAAACGAAGAGATTGACGAGTTCATTTCTTTTTCTCCTCCTTTTGAGTGATATTTCTCAAGATCCTCTTCATGGTTCTCCGACAACCTTCTACGATGCCCAGGCCGTAACAAGTGGCCCCAAAAAGCACAGCCAGCAAGAAAAATACAAGCATTACGTTACCTGACATAGACGTAACCCTTTCTTGCTGATATTTTTTCTCTTAACTCCCTATAATTTAAAGCATTACAAAGGGGGGGGGGGGGGTAGAAATTCCTGTTTTTCCATGAGATTTGATGTCTTGTGACATCCATTGAGACGCTTTCTCCTCAATTATCCGTTCAGGTGATGACAAATTCCTCCGTGAGGATTACAAAATAATCTTGCTGGATATTTCCTCCATTGCGTGAACGACATCCTGCGAATCGGGCCGAAAGTACACCCGTTCAATCTCTTCAGAATCATGCCCTACAATGAAACGGCACAAGTCCGCCGGCACGCCTGCCAGTCTTAAAATCGTCACTGCGGTGGCTCTCAAACTGTGGAAGCTTTTTTCAGACAGCACACGCTTATCGCCTGGCACTTTCCTTTCCCCGGAAGAAATCATGCCGTGTTTTTTCAGTAGTCCGGTAAACTCAAGAGAGAGCTTGCTGGACTTCCCCCCGCCCTGTGCATGCTTCATGGCGGCCAAGGGGAACACAAATTCATTGATGGAATACTTTTCCCTCTCTTTCAATATCTCTTTCAGCGGCCCGATGATTGGTTTGTTCATACGCCGCTTGGTCTTTTGCGAGGTCATGGAGATTAAGCCGCCCTCCAGATTCACCTGCTCCCATCTGAGAGTGGCAATGTCTCCAAGACGCTGGCCGCCCGTATAAAGGCATACACGTATCATATCCGGCCATTCCCCCGGCAAAATCTCCACCAGTCTTTTCACCTCTTCCACGGTGAACGCACTACGCTCCTGTTTATCGTCTTGCTTTTTTTTCTTATCCAGTCGAGCCCCCCTGAAAGGATTGGAGATGATCAATTCTTTTTCCACCGCCTGGTTAAACGCACAGGAAAGAGATTCAAGATACCTTGAGACTGTACCGGATGACACGCGCTCCATTTCTGTCTCCGCAAATCGTCTCACGGTGTCTTTATTGATGGATGCTATTGCCTGTCCCCCATCGTTCCTCAAGAACAAAATAAACTGCTTGACGGCCTTCCCGTCTCTTTCGTAAGCCTGAATCTTGCCAGATCGTGATTGCAACCATTCATGGAGATACGCCCCAACGCTCACAACCTTTCTGCCAAGGCTGGCCGCCTGAACATCTCCGCCAGCTATAGCTTTGAGCCGCTGCGAGTCAATAAAGCCGGTCTTGTGTCCATTCTCAAGCTCCTCGGCAATAAGACGAGCCCTGGCCTCGTTTTGCGCTATGAGCGCTCTTTTATTTGTCCCGGGTGGAATAACCTTTGGGACCACGTCGACACGGGTAGTTTTCCTGATCTCTTTACCGTCGAGCGTCTTGAAGACGGCCACCCATTTATTACTTCTTTTGATAATCCCTGCCATGCGAACTGTACAATTTTTAAAACTTGTACAGCCACTTGTACAGCAAGCATTCCGTTTTCTGGCGTAATATGGCGCAAAGAAAAAGCACGGAATCCTTATAAAATCAGGCTTTCCGTGCTCTAGCGTGATAAAAAGCTGGCGGAGCGGGAGGGATTCGAACCCTCGGTACCGGTTTTGCCAGTACGTTCCTTTAGCAAAGGAGTGCTTTCAGCCTCTCAGCCACCGCTCCGTCTGGGTAATGTGTGGGAGAGAAGGTACACACTACTCCAAATGATGTCAATACATAAATATACGGGCAGGAATTAATCCAGATAAGTATATTGATACTCCAGTTCCTTTTTCTCATCCGGCTTCAGCGTGAGTTTCCACTGGAATTTTCCGTCAGGATTCAGGGAACGGTTCCAGTTTGGAAGGCTGGACATTTCTCCTTCTCCCGAAACAGTTTCCGGAGTCCCGATAATGTTCTTGTTTACCTGGAATTCCATGTCCCTGCCGGAAACATTCCTCATGGTCAGGGTTCCCTTTACGGTGTGTTTCTGGTAGCTGGAGCTCCTCACCTTCACCGGTTCGGTAGAAAGTGTTTCTTCCGAGACATGAACCATGGTTTCCATGGATTTATTCAGCCTGACCAGGACACGTTCTCCCGGATTGGTGAAGGTGAGCGTACTCTGCCCGGCAAGCCTGCCCTGGGAAACGAATTCCACCATTCCTGTGGACCAGGGCAGATTCAAGCCATTCGTCAACTGAATGCAGTGCCAGACGTCCAGCGGAGAAGCCGCCGCCCCGCGATCGCGGTTCTGGTTCCATTCCGCCAGGCCCTTCTGGTTGGGAATGTCCCACGTATAAATATGGCGGTAGGGAATATCGCCGCCAAACAGGTTTCTGGTCACCGTCTCCCGGTACTTGCAGGAAAAATCCGGAAGGGAGTAGAAGAACAAATCCTCCGCCTGTTTGACGGTTCCCGGATCAATGGCCGTGGCCTTCTCCATGGTGAATACGGGCTGCGGAGTGCGGGCCTGGCTCATGTAGTTGTCCATGAGGGACCGGGCGTATTCCGTTCCGGGTTTTTCAGACCCCAGGGCGGCAAACAAGGCGCTCATGTTCTGCTTCATGGAGATGGGAGAAGGCAGCCCGGGCATCGCCAGGCGAGGAAAGCCGGAAATCAATTCCATATCCACCTTGTCCAGGTCCATCAGTTCATTCATGACCGTTGCCTTGCACAGCAACCGGGCATGTCCTTCCGCACCCAGCTCCACCCGGTAGGTGGGCAGCCAGCTGATGCCGGAAGACAGGCTGTTCACGGTCACCGTTTTTCCCGGAGCCGGTTTTTCAAGGTTCATCACCAACCGCGTTCTGTCCGTCGTCCAGGTGGGAAAGGAAATATCCGTTTCCAGAAACTCGACCTGTTGAATCGCCGCTTCCTGAAGCACCACATGTCCGGTCTCCGTCTGCAGCAGAATGCTTCCCGCCACCGCAAAGGAAGACCTGTACATGTCCCGGCCATCTTCCACAGGAGAAGAAAGAGAACCCATCAAATTGGGGCGGTGGGATTCCCGGACCTTGTTGTTCGCAGGCTCCACCACTCTTCCTATAATCGTTCCTCCTTGTGCCGTGGTGACTTTTATCAGCTTTCCGGCATTAGCGGCAAGTAATTCGCTCCTGTCATAGTTCGACTTGGGAATGGTCACCTTCACTCTGCTGCTGATCAATTCCCGGACGGAAACGCCCTGCTCTGCGGAAAGCCAGAATGATCCGTAGGAGGGAGTGGGAAGCCCGGCCAGCTCCATGGAGGAGCCTTCCGCCGTCTTCCCTTCCAGTGTCACCGTGCCGTAACCGTTCTTGAACAGGGCCAGCTTTTTGGGAACCATCTTTACACTTGGCAGTGAAGGTTCTCCAGAAGTAGCGTCAGGCATGGAAGCCCAGCCGCAAGTTCCAAACAGGAAGAATGGAAGCAGTCCGGCCCCGGCGGCCAGAACCAGACGCCCCGCACCAGTCATGGTATCATTGTCTGTTTTCATGAATACAGACTAAACAGCCTGTTTTCAGAAAATCAACCTCCAACCGCCCTCCGCAGGCAAATGTAACCCCATTGTAACATTCAGTTGCCAGACAACGGATAAAAATGGAAATATTTCCCTTTTTGAGACGTCGGGAGAAGAGCGCAGGCGGAAAAACCGACCTCCTACACGCCGCAATGCTCGGCGATCATCTCCAGAAAATCATCCAGATAACGCGCGGCCTTCCGCTCCCCGATGCCGTGTATGTTCATGGCCCCCCGGTGCGTAGTCGGCTTCAGCCGGGCCATGGCCTCCAGCGTGGAATTGTGGAAAACCGCGTAAGCGGGTATTCCGGCTTCCCGGGCCAGTTCATTCCGCAATTCTTTCAATTTCATGAATAAATCTTCATCAAACTCTCCCAGTGCGGCCAAATCCCCCGTGGCGCGGACCCTGGCCTGCCCCCTGCGTTCCGGGGCAGCGCTCCTGCGGGCGAAGGGCCAGATCATGGAAACCTCCTGCCTGCCCATCATCACCTCGTTCCCCTTCGGGCTCAGGGTAATCAGGGGGCGGTCCGCTTCCCCGCTCATTTTAGTGAGGCCCGCCATCTGCATGGCGCGGAACAACTGGCGTATATCGTCTTCACTCCAAGATGAAAGAATGCCGTACGTACTCAGACGGACCAGGGACGTCTTCAACAAATCCTGGGACTTGGACCCCTTGAGCATCTGGATGACTTTCGTCCTGCCCCAGCGCCCCTGCCAGGAACCGTCCGCCAGGCGGACGGAAGTGCGTGCAATGCCGCTCAACGCCTGCCGAACAACTCTGGTTTCTTCCTCCCCCATCACCTGGCCTTCCTCCACTCCCAGGGCCATGCACTGGTCACAGCGACCGCAGGGAACGGCCCCTTCCTCTCCAAAGTAATTCAGAATCCACTGCTGGCGGCATCCGGACGAATAGGCAAACTCCGTCATGGCCTTCAGCTTCTCGCGGTCGCGCACCTCCTTCTCCCGGATGGCCCGTTCGTCCAAAGGTATCTTCAGGCCGCTCATGGACGGATCCGCCACCCTGGTCAGCTTCACCCGCTGCCCCGGAACATCATGGCGGCTGATGGCTCCGTTGCGCATCAGGACAGACAGCGCCGCTCCCACCTGCATGGCATTCCGGCACTTGAGGCGTTCCGCCATTTCCTCCAGAGTCCAGGACACCTCGTGGGATTCCGCGCTGCAATGCTTCCGCAGCAACTCATACAGCTCCACAATAAGAGGCACGCCGGGATTGACTCCCTCAATGAAAAACTCCTGCGTCCTCAAGTCCGCATGGTTGAACAAAAGCTCACAATAAGCGTCCCGGCCGTCGCGTCCGGCCCGCCCGGCTTCCTGGTAAAAGGCTTCCACACTGCCGGGAATCTCGAAATGGGCCACAAACCTGACATCCGCACGGTCAATCCCCATGCCGAAGGCATTCGTGGCAATGACGATGTCCGCCTGACGGTTCATAAAGGCATTCTGCGCCTCCTCCCGCTGGGCGTCCGTCATGCCGGCATGGTAGGCTGTGACGCTCAGGCCCAGATCGGAAAGCGCCTCATACACCTGTTCCACCTTCTTGCGGGTGGAACAGTAAATGATTCCCGTCTTGTTGTGTTTTACGAGATCGTACAGTCTCTTGTACTTCTCCTTGTGCGTATCGCACGCGGTAATCCGGAAATGCAGGTTCTCCCGGGCAAAACCGCGCACGATGGTCACAGGGTCTTCCAGATGCAGATGCTCCAGAATATCGTCCCGCACGCGGGGCGTAGCCGTGGCGGTCAGGGCCGCGACCTGCGGCCGCCCCATGGCTTCAATCGCACGGCCAAGTTTCAAATAATCCGGACGGAAATCGTGCCCCCACTGGCTCAGGCAATGGGCCTCGTCCACAGTCACCATGTTCACGTCCACCTCCGCCAGGGCCCGCATGAATCCCTCATGGCCGAAACGTTCCGGAGCCACATACACCAGTTTGTAGCTTCCTTCCTTCATGCCGGACAGGCGTTCCTTCTGTTCCGGGAAACTCAGGGAGCTGTTGATCATGGTCGCGGGAATGCCTTTGGCCACGAGGGCATCCACCTGGTCCTTCATCAGGGCAATCAGCGGGCTGACCACCAGGCATACGCCTTCCCGGCACAGGGCGGGAAGCTGGTAGCACAGGGACTTGCCGCCCCCGGTAGGCATCACCACCAGAACGTTGCGCCCCTCCATGATGGCAGCCACCACACGGTCCTGCCCCTCCCTCAGCCCGGAAAACCCGAAGTGTTCCTTCAATGCCTCCATGGGCGATCTGATCAGCTTGAACCCATTCATCTTCTCCCCGCAGTGTGCCACAGGACACGCCGCCGCGCAACGCCTTTCCCCATAATCAGGACGGGATGCCAGCCGGCCGGCATGGGGAAATTCCGTCCCCCGGAAAAAAGAAAATGCTGATTATTTTATCAAATCACATCACAAACATCTTGACTTTCCCGGAGAAAAATCTATATTTCTCTCACCGCTTATGCGGTAACGACGCAAGTCAAAGCGCCCGTAGCTCAATTGGATAGAGCGTCTGACTACGGATCAGAAGGTTTGGGGTTCGAATCCCTACGGGCGTGCCACTTGCATCACATCCGGTAAAACATCATTCCTGCCTGAACACGACGGCAGGATTTTTTGTCTATACCGGCAATACATATGGGGGCGCCATGGTTTCGACTGGAAGTCTGCGGTGCTGGCTGCATGTGAAGGTTAATCGGCTGGCCTTCTAAAAAGCCGATTAAAAAAATAAATGCAGAGTCTAACGACCTTGCTCTGGCTGCCTAATTAGTTCAGCCGCGTCAGAACCTCAACGCCTGCTAGAGGGGATGATGAAAGCTTAGCAGGCTGGTGCAATGCGGGGTTGCCGCGCAGCGCACGAGACTTCCACAGGCAACTAGCGAGCCTGCGTAGTTGGCGCATGACGAAGCGGCCGCGAAACGCAGCAACATGCGTCTGAACATGGAGATGCCGGTATCAACGGCCTTCAGGACACGGGTTCGACTCCCGTCGCCTCCACCACTTCAAAACAACCGCAAGCTGCTGTCAACCAGTGCTTGCGGTTGTTGTTTTCTTGAAAGTTCAAGACATATTGCAAGACGCTGAAATGATTTTAAAAACATTGTCTTGCAGACATGCAACATATTGAAATGCAAAGAAGTCCCCCTGTATGGATTGAATTCTGCATCAAAGGTGAAGTTGATATCATCTCCTTCCCAGAGGCCGGGTTTTCGTTCCCAGGTGCTTGTGCCGGAAGTCCGGCCGACTCGGGAGTCGGATTCTAACCGGTAGGCATATTGTCCTGCGTGCATCGGTTTGTATAGGCATATCCTGCCGTATCCCGATATACAGCAGCCATGGTCATCTTATCTCACCAAGCTGGTTCTGTGAATTATATCTGTATTTGTGCTTTTGATATATCTTAATCAATCATTTAAATTAGGGAAAAACACACCTGCATCATCCAAACGAAACTCGGTGATACTTTGCAGGACGCCTGCCGGAGATTGTCCCCACTGATGGGCATTGGTTCCTTTGGCGATAATTAGATTAACCATGCCGTAATAGCCATCTCTTGGCACATATCCCAAGTACAAGGGCAATTCGTAAGAGTCGCCGGGAATTTGGCTCTCTCGATTAGTCCAGCAAGCGCCTTGGTAAAAATAAATTCGATCACGCCATACAACTACATAGTAATCCACTACTACGTTATGCCCCTTTAAACTGCGCGGCAGTGTGCCCTGTCCAACGACTGAGCCAGTGGAATCATATATGGTGTATGCGTTATTGGCATCTTCCTCATTGATAGATAGCTGAGCAATCGCTCCAGATGACAACAGAGGGCTGTCAATACTGTCGATAATGTCAGCTGCATTGGACACGCAAATCATGGTGTTACACCATTGATGAAGGGTCAACGTGATCTTGATAATTGCAGGCCTAGACTGTGCATACGTGCTTGTGTCCGTATTCACCGAGACTGCGGAAATACCGCGTACGGGAGATGCCGGCAAGCCAAAGTTCAATCCGCGCATCTGGTCAAACACTGTCCCCAGGCGGGCTGACACCAGGGCTACAGATGGGCGGTAATAATTTATGCCTGCCAGTACGGACCGCTGAACATCCACCAACCGGGCTGCATGCATGGGGGTTGGCGGAGCTACGGGGATGTTTACCCCGCCGTTGGCGTTGATGACTCCCGCGGCCGTCAGTTCTCCCCCAAGCGCCATATTTCCAGCAGCGTCCAATTCGGGAGTGTTATTCCACCGATCGCGCTCTTCGGAGGTAATGTGAATGGCCGTGTTTTCAGTATGTTCGTCAAGCCCATCCTGAGTAGCTACCATCGCCCCCTTCGTATTTCTCGTATTCCACTTCTCACGCTCCTCCTGTGTTACATGAAGTGTGACGTTGGTTTCGTGAGCCGTGAACGTGCCCGTATCCACCTTACCGGAGAGGGTGGAAGCATCGGCCTTAGCATTCCAGACATCCCGTTCCTCTTCTGTGAGATGCATGGTTTTGTTCTCCGCATGGCCGATAAAATCACTCTGCGCTGCCACCAGAACTCCGTTTATTGTATTAATGCTATTCATGATTATTTCTTGTTGTTTATTGCAAAGTAGTTGAACAACTTCATTGCCGTCCCGTCCATGATCGTGAACTCAGAATAATCCTGACTGGTGAAAAGCCTGCGTCCTCCTTGAGTGTGACTGCTTTAACAGTTGAAACAATTGTTTAGACAGTTTTCAGGAGGGCTTTCCTATCATCCTGTGTTGATTTGGTCTGATCCATTCGTACCCATACAAGGAATGTTTCCCATTCGTTGGATAAAACGGCAAGAGTGAAACCACTTCAAAAAAAGTTTCTTCCTGTTCCACAAAAATATCATCCCGTATGGAATGTTGGCATGAAAAAACAGTCCTCAACAGGGAATACAACAGCCGCCCTAGTGAAGGTGTCCCATACTCCAGTACAGGAAATCCATCTGTCTTTCTCGGACAAATTCCCAACAGGCAACCTTGATACCATTAAGGCAAACCTGGGTGAAGAGCAGCCAGATCGGCATTTGGAGGCAGAGGAAAGAGCCGGTGCTTTCCTCCTCTGCATTGAAGGAGACAAAACCTTCCCATACCTGGCGGCCGCAGAAAAAACGGAAGTCTGCTAAAGGCGGGTTTCATTGATGGGGCCGGAACGGAGAGAGCCGGTGCCAGCGACACACATCTCCTCCTCCCTTCCGGCGGTCGCCGCCTTTTTCCGCTTTTGGGCAAAGATCAGGTACTCCCAGCCGGGATGATGCCGGACTACCCATTGATGAAGAAAGAAGGCTCCCGCAAATATAAGGAACGTAGCTGCTGCGGCAGGAAGAAGACCGGAAGGCAGGATGCCGGACAGGAGCGGCATCATGTAGGGCAAGACCAGGCAGTGGACGGCGTAGATGAAGAAAAAGAGAGGCGCGCATGCCCTGGCAATTTTACTGAAGAGAACTTTTTCCGACAACAGAACACACAGGGATCCCAGCCCCAGAATTCCCGGAACCCAGAAAAGCATGGTGTGAAGGCTTTCCGCAGAGATGATTCCATGAGAGTTCATCCACGTTATTGCCGCCAATGCCGGAAGGGAAAAAACCACGTTTTTTTTCAGAAACAGCTTGATATCTCCCAGTGTCAGGGAGGACACGCAAAAGCCCAGCATGAAAAAGGCCAGGGAGTCAGCCCACGGAACTCTGGGAGGATCGGAGAACAGCATATTGATCCGGGGAAACAGCACAACGGAAAGAAGAACGGCCATCGTCAAAGGAATCAGCAGATTCTTTTTTCTGAGCGTGAACAAAAGCGGAGAAAGGAGGCTCAGGACCATCACGTATTTCAAGAACCAGAGAGGGCCGTCGTAGGGAAAGGTAGTGCCGACTCCCGTCAGCTTCCACGGCAGCATGCTCCAGTCCCATGTACTTGAATAACCCAGGTTCAAATAAATCAAATGCCTGAAGAACGCTTCCAGACAAGCCGCGGCGTTCCACGCCAGATAAAAGAGAATATATCTGCACGGGGAATGCCGCCAGTCGAACGTTTTCCTGCGTCCCACAAAGTAGGCCGCTGCCATGAACAGAAAAGGCACTCTCTGGAAGAACAGCGGGAATTCCATGCCGTTTCCCGAAGCATGGAATAGAACGATGAAGAACAACCCCAGCACCCTGCCCAGGTCAAGCCAGCATTCCCGCGGGGGTTTTCCGGAAACAGGTTCAAGCACAGCGGCCACGGAAGAATCCGGTTCCTTTTCCGGTTCCCGCTCCGCCCCGCACTCGCCAATCATGCACCTTTTCATTCCGGAAAATAATCAGAACGGACTTTTACAAAACGGTTCCACGGCTCTCATGCTATCATGAAGACGTACCGCCTCATCCCTGTCCTCCGGGGAGGCGTACAAATACAGGGCATATCCGCCGAATCCGCCTCCCAGATATTTTTTGGCGAGCTCTTCTCCTACGACCGGGAGGGGAGCCATGCCTTCCTGGAGCTGCACGCTGTGGTACAGCGCCACGCCGGCAGCCAGTTCATGAATATTGCGCTCCATCACGCCGGCGCGGGCGATCAGGGAAGACTGGGCTATGCGGTCATAATTTCTGCAGCCGTCAGCCATTCCCGGCGTATCATGCGCATACCCGGTGTGAAAAATCGCCATTCTGCCCGCCAGAAAATCACCGGTACTCTTGATATCCAGCACAGGAGACGGGCCGGATCTCCAGACGCACAAGCCCGTTTCCGCAATCACGGCGGGGTCCTGCCAGCCTACTCCCAGGTCAAGCTCCGACTGGACGGGGTCCCTGCCCTGCAGCATGGCCCAGGCTCCGCTGCCCCCCAGTCCGGCACGGAGTTCATAAGGCCAGTGATCCAGGGAAACAAACGGGCTGATAGCACAGTTGACAATGTATGCCCCGGGACGCGCATGGCGGGGAACGTCCAGCCAGCCTCCTGCAAAATCCACGCGTAGCGGAACGCTGGCCGGAGCCTTGATTCTGTTCACAAGCTGGGTGGTGGAAATTGGTTCCGGGCAGGGAGGCGTTTTGGGAAGCACCACATACCGAGCTCCGGTCCGTGCACATAATTCCTTTTTAAGATCGCCGTAACAGTCATCTTCCGTAACGGCCAAAATATCGGGCCGCTCTTTGAGAAAAACGTGTTCAAAGTCCATTCCCGGTGTCAGGCTTTCTCCGCATACCACCTTGTCCACCATGCACAGGCTTTCCAGAATTACTTTTTTATGGTCATCCGGAATGGACGGTTTTCTACGCCTGCTTTCCCAGAGTACCTGTTCGGATGCAAAGGAGACGATGAGGTAATCCCCCAATGACCGGGCTTCACGGAAAAACTGAATATGCCCTGCATGGATGATATCGTAAAAGCCGGAAACAAAAATTTTAGTAATCATGGTTTAAATATATAAATGTAGCGGCGGAAGCCTAAAGAAGCGGGAAATGTTAATGATGGAAGGACGGAACTGCTGATTCAGAGGAGCCGGCCCCCCCTTCCAGGGCCATGGCCTCCAATTCCCGGTTTGTTCCCACATAGTCCTCAAAAAGAACCGGGTATTCCGGCAAAAGCGGCGGAAGGTCCTCCGGAGCCTTCACGTTATGCCGCCTTCCCAGTTTTATCCTGACCAGGCGCTGGAGTTCGCAAAAAGCCATCGGAACAAGCCTGGCGTTGGAGGGCAGATTCCAGAATCCCGCATCGTCACTGATAATGATGAATTTCCGGTCCTTTTCCCTGCCCCATGATTCCAGCAGTTCTCCCATATGGCCGGGAACCTGCCCAAAACACGAAACCAGGGTGCAGGGCAAACGGGGAGTCTCTCCTCCCCATCCGGATGAGGCCCCCGGTCTGGCGGCTTTTTGCCGTTGTTTTTCCCGGATAAAAATCCAGGGCAATACGGAGATGATTTTCCAGCAGCGTTTCATTTGCTTTCGCGGTTCATTGAAAATGCGGTAGAGAAATTCGAGTTTGCAGGCCACCATCCAGTCCGGAGCCCTCCTGATGCGTCCGCCGGCGGCAAAGTGAAAAACGGCGCCCACGGCTACCATAATTCCCCGCTGAAGATGGGGGCACAGCCTGTTCATGAATACCTCCTGCTTGGGGGCGCCCAGTGAAATCCAGATGATGTCCGGCAGGTATTCATTGATCCGCGCCGCAATGGCCCCATAGTCAAACTCATCCGCAGCGCAGAAAGGCAATTCCTCAAAAGGCATGTATTCCACGCGGGGATCCTCCCGCACCAGGGTCCGGCGCAGAGCGTCCAGCGTGTCGCGAGTTCCTCCCAGGAACATCATTCTGTATTTTTTCATAGCGATGGCATCGTGGAAAATCTGTGCGCCGCAATACTGGGGCCTGTCCGCGTGCAGCAGCCATTTCAAATAAACGGGTACCCAGCCGCTGTCGCAAATGGTCAGCAGGGCTCCGCCCAGCACCTTCCGGTATTCCCGGTTGCGCTGCACCTCGGAAAGTACATGGCCGTCCGCCACGCAGATGTATCCCTTCCCTCCGGAACGGAGCACCCCGTCCATACGCTGGAAAACGCGTTCCCTGTCAAATTCATATCTTATGCTGAAATAGGTCTCCATACGGTTTTCATTCATGGGCAATGCGGCGGCCTTCCAGAATTTCATGATAAATTCCGGCCATTATTTCCGCCTTGCGGTTCCAGTCCAGTTCCCTCTGCTTGGCGCGGAACGCTCCATCCATCTCCTGCAATATTTTCCTGTTGTGGAAAAAGAAACGGATGCGTTCCGCAAAGTCCCGGGCGGACTGTCCGGGACGGGACAGGGGTATCTTGCATCCCACGGTTTCATCAACAATGGTCCCCATGCCGCAGGTATCAAAACAGAGCACGGGCAGCCTGTTCATCAAGGCTTCCACAAGCACGGTGGAGGTAGCCTCCATGATACTCGGGAAAAAAAACAGATCGCTTCCGCGCATGAATCCCTGGACTTCCTCATTAGAGACCATTCCATGCCACACGCACTTTCCCTCCACACCCAGCCGTTTCGCCAGATTCCGGCAGTCCCGCTCTTTCTCCCCTCCTCCGCAGACATGCAGCTTCAAATCCGGCAAGTCTCGGAGATAGCTGAGGGTTTTTAATGCCAGGGCCAGTTGTTTGGTCGGGATCATGCGTCCCGCCCACAGCAACCTGAATTCCTTGCCGTTTTTTTCCGGACGGACGGCATCCGGCCGGGCAAAACATCCGGTTTCACTCATTAAGAATACCTTCCTGCGGTGGCAGCGTTCCATGATCTCCCTCACCCCCTGGACGGAAGCTAGGACGGCATCAGCCCGCTTCACGGCTTTCCGCACCCTAGGCTGGAATCTGGCCTGAGCGGCATTGATCACGTTTTTCAATGCCGCCTGTACCGCCCGCTTCCAGCCGCTTTCCCACAAATAGGCCACCGGAGCATTCTCCATGCCGCCCACCGGTCCCCATACATAGGGAACTCCCTTGATTTTCCACAACATTCCCGGCTCCCGAAAGCCGATCATGTTTAACTGGTGAATGAGATCAATACGGTTTTCCTCCATGATTTTCCGCGCCAGAACAAGCGCCCGTTCCTGCCACCGCCTGTAATGATGGTAAAAGCGCCAGTCCCCCTGATTCCAGCACATCCGGCGCACTTTCTCCGGCACGGGAAGATAATGGAACATGATATTGCCGGCCTGCGGCAGACGGACGAGTTCCCTTTCTATGTTTTCCCGCCATTCCCCCTCCGTAATGACATGCACTTTGCAGTGCCGGGCCAGATGAATGACCCAGTTCCACCCCATGCCGGGTTCGCTGCCCCAGTCCGGGTTGACGGCGTAAGCGTTGATCAGGACTTGCATCATGATTTGTTCATTTCAGTGAATCAAGGTAGTTCCGGTGCCTTTCCTCCTCTGCGGAAGTGGCAAAGCGGCGGATGACCCTGGCCGGATTGCCCCCTGCAATGGTCATGGGCGGCACGTCTCCGGTCACTACGGCCCCAGCCGCGACAATCGCCCCGTCCCCGACGGAAACGCCCCCCAGAATAACAGCCCCATGGCCTATCCACACATCATTGCCGATGACCGTCATTCCGTCTTCCCAATTCCGGGGAGAATCCCAGATGGTGCATCCCGGCAGGCTGAAGGAATGCTCCCTCCTTCCGATGAACGAGACGCGGGCCGCGCACAGGACGCTGTTCCCAAAACGTATATCGCATGAAACATGGCAATGCGGCCCCAATTGCACCCGGTTCCCGAAAATGATTTTCCTGTGCGGGGCATTGAGATGCACGTGGCTTCCGATCCTGGTCATTCCCCCCACGGTGATCCAGCGCTGAAAGACGCGGAACCGGATGAAACTGCGCATTCCGTTGGCCAGGGAACGCAGAGACAGAATCAGACGGGACCGGCCCGGGGCGGTATTGGCGGAAGTATTCATAAATCCATATGTTCCATGAGGTGGTTGACGTATTCCCGGAATCCGGCAGGCATCAGACATTCCTTCAGGTGTGGAAAGAACGGCCTTACTCCCCGGTTCCGGCAGGCTTCCCGGAGAAGAGAGGCCAGCCCCTCTTCGTCTTCCGGATCAAACAATTCCCCGTTCCATCCACGGCGGATCAGGCAGGAGGAACCGCAGCGCCCGGAAACCAGGCAAAAACAGCCGGCAGCCAGCGCATCATTGACAACCGCCCCAAACGGTTCCACCAGGCTGGGAAGAACAAAGACATCGGCCAGATTGTACCAGGCCGCCAGGCGCACCCCTTCCAGCCAGCCGGTAAAAATGGCGCTGGCCTGCATATGGGCGGCCAAATGCTGCAGCTCCTCTTTCAGACTGCCCGATCCCGCAATCACAAGAACGGTATCCTCCGGCAGACTCGCGGCCGCTCTGACCAGGCATTCCAAATTCTTCTCCGGAGCCAGACGCCCCACATACAGGACCACCCTTTTGCCGTGCAGCGCGTATTCTTCCTGCAAGGAAAGGCTGACGGAAAGCGCCCCGCGGCACTGCATCCTGAAAGCCTGTTCATCCCGGACAATGGGGAAAAAAATGCCCTTTCCATAGTGTTCCCTGTACCAGCGGCATGCCTCCGAATCCGGTAAAATCACATCGTCGATCATCGGCATGGCCATCTTCCGCGCCAGGGCATGGAGCCGGGACAGTTCGTTCCCCCGTATCATGTCCATGCTGTCATCGCAAATGCTGATGATTTGGAACTTCCAACGGAAAACCGCGCGCAGCAGGCATACTTCCAGGGCCAGAATGGAAAATTCCGGAACAAGAACCAAATCCGGCCTCCCTTCCTTCAAAATGCGCGCAAGTCCGGAGGGAATGCGCCGCCCGGCAACCGGAACATGGTTCAGGTACCGGGGCCGGAAAACGCACCGGGATTCCATTTCCCTTCTGTTGTAGTGGTGATCCGGGGAATCTTCATATTCAAAGAACGCTTCCATGTCGCCACGCCGGGCCAGCGCATTGAAAAAATCAATGCGGTAGGGCGCCAAATATTGATGAAAAACCATCAGTTTCCGTTTCATGCCATTCATGGTTCAGTGCCTTTTCCTGTAATATTGCCACACCTGTCTGGAGAATCCGGCAGCCGTTTCCCAAACGCCCGCACAACGAAGGGAAAACCGCACGGGATGATGCTCCGTGCCGCACAGCTCCAGCAATTTCTCATCGGAGTATTGGAAAATGCGGTTCAGACAGCATTTGAGGAAGGGAATTCCGTGGCGGGAGGAGCGGAAGGGAATGACATGCACTCCCTGATGATTTCCCAGAAGCTCCCTCTGCCGCCGGTCAATGGGGGAAAACAGGGAATGAAAATAGTAAACGGGAGTCCGCTCACGCAGAAACGGCGCCAGCCTGTAGAAAGGAGCCCGCTGCACGTCGTTCCTGTAGCGGACCAGCAGCGGATTGACCAAGGCGGCATTCTCCATGTCCGTTTCCGGAGCAAGATCAAAATAACCATTGAAGGAAAAAACGCGCTCCGCATGCAGCAGGGAGCCGAAAAGAACCGCCGCGTATCCTCCCGCGGAACTGCCCATCATCGTAACGCGGCAGCCTTTTGTCTCCTCTTTCAGCCATTCCAGCACTTTCTCCGGGGAATTCAGACGGGCATTAATGCCGCCCAGGTACCACTGCTTGAAGACGTCGCGGATGAAGATGTGCCTGCCGCAGCCCGGAATCCTGGTTCCGAACCATTCAAACGTATTCCTCCGGGTCACCCGTTCATGAAACCGGGCGCGGTTGTTGGGAAAATACAGATCATTGCTGCTGAAATAAACGGCGCACCGCGAGCCATCCCCCTCCGGAGAATGTTCAATGAGATAATTGTCACGGGTCCTGTACGTTTCCAGCACCTCTTCATCATCTATCTGGAAAATCCAGTCTATTTCGTTTTTGTCCATAAGGCGGGGAAAAAAACTCGTACATGCATGCACACCATGGCCCGGCACGCGGCCGGCAAGCCTTCGTGTTTCCGGACATAATGGAAGTAATACCTGGGCTGGGCATTCCCCAGCGGGGAATACAAATTGTGGAGCCTGCGGCTCAGGGGGACCTCCCGGTCCGTCCAGGGAACGGCCTTGTCATGCCATGCACAGGTTCCGAGGAAGGAGGGGGCAACCCGCAGCGGTATTCCGCAGGAATGCGCCGTCCGGGAATAATCGTAATCCCCCAGGGCGTGCAGATAGAATCCGTCCAGAATGCCGATGCGGTCCACCACATGCCGCGGCACCCACAGAATGTTCCCGTGGCATAAGGCGCACTCCTGCAAGGTTCCGTCCGGAATAACGGGCTTCCCTTCCGACATGCCGCCATAAGTCCATTCATCCGTACCTGGACCGCACGTGGAGCCGCAGATGACGGCCAGGTGCTCCATCTGCCGGGAGGCTTCCAGCAAATGGACAAGGGCCGACGGATACAGCACGGTATCGTCATTCAGCCAGAGGTAGAAATCCGCGTCCTTCTTCAGGGCGTCCTCCCACGCTTTCCGCATTCCCCGGTTCCAGAAGAGGGTACCGTTCCCCCTGATCACGGCTACGGAGGGGTAGGCCTGCCGCACGGCGTCTCCGGTACCGTCGGAAGAACCGTCATCCACCAGATGCACGGAAAGCTCCAGTCCGGCTTCCGGCCGGCAGGAAAACAGGGCGGCCAAACAGCGGAGCGTCTTTTCCCTGCGGTTGTGGCACGTCATCAGGACCGCGAGTTTTTTTCCGGATGTATCGTCGGTTTTCATGGAATATGTACGGAAGAAACACGGTTGGAGGAAGAACGGCGGAAGATGCTTCCCACCCATTCATGAAGTTCACGGTCCGTCATGGCCCGGAAACGGCTGGAATAGCACATGGCGATCATCATCCACAGGGAGACGTTCATGATATCCAGATTGAAATTGGTATCCTCCAGCCATCCCCACAACCACCGGAAAGCCACAAACACCCCCAGCAGCTTCATCCAGCGGTTGTTGGAACGGTAAATGGCCAGATAGGAGGCCTGCCAGTAAAATCCCGTGTAGAGAAGCAGCCCCGCCACTCCCGTCCAGGCGAAAATGTTGAGCAGGACGGGCTCGCACCAGGCGCGGCGTTTCTGATCCTGGTAGGACTGGCGCTCATCCTGGGACATCTGGAAATTCGTTTCATATCCCTGGGCCGGAGTACGCCCCAGCAAAATGCAGCCGTCCTTCACGGAAGAAGTGGCTACCTCTTCAAAGACGATGCTCCGGGAATCCGCCAACAGGTCGTCTTCCATGGAACTTCCCGGCACTCCGGTGTAGGAGCCGACGTCCAGTACATTGAAGACGCCGCCCAGACCAAGGACGAGAAACAGGGTGGGAAGCAGGAACAGGACATGGCGCATCATCCTGTAAAAACAATCCTTGAGCAAAGTTCTGCCGCAATAGAAGGCCAGCAGGGACAAGGCTACCAGCGCCTTTAAAATCTGGCTCCTTGCCCCCATGCTGATGCATACCATCAGGCATGCCATGACCAGCACCACCAGCTTCCACCGCCGGGGCAGCAGGGGCAGCCACGGCACCAGCATCAGCAGGGGATTCAGCAGGGAGGCGTAAAAATCCGGATTAAGAGTGAGTATGAACAGGAAAAAAACGGGAATGAATATCCGGAACCAGACGGACAGCACCTGCCGCGTGACTTCCGGCAGGCTGAACACGTAAACCAGCACGGGAATGAAAAGCGTGGGGGCGTTCGTTGCAAGCGCCCTCGCGGACCAGTAGCCGTCCACAGCGAAAACGCCCCGGAGGCAGCAAATGAATACCCACAGGAAATAAATGGAAAAGAGAGGATAGGTGGGGGCCGCGTCCTGCCGGAAATATTTCCGCATGATCACAAAGGACACGGCCAGCAGGAGGGCGGAGGAAAGGGAAATGGCCTGTTCCGTACAGATCGGGTGAAGGATCGCCGCAGACGAATACATGGACAGCATGATCATGGCCTTCACCATGACGGCAAAGGGGAGCACGACCCGTATGCTTAAAGGAAGCCGGGATTTTCCATCAAGAGACCATCCTCCGCCTGCCTGATATGAAATGTCCATATTATGCATGAAGGCCCCTTTCCATAACCGGGCAAACTTCCTCCCGCCCCCGGATGCGGCGGGCCGGATTCCCCGCCCATATCTCACCGGCGGGGATGGAACGCGTCACCACGGAACAGGCGCCTATGACGGCGTTGTCCCCGATGGAAACTCCTTTTAAAATAAAGGTCCCGGCCCCAATGAAAACATTCTCCCCAATCCTGACCGGAGCGGACCGGCGCTGAAGCAGGTCATCCGGCCCCCGTCTCGCTTCCGGATCCAATGCATGAAAATCCGTGTCCATGATATGGACGCCGAATCCGGCCTTGACATCGTTCCCGATAGTGACCGACCGCGTGCAGATAATCACGGCATTGCTGATACCCACCCGGTCCCCGATACGCAGCACACCGTCCCGGTCCACGGAAATCAGGCAGCGCTGGGAGGAACGGGAAACGCCATGGGAACCGTTTCTCATGGTAAACTCCCTTCCTATGCGGCACCGCACGGAATGACTCCTCCCCCTGGATATCCTGACGTCCGGAATTCCGAACGAACAGAGTCCGGGACCGTGAACCGCGTTGCTGGAATACAGGAGCCACCGGGCATACATGTTGTGCAGGGGATGCACGCAGACGCCCCAGCAACGGAGCACGGCCTTTTTGGCAAGATAAATCAGCAACTGCATGGAGAGTCCTCCTTTCTTCCTCCTTCACGTCCATCCGTCCCGTTCGCGGCGTCTCCGGCAATGTCCCTGTAAATACGTCTCAGTTGTTCCGCGTTCGCGGAACGGTCATGGCGCGCCAGGGCGGCCCGCCTGCCGCGGGATGAAACATGCCTGCACAAATCCATGTCCCCGAACAGCCGGCACACCTGCATGGCCAGCAATTCCGCATCTTCAAACCGGTACAGGAAACCCGTTTCCCCATGGGAAATGGAATCCATCATGCCTCCGGCATAGGCCGCAATGCAGGGTGTGCCCACCATCTGCGCCTCCCCCAGGGAATTGGACTCATTCTCAATCATGGAAGGGCAAACAAAAACATGGGCCTTCCTGAACTGGCTGCACATTTGTTCCGCGCTCAAGCGTCCCAGCCAGTGGAAACGGTCCCGGACACCAAGCCGCTCCATCAGTTTTCCCAGATAATGGGCGTACCCATTCCTGCGCCACGCGGGAACGGACAGGATGTCCGGCCCTGCCACATGCACCCTGGCATCCGGATAATGCCGCAAAACCAGCGGTAGCGCCTCCGCCACCCTGTGCAGCCCTTTCAGGGGGTAATGGGACTGGCTGAGAAAAATCGTATGCTTTTCGCACGCTCCGGCATCCCATTCACTCCTGTAAAAAGGCTCCCTGAGCGTAGGATGAAGAAAATGGTACCGGGCCTCCGGATTCATGGCCCACGCGTGCGCCCGGTCCCAGGCGGTGCGTCCGATCACGTGGCCCACCTTGCTGAAAAGTTCCCGTTCGTACCTTCCGCGCGCCTTCATCCTCCGCTGCTGGGCAAAAAGGGTATCGCGGCGCATCAGGTCGCGCAGAGTGACGGATTTCACGAGTTCCCGGCGAGAAATGCCGCCCAGATAAAACCCGGCGCAGACGGAAGACAGCCCCTGGATGGAAACGGCGGTATTCCCCGCACCGCAGGCGTTCACCCAGGCCAGGGAGTGCGGATATTCGGAACCGTGAATATGGACCACATCGGGACCGAATGCGTGCCGGGCTTCCCGGAAGAAGGGTTCCAGCTCCTTCCTGTAGGCGTTCATGTCGGCAGGGGCGGGAATCAGATAGTAGGTCATGGACTCTCCGTCCAGACGCCTCAGCCCGTTCCCCGGATAAAACATGGCCGCGGCCAGCTTTAAATCCGGAACGGCCTTCATGAGTTCCTGCGCGCCCGCATACATCCAGCCTCCCAGAACCGGCTCCGGCAGTCCAAGCATCCGGCACGGCTCCGGAAACAGGATATTGGTCAGCCAGAGCACCTTCATCCCGTCTTTTCCGTCATTCATCTTCTTCACCAGTAGCACCCTCCTTCCACACGGCTGGCGTGGCTTACCGTCTCCGCCCTTCCCGGCCTTATCCAGGCGTCGTTGAAAAGCCGGAAATAATCGTATTTGGGAGCGCCGGGATCCGCTCCATAGGCCGGATCCTCCCAGCGCCTGCCCCGCAGGCCGAAAAGCAGTTGAAGCGCCCCTCCCAGATGCACGGCCTGCCCTCCCCTCCTCTTGACATGGGCAGCCAGATGAAAACCGTAAGCCCCGCATCCAATGAGGCAGACATCGTAAACCCGGCGGTCTATCTCATCCTTCATCCACGCAAGGGCTTCAAACCAGTCGGAAAAACGGTCCGTCCCCGTACCCATGCTCTGGACGGCGGCCAGCGTCTCCAGGGAAAAGGGAGGCAGAACCTCCGGATTTTCAAAAATCCTGCTCCTGTTCCTTTCATACTGGCGCATGATGCTTTCCGCAAAGGGATGGACCACCAGCACTTTTTTCCCTTCCAGGGCCCTGCTCCATGGCCGCGAAGACCAGTAAGGCTCCAGATTCAGCAGGCGGACGCGCGGAACGCCGTGAATCATGGGCATCACTTCCCATTCGTACGGCAGCCAGCTTCCTAGGATGTCCAGTTCCTCCATGTCGCGGAGCATCAGCTCACAGAAACGGGCCAGATACTCCGGCGCAGCGGGGAAAAAACCGGACCATTCCCTCATCTGCCTCATGATATTTTTATTCCACCACCATTGGTCTCTCCTGCCTGTGGCGTAATGCAGAGGGTTCCGGCCCGGTTTTTTAATTTCCAAATAATTATGCAGGCAGGACATTTCCGTGCAGCCAAACCTCCCCACCATGGCAGGTCGGCCGGAGCGCAGAAGATTCTCGATCATTGCGGAGGCTGCATCCGCATCCAGTTCACAGGGGGGCGGCTGCAGGGCCTCCCTGCCGGAACAGCGGCCAAACAGGCGGCGCAGCAAATACAAACCCGGATACATCAGTGAAATCATGGCAGGTATCTGTTCAATTTCCGTCGCGGGTATCACCCGCCCCAAGGTACCGGCGCCTCATGGCCCGGAGTTCCAGCCGGCTTCGCCACGTCTTCCAGTTTCTGGCGGCATTCCTGATCCGTTGGGCGCAGGAGCGTTTTTCCCCGGGATCAAAAAAACCCCTCCTGGAAAAATCCATGAAAATGCCGTGCCGCTCAAACAGGTCCGCCACAGGTCCGTACCATTTGCCATGTACGATACCCGTGAAAATGTAGGGAATAATCTGGTATCCCCCCCGTGAAAACAGGGCGGGATCCACCGTCAAAAACTCCATGCGGGAATACTTGGCCCTCCGGCTGCCGAAATATTCAAACTTCCAGGCGGACTCCGCCTCCCTCAACAGGGAAAGGAGCGCTTTCCTGTTCCACAGGGCGCCCTGGCAGCACGCATACCAGGGATAATCCGGGTCACTGGTGAAAAGGCCTTCATACCGCGAAGGCTCGCGGGCGGGAATTCCTTCGGGCGTCAGCTGGATACAGGGAATCTCCGGATGAGCGCGCATCAGCGCCGCATACCGTTCCACCGCCTCGCCATCCACCGGCCCCGTCAGAAAATAATCTTCCTGCATGTACAGCACCGTGTCCGTTTCCAGGGCCTCCAGGGCCCACTTCAGGCATTGGCTCCATGTGGCTCTTCTGCGGACCGGAATGTTCCGCCCGGCACAGCTCTTCAGGGAAACGACGCCCTTTTCCGGACCGGAGTAGGTCTTGTATTCCGTATTCAGGTAAACCGGAGCGGAGCAACCGGGCCAGTAAAGGGACCAGAGCCTGAAAAAAGGCTCCCAGCAATCTTCAAAGGCATCACAGGTATTGATGAGGATGGAATAGGAATTCATGAAATCATTTGGAAAATTGAACTTTACCGCACACGCTTTTCAGAAGAAAAACAAGGGTGCCGCGTTCCCTGGCGTTCAGGGAAAAAAACCAGAGGAAAAGAAGGAAGGCGCCCAGCAGCAAACAGGTGCGGAACAATACCGGAACAGGTGAATTCTGCGGACAAATCCGGGCCAGGGCCACGCCCGCGGCAAGCGTAGCCCCGCTGGGAACGAGGCACGGCACCAGCACCCGGAAAGAAAAATCCCGCAGGCTCAGGCCCAGACGGCGCACGCAGATGGAAAGGGCCAGCAAGCCTCCGGGCACCGTGACAAAAAGAATGGCGGCCACATACATCATGAAGGGAGGCCACCCCAGGCTGTAGAATCCGTAAGTGGCGCCCAGGAAAAGAATTCCGGAGCCCGTTTTCACCAGCGTGTACAGGCGAATATTTCCTTCCGCATAAATGGCGGACCCCAGGCTGAGGAAAAGCTGTTCCATCAAGGTCCGGGCAAGCTGGAGCCTGCAAAACAGAACCGCCCAGGCGGGCACGGAATGAAGCCACAGGCCGAGCAGCCCCGGAGCTTCCAGAATCAGGGGAATGGCGAAAACAGCCATGAGCAGATACGCGAACTTGCACCCGGACAGGGAGGCCCGGAGCATGAGACGGCGGTTGCCCGCGCCCTCGCTTTTTGAAATGACTGGATTCAGGGCTTTCAGCATGGTTCCGGAAAAAGCCATGGTTTGTCCGTTGATCTGCTGGGCGACAGCCTGCGCCGCATTGAGGGCAACCCCGAAAAAGTGGTTCAGAACGATGCCGACGCCGTATTCCGACAGCATGCTGCTTGCGGAAACCGTAAAATTCCAGCACGCGAAGCTGCCCATTTCCCGAAAAACGCCCTTCTTCCAGTAACGCAGCGGAGCAATCACGCACTCCGCATAATTCCTATGGCAATAAACAAGCATGGCCGTCATGGCGAGGATGGAAATCCCGGCCATCAGAACCCCGTACAGAATCAGCTTGTCCGCCAGCACGTGAACGACAAGCAGGGCGGCCCCCAGTTTCAGAAAAGATTCCAGCACGCCTATCACGGCGAAATACAGCATATTCTCGTGGGCGTTCAGCATGGCTTCATAAGGAACGCCCAAAACACTGAACACCGTGCTGGCGATCATGGCCCAGTAAACGCACCGGGCGGCAAAAATCCGGCCTTCCGGAATATTGAGAAAATGCCCGAACAGGAAGGGAGCGGCCGCATACAGCAGGATTGCGACTACAAGCGCAATGGCAAGATGGAGGACTACGCTGATATTAAAGATGATCCTCTGTTTCTCGCGGTTCCCCTCCCCTTCGGCGTAACTCATGAAGCGCTGGGTAGCCGCCGCCATGCTGGCATTGAGAAAAGCCAGCATGGCAATCACGCCGGCCACCATGCCGAAAATGCCGAAGTCGTCCACCCCCAGGGCATTCAGGACCAGGCGCGTCGTGTACAGGGAAACGAACATCGTAATGCCCATTTTCATGTACAGAAAACCTGTATTTCTGATTACTCTGGAGACGGTATTCATGGAACGGCGTAAGAAAAAATCCTGGGGGAATGCTGGGGAACAGGTGTTGAGGAAAGAGGTTTTCCAAACGGGGAAATCAGTTCAGCCGCATTATCCGGCAGTTTCTGAACCGGAATATTCACTGTAATAATGAAAACGGGAATTCTTGAAATTCTCGGCATTGAGAATGAGAGCGACGGACCGGAATTCCCCCCTGGCCGCCACTTCCTGGATGGAAGGAACGTACTGCTTCTCTATCATGCCGCATCTGATGAGATAAAGGACCAGGTCCGCATGGCGGGCCATCAGGGAAGCGTCCGCCACGGCTTCATACGGGCAGCCGTCCACAATGATGCGGTCATACCGGGTGCGCCAGTACCGGATCAGGTCTTCAAATCGTCCCTGAGTCAGCAAGGCGGCCGGATTGGGAGGAACAGGACCTGCCGGCACCATGTCGAATCCCGGAAAATTCTCTCCGGATTGCAGGACGGAATCCGGAGACGCCAGCGGATTCATCAGCAGATGCGCCAGACCTCTGGAATTCTTCCCTACGCAAAAGGCGGAAAGGCTGGCCTTGCGCAGGTCTCCGTCAATCAGGAGGACCTTTTTCCCCGTCTGCGCATAAGCGGCAGCCAGATTCAAGGCTGTAAACGTCTTCCCCTCGCCCGTCCTTGTCGAGGTCAGGAACACGACTCGGGAAGCCTTCTCCGGATTGGGCAGTAGCAGAAGTTCCGTATTATTGCGGAGAATATGAAAACATTCTTCCATGAAGGAACGGCTGTTTATGACGACGAGCGGCAACTTCTTGCGCTCCTTCCCGGAAAGCAGAGGAAGTTCCCCTGCAAGCGGCAGGCTCACCAAACCGACAAGGTCATTCTTATCTTTCACATTGGTATTCAACGCATTCGACACCATCAGGGATAGAAGGCACAGAAAAGCGCCGCCGGCCATGCCGCCCAGCGTCATCAGGGGGAGTTTGGGCGCTACCGGAGAATTGGAACCAAACGCAGGCTCCAGAATGCGGGCACTTGGCTCCGTGGTAGCCAGAGCCAGGGCGTTTTCCTCCCTCTTCTTCAACAACATCAGGTAAAGCTCTTCCATCACCTTCTGCTCCCGGAGAAGGGGAACCAGGCCTTCATCCTTGGAAGCCATGTCCGACAACCCCCGGTTGAGTTCATCCCGCTCCCTTTCCAGCTCGCCCATCCTCACGCGCAGGACATCGCAGTAATTGGAGATGGAACGGACGATGGACTCGCGCATTTCCTTCATATTCTCCGCCAGGGAT
Source organism: Akkermansia sp. KLE1798 (assembly GCF_001580195.1). Taxonomy (NCBI): domain Bacteria; kingdom Pseudomonadati; phylum Verrucomicrobiota; class Verrucomicrobiia; order Verrucomicrobiales; family Akkermansiaceae; genus Akkermansia; species Akkermansia sp. KLE1798. Next base: position 48,779 of record NZ_KQ971068.1, read on the forward strand.
GAAACCATGGGATTCTGCTTCCCTGCGCTGGCGCTCAACTTTTTGTATTGGAGGAAATTGTCATTGAAAAGTTCGATCTGCTTGGCAATTCCCGCATCCTGGATTCCTATATTGGCGGGAATCATGTCCCGCTCCCGGCCCCCCTCCGCAAGCAACCCGGCAAGCACCTTCACCTGAATCAATTCCGTTCTGGTGGAAAAAAGTTCCGTCCCTATTTCCTGCAGCTTGCTGAAGGTGGCCTCCAGCGTCGTGCTCATGTCCTTGACGATGCGGCTGTGGCGCTTGTAATCAATCACCTGCTTGTCCACGCCGCCCAGCTGGCCGCCGAGCTTTTCAATGCGTTTGACGATGAAATCCTCCGCCCGTGTGGATGCGATTTGCTTCTCCCGCCTGGAATGGTCATTGTAAACTTCAATAAGATAATTCAGGACATCTTCCGCCTTCTGCGGATGGGAAAGCCTCAGCGTCAGCTCCAGCAGGCTGCTTTCCTTGGAATCCGGCCGCGTTACGCTCAGGCGGCCCAGCATTTGGGCGCAGGCCTCCTTGACGGAGAGGCGTTCCACGAAAATGGGCCTGCCTATGCTGCCGGAAGAAAAATGGGACGTAGTCCGCACGGTTACCGTGGCGAAGGGAAGCTCCAAAGGGATGCCGAATTTTCCAGCAAGAGCGGTTTCCCTTCCTCCCTTTTCCCGGTAGGACAGGGAAAATTCCCGGCCGTTCAAAGGAGTAACCGCCAGGGAACAAGGCTGGAAATCCACTTCTTCCCCAAATTCCACCTTCAAGGGAGTCGTATGGTAAAGCTCTACTTTCCGGATATTCCGCTTTTCCCAATAAGAAACGCCGAGCTCCAATCCCTTCACGACGCGCCCCATCACCTCCGAGGACTGGACCACATAGCTCTCATTCGCAAGATTGGCTTCCCCCGCCCTGACGCCCAAATCGGAAAGAATGATTTCCGAAACCTGGGAATTTTTCTGCTTGTCGTCCCTCAGCATGATGCGGGCGGTCTTCTCATACAAATATCCCTGCCGCGCGAAAATGAAATAAGCCCCGGCTCCGCCCAGCAAAGCGGCCGCCAGAATCCAGAGCCAATACCTTCTGGCCGTGGAAAAAATGAACCGGAAGGAAAAAATATCGTTGTCCTCAGGCTGTATAACGGGAATGGACATGAAGAAAAATCGAATGCAACTGGTTACAGGCTGATGGCAATGACGGCAATAATCAGGGACAGGCCGGAAAGGCCCCATGCATAATACTGGGCGCTCTCACTCCTCATGTTCACCTTGCGGTCAGAGGGAGTGACATAGATAATGTCGTTCTGCCGGATGTAATAGTAAGGAGAGGAAAAAATGGACTTGCTGCGCAGGTCCAGCTTGACGATCTTCCGGTCATGTTCCATTTCCCGGATCAGCACGATGTCCCGGTTGCCGTCAATATTCAAATCTCCCGCCCGGCTGATGGCATCAAAAATGGTGACGCGCTGACCGTCCACCTGGTAGGAGCCGGGATTATTGACCTCCCCCAGAACGGAAAACTTGAAATTCATGATCTGGACATTGACGGAAGCGTCCTTGATATAATCGCTGCTGCGGAGTTTCGCTGAAATATCATTGGCAAGCTGGGAGCAGGTCTTCCGGGCCGCCCTCATTCTGCCGATGACCGGCAGCACGATGTATCCTTCATCGTCAACCAGGTACCCCTTGGGCCGCGAATTATTGCTGGTGTTGGAAATGGAATTGCCCATTTCCGCCATGATGAAGGGAGTGGTCAATTCCGGTTGCTTGCTGCTGACGGAAATATAAAGCTGATCGTCTTTCTGAATGGTCGTCTGGTATTTGGTGACTATATTTTGGTGGGTCTCATCCGTAATATCCTGGATATAGAGGACCTCTTTAGGATTGACGCAGGAAGCCAGCAACAGGGAACAAACCGACAGGGAAGCCAACCGGAAAATTCCGGAGGAAAAAAGGGTGCGAATATTCATGGTCATTAGGCAGGTATGATGATGTGTGGTTTTAAACTGGATAGGGGCAAGTCAGGATTCCTCCCGTCCTGACGGACACACCACGGGCACGGAAAGATCGTTCTTGATCAGGATGCTGCCCGTGGTATTCCGGAAAGCGTCCCTGCACTGCTGGACATCCTTGCGGGTTATAATCCGGACAATGGTTTGGAAAACGATCCTGATATCCGTGAACAGAAATACATTCCGGGTATAAACAAGGTCGCAGCACAACCGCCTGTAGAACGGAATACCGTTTCTTCCGTACACCTGGGCCATTCCGGTCAATCCGGGGCGGACGGAGCAGCGTTCCGTGCGGTAGCGTTCGGGAAAAACAGCCAACTGCTCCGGAATCCATGGCCGTGGACCTACAAGAGACATGTCCCCCTTGACGATATTGAACAACTGGGGAAGTTCATCCAGGGAATAGTGGCGTAAAAAAGTTCCCAGCGGAAAAGACCTCCGGTTATCCGGAAGCAGGTGCCCCTCCGAATCGCGGGCATCTGTCATTGTTTTGAATTTAACAATCCTGAATAATTTTCCGCGGTATCCTACACGCACCTGTAAAAAAAACGGAGACCTTCCTGTATGAATCAGGAGCGTTATGGAAATAATCGCCAGAATGGGCGAGATAAAAATCAATGCACATAAGGAAATAACGATATCCAAGACGCGTTTTCCAAGAAATTTATACATAGGCAAACTAATTCCGGGGCCCAGATTACCGGATTTCAAATCCGTCCTTTACAGGACGAATGGAAAACGAACAAAAATAGTTCATTATAAAAACATTATAACTTCACCATCACTCCGCCTCCTGTAAATTTTATACATCTAAATTTTTCTATATCAGGTACAAGTATCTGAACCGTAATAAAAATTATATAATTTGCATTGACTGCGAATTTGAAATCCGCGCAAATTTTACAATCTATTTACAGAAAAATGCTTTATATGAACAATCTCCATTCCGCAGGAGCCATTTTCTTTATTTTTCTTTTGTAGAATAAGAAAACTGAAGTTTACGGATTTGCAGGAGCTTTCTTCTGGCATTTGGTTGCCGTGCTGTCTGTGAAAAATCCCGTTAACCAAAAAACATGATTAACAGAATAAATCAATTATTTAAACAATACGTTAATAATCAAATTACTATATACTTACAAAATCAAATTCCGTGTTTTCGTAAAACTTACAGTTTCAAATAAAGAAAAGGGAAAAAGAATTGAAAAGGCGCAGAGAACGGCATGTATGCATATCCAGAAAAGAGAAAAATCCATTGGAAATAAATATAATATATTTATTTAAAAATAGTTATATCTACATATAACAAATATTTCTTCACGCAGGAAAGAAACAAAAGCCGGAGAAGCGGAAACCGTCCAACCTTGGCACAATTCCATATTCCCTCCGGAATATCCGCTTTCAGCCGCTTGAAAAGGGCAACTACTGTAAAAACTGAAAACCAGGAAAACGGAACCTGGTTTTTCATGGACAGAGAAGCACCCCGGCATGGGCAGATAAGCCCTCCATGACCTGAGACGGCCACATATTATTGGAATTACCGGCTGACGCGGCAGCTCTCATGACACTTCATCACAAGCTTTCAAATCTTCTTCTTCACAATCATCTCAAATGGAATGTCCCGACCTACCATTCCTTCATTCCAGAAAAGGGAAGCCCATCCCGGACGCGTTTCCTACGTCCGGGATGGGCTGCGGTATCATGGCATCTGTAATCAATGTCCCTTAATCATGAAGGCGGAAATATCCCATCCGTATTGGCGACCTCATCTGTCAGGCCTGTTGGTAAATCACAATGGAATAGGTTACTCCATTGCTCATCCTGAGATCAGTCAGGCCAAGGCGTTCCGCTCCCGTCTCATTAGCCGTCAAGGCCAATTCCAAAGTACCGCCATCCGCGGCAGACACGGCAATCCACTCCGGCTTGTCCACTACTTCATAGGAAGTATCTTCCAAAGAAATGGATATGGACAGTACTTGTGCCGTACGATCCGGCTTGAACAGGCTCTGGCTGATGGGATAACGTCCCGTCGTCCTGATATTTGATCCCTCATGGATGCAGACGGACCGGTTCCTCAATCCGTAAACGTCTCCGGAGTATATCGTCATTTTCAACACGCCGTCCCTCCCGTGGTTGCTCATGGCAAGCGCGTAATCCGACCAGCCGGCATCAATGGCATAGCCAATATAATAACTCTCACCCCGGCAGTCCTGGGCAAATAAATAGATATTATTATGCCACTGCTTGTTAGCCAGATCACCCTGATTATCTACATAACCGGGAGAATACAGAATAAGCCTCACCCAGTCCGGGGGCAGAACAGCGAACAAATAATCCAGGTTGCGCCCGTTGAGCAGGTTATTCCGGAATCCGGCCACGAACCCGAACCTCTGCTTGCCGTCCCCGCCGGTGGAAATCGGCCACACCATCGGGCTTCCCCCTGTGTAATCCCTCCAGCTGTCAGCTATCGCAAGAGCGGTATCGTACCTGTTGGCCGGCCTGGCTGTGGCAGACACGGGATTCGCGTTATACAGCCTTCCCCACTGGCAATGCACCCCCTGCGGTCTCGTATTGCGGCTGGAACCGTCGGGATGGTCAATCCTGTAACCGCACAAATCCAGAGTGTAGGTATATTCTCCCCGAAGGTGTCCCGCAAAATTGTCTCCCTGTTGAACACAGTTCTGTAGAATCAGCACAGGGTCATCCAAATTCACCAAATGACCGAAATAGGTGGTCGGGCGTCCGTTCCGGACAAACAGGTTCCAGCCCAGGGTATCCTTATTATTGCCATCCGGCAAAAACAGGGGACGGGACAAATCCAGTTTGCGGGCCGCATCCGTATCGGCCACAGGACTGACAGGAATGTTTACTCCTGCGCCGGCATGGACGGATTCCGTAAACGAACCTCCCGCAGCGGTCAGGTTCCCGGCAAGAGCCATATTCCCGGCTGCGTCGGTTTCCGGCGCCCTGTTCCACTTTTCTCTCTCTTCTGTTGAAACATGCTTCACCGCATTGGATTCATGGGCAGTGAAGACATCGGTATCCAGTTTAGAGCCCAATTCATGGGCGTCAGCTTTAGCATTCCATGCCGTCCGCTCTTCTTCCATGATATGAATATTCGCATTCTCGACGTGCTCGGTAAAATCATTCTGAGTCGCCAGGAGAACTCCGTTGATGGTAGTAATTTTATCCATATTTATCTCCGTTTATCTATGAAAAGGTTCCGATCCATCCTTGTCCCTAACTGAATACTTTTCAATTTGAACGATAAAACAATGGAAATGAACGCTTTATCATGATTTTGATACTTTTCCGCAACAATTACATCCAATGTGTCACGTTCAAGAGGAATTCTTTTGCGTTCCGGTGAAGCGGGACTGTGGCTCCGAACTTGAAAAAAACATCGGCCCCCACCATTCTCTCAACATTCATACCATTCCCCCCTCCTTCCGCATGAAAGGAAAAACTGATCCTCATCTGTGGTAAAACGGCACTGAAAGGCTTCGAGGGAGCACACTGGAATTCATGCCGCGGAAGCCTGCGGTCTCCAAACTTTTCCCCAAGAGGAAACGCCAATGGTGACCTTACCCCCTGCACGCAAACACGGGCGCCCCAGCGTTCCATACCGAAAAAGCAATGCGGGTTCACACTCCACGGCCTGAGCGGGATTTTCCGTTCGGTACTAATCCGCCGTTTCCCTTTTAATCAAAAACGGGATTCCAGAGCGGATCCGCCGCGGCTTCAAAACACAGCCGCACCTGTTCAGGCGTATTTTTCTCCAGAGCCATGGGAGGCAGTTCCTCCCTGCCGAACCAGCCGCTTTCAGACGTTTCCACATTGGGGCGGAAGCTTCCGCCCCGTTCTTCACAGAGAACGAAGATTTTGCAGACTCCGTAGGCATAGGGGGGAGGATTATGCCTGTTGCGGTCATGGAGCGCTATCAGCCGGACGGGTTCCACTTCCAGGCCCGCTTCCTCCCAAACTTCCATGGCCGTATTTTCCCGCACGGACCGGTTCACATCCACCCAGCCGCCCGGCAGAGACCACAGGCCGGACTCCGTTTCCCTGACCAGAAGAATGTTGCCGTCCCTGAAAATGGCCGCCCGCGTATCCATCTTGGGCGTTTGAAATCCCGTTTCATTGCAAAACAGACCGCGGACCGTATCCATATCCAGCCCGGACTTGGCACTCATGATTTCAGCGGCAATATCCCTCAGCCGCTCGAAACGTTCCAGATCATAAGGGTCTTTGGTGTAGATAATTCCCGCCTGGGCCAGAAACTGGATTTCCACGGCCCACTCCAGCCAGCGCGGAGGCAGCGCTTCCCGGACCAGATCATCTTCCTCCTTCATAGGGCGCACGCTAGCATTCCCCGCAGATGCTGCCAATCTTTATATTCCTTTTCCATGCACATGACGGATTGTTCACACAGGAACGCTGGACCGTTCCATGCGGCCGCGGCAGACTGGCCCGCGTAACCGGGATTATTGATTAAACATCACTCCTGCTGAAAGAAGGTCCGTTCATTCCTGCCGGTCTGACGGACCGCCCAAAAAACGCCTCATGACATTTCAAGAGTTATGGGGCGTTTGGATTGTTCCCCCATCCTCTTCCGGCAGAATAACCGGATCTCCCAGAAAACGGGGCTCCCTGCCCCACAGCCACAAATCCATCATCATCCATACGCGGGCGCCGCGTTCCCTGATCCAGCTTTTAACCCGGGAACGGCGGTTGGGCACGTCCGGAGCATTCACGGCATAGGCGTCCATCCCATTGTACCGGGCAATCGCCAGAGCGCGCCTGTTATGAAAGGTCTGGGAAACGACGATCATTTGAGAGACGCCAAACACCTCCTTCATCCGCACCACGGAATCCAGCGTCCTCAATCCGGCAAAATCGCAGACAATCCGGTCTTCCGGAACGCCCCGCTCCACCAGGGCCTGCTTCATTGCTTCCGGTTCGTTATAGGTATGGGAGGAATTGTCTCCGGATACGACAAATGCAGTCACCTTCCCCTCCTTCCAAAGTTCCGCGGCCGTATCCATCCTGTTGTCAAAATAGCCGTTGGGACCGCCCATGAAGGTAGGGGAACACCCCAGCACCAGGGCTGCGGCCCTGACGGGGACATCACGGGGATGGTCGAACAAACGGCCCCGGGAAGCGGAATCCGCATACCATTCGGAGACGGCTACCAGCACACCCACGGCAACCACCGCAACCAATCCAGTCTTCAGCGCCAAAATCAGGATTTTTCTCTTCCTGTTCCACAGCCCCCTGCCCAGTTTTTCCAATCTGTTGATCATCTTTACAGACAGTAATTTCTATTTTGCTTTCAGTCTGGAACGCAGATAAGTTTTGACCGCCGGATCCACCGTTTTGATATCCAGGACGGAGTCTCCCCATTTATTCCTGGCCTTGATATCCGCTCCCTGATCCACCAGATAACCCACGACATCCAGATAACCGCCTTCCGCGGCAAAAATGAGCGCCGTCTTTCCGTACTTTGTCCTGGCTTTCACCTTTGCCCCTTTCCCGACCAGGTACCGTACCATCTCCAGATTTCCTTTTTCCGAAGCCTGCATCAGCAGAGTGCGGCCTTCCTTGTCCGTAACATTCAAATCCGCGCCCCTGGCTACCAGCATTTCCATATCCTCCATATTCCTGCCCTCAGCGGCATAGGCCAGCACATTCCGGCCGCCCTTGTCCCTGAGCCGGACACTGGCCTTTTTCCCAAGCAGGTAATTGACAACTTCATGACGCCTGCAGGTAGTTGCCCGCATCAGGGCGGTAATTCCGTATTCCCGGTCCTTCTCATTTGGGTCGCATTTGCATTCCTCCACCAGGTACTTGACGATGTCCATATTGTCTCCTTCCGCCGCCCTCATGAACACGGATATGCCGTACTGGTCCGTTCTTCTGGGATTCGCCCCCTTGGAAAGCAGGTAGTCGAAAATCTCCTTGTCGCCTACATAAGCCGCCCAGGCGAGGGCGGACCAGGTCATATCGTCTCCGGCATTGACATCCTGCCCTTTTTTCAGGGCTTCCAGCCGCAGCTTCAGATTCACAAGATTTTCTGTCCGGTTCTTCTGTTTGACCGGATCGGCTTTGGCTTGCATGGCCTTTACCTTGTCCAAAGCGGCATCATAGGAGTCAAGGGCGCGCGCCATGGGGGGAGAGAATGCCGACAGCACGAGGCAGGCAATTCCCCATGCAGGGAAAATATTCTTTTTGATCATAGAGGATTGGTGTTGGAAATCCGGGGAAGCCCGGAAACGGCATTTCCAAGGCTCCCCTGAATTACAGAAAATCCTAGGGCAACATGCTGCCGGGGTCAATTCCATAAAAACGGCCCCGCATGGATCACAACGGAAGCCATGCGAGGCCGGGGAAACAACTTTCAACGGACGGAAAACAAAAGGGTGCCGGAAATTTGCCTTCTACCGGGAATTGATCTGGAGAACGTTGTTTCTGATTTGGTCAGTCCCCTCAAGCTGCCTGGTTGATCTTGACGACGGAAGCCTGCCCATAATGATGGCTGATAAAGGCCCATACTTCCCGGCCTTCCCCGGTCGCATTGGCTGCGAGCGTCAACGTCACCTCGCCACTCCCTCCCGGCACCTGTTCCGTGGATTGACGGCACCATACAGCGGCAGGATCATGTCCGCACATGGTGTCATTAAGAACATAGATATCTTCCGCAAGAGCAGAAGAGACGGTCAATATCACATCCCCTCCGGCAGCAGGCACATCCAGCATACTGGCTTCCACTACAGGAATCGGCTTTGGAGTCACTCCGGACATGACCACTTGGCCTAAAATTTCAATGGCCGATTTCCCTCCCAGTTTATTGCGGTTATCCACCCGCATGCCGGACATCCTGAGTCCGAGTTGCCGGGTAGCCGTTACATCATGAGCCTTGACAGCTGTGCTAACCACGGCGGTGTGTCCGGTACCGCAGAATCCCGCCGTCATGGGCATTACATAATTGCCATTAATCCACAATTCCCACCTGTTCATGGTATCCCTGTAATCCTGGCTGCTGCGGGGAGCCATCGCTACGGCAATCCTGCTTATGGACGGTACCAGCGTCCATACATATTCAATTTGATCCAAAGGAGCTCCAAGGTGCGTTCCCCTTACCAGACAGGAGAATGAAGCTCCCAGATATTCCCTGCCATAGGTGGTTAACTGGTATGCAGGCGACGAATCTCTTGTATTACTACTGTTGATGGAATTCGCGTAGGGATATCTGTAAGAAACCATATTACTGGTAGCCCAATGTATAGGATGCACATAACATTCTGAATATGAATTATTTTGTGAACCCCAGCCGTGAGAAGTTGCACCAATCATCAGAGACACATGATCGGCATTGCTCAGATACCAGGATACGGCGCCAGCCCATTCTTTCATATATCTGTAATCGCCAATAAATTCAGGAAATTGCCACGGATGGGTCTTTCCAAGAAGCAGTGAAAGACCTGGAGCCGGAGTGAAATTAAAAACCAGATGATACCAGTCATCCGGGATGATGGCGCCGTACTGGACAGACGCATTGGCCGTACGGCAGTCTATATTGCCAGCCTGCCACCGATGAATGATTTCACACCATACGGGTATGGCTGCTACACCGCTATTACAGACCAAAGGCCACTCATTCGCAGCCCTGAAAGATAACCAGCTATCATAGTTCAAAGCCTCTTGAGCGCTGGAAGGCTCTGGAACGCATATGCCTCCCTTTGCATTAACCACTGCATTGCAAGTCTGGGGCTGCGTCCATGTATTTTCCGCGTTCAGCTGCCCGTAACGCGTGTCGTTTTCCTCCCGGGAAACATGAATGGCCGCATTCTCTTCATGAGAGGCTAAAGCGGAAGCGTCCGCCTTGGCATTCCATGCCGTACGTTCTTCTTCCGTTACGTGAACGGTTGCATCCTCAACATGCTCATTGAAATCATTCTGCGTAGCCATGAGAATTCCGTTAATGGTGGTGATTTTATCCATGATTATTTTTGTTGGTTGCAAGCGTTGTAAAACGCTTTCATTTTCCGTTTTTCATGGGGGCTCCGGATAGCCGGCAGTCGAAAATATCCAACTATGCTCGGTTGACTCGGCGTCCAAGACAACTGACGAAGCGATTCCCCATGGAAGTTTTCTCTTCCGAAGCAAAGGTATCCGCCATTACCCGTTTTTTCCCGGCACACGGCAAAAACTCTCTATGCGTCGGGTAAAAACGGCAATAACCGATACCACTTCCTCGCAAATCTGTACGTGGCTAGGACAAATATCATCCTGCCTGCCACGTTGAGAACAGAAAGCCTCTGCTGAAAGTCACGGTAACTATTTCTTCTCTCAAAAATATGGAAAAATATTCTTTTCTAATTTATTTATAAAAGCTATCCAGTAGGCATTTTTGAATCAGTACCTTCCAGAACACCACCTCAAGCACAACTCTAATTCCGCCCTCATCTCCAGAGGGAGAAAACCACCCTCACTCAACTTGCCAGTCTTTTATGAAACATCCCTGCACTTGTCTGAAACGGGCGCCTTGCACCATTGGTTTGGAAAACCATTGCTTCCCGCAAATAGAGACACGACCAATAATTCCCTCACTTCTGAAAATGAAAAAAGGGCCGTCGAAAGCCAGCCTTCATCTACGACTCATCGTTGTTCCCGTCGTGCCGATTCAGCAGTAAATCTTACTTATCTCTCTTTTTAGTACCATCCTCTTTTCTCTTCTCAGCTTTCCATTCCCAGGGTGGAATCGGACTCGGTTCCGACCACAACCCTTTTTTGCCGGCTCTGGCTTCCGATTCATGGGAGGCAAGTTTCCGACTGGTTGAATGCTTGTAACGCCAGGCCCATCCTTCCCGCACCATTTCCTCATCCACGGAAGCAGTCCCATACACCACCAAACCCAAAATACGACCATACCTGTCACGCCCGGTATACCTCACGGTAACAGTCTCCCCCCAAATCAGCTTTTCCAAATAGTGTTTCGCTCCATCGTAGCCATTCTGTCCCCTCTCCGGCGCGTCGATTCCTTCAAGACGCACTTTATGAACAATCTTTTCTTCCGGCGTTTTCTCCAAAACAACAATGGTATCACCGTCAATAACATTAATCACAACTCCCCTGATCTCTTCACCAAAAGCAACACAGGAACTCAGGAAGAAAAACAGCAGCCACTTCATAAAGTAGTGATATAATGTGAAGAATGGCAACAGGCAATCATTATGTGAACAAGAAATTGACAGGAACAAGACGTTAGCCCTTCAGCATTCCACAAGCCGCTCATTTGATAGCAGTCCCTCGCTTGTACCGGATTATCGAGAAACCAGTGCGGCTAAACTCCAGAAGACGAAAAAGGGCCGCCAAAAGCGAATCTTTTATCTATATAGATTATTACTTTTAGTGAAGTACCCCAACCGGACTCGAACTGATATGATCTTACGATCAATAGACTTTAAGACAAATTCAATCAAAACATTGATATTTCAATGCTTTCATAAACAATGATTCAGAAGTAACTACTAGGTAAATATTTTTGATGCTGCGACTTACTTCTTTCCTGTATTTTCGGCAATCCGTTCCAACAGGGAAATAATGTGGGCAACACCAAGCCAACCAAGACCAATGAGAGCCAAAATCAGAAAACTTGCTGCTGCGGGAATAACTTGGGTGGCTTGTCCAGCCATCATGATGAGGAGAATGAGAGCTGCAAGCCCGAAACAAACAATCGCAAGACCGTGGAATACGCGGACCATTTGGGAATTAGATGCTACCTCATTCTTTGTATGTCCTCTTTTGACGGGAATAAAATCATAAGAGGACGTTGCGTTACATCGGTTGTTCTCTTCTTTTTCCTTTTCGATTAGCTTGCGGGCTGTTGAAAAAAGCAACCATGTATTTTCCCCTTCCTGGCAAACATTTGTTCCTTCGTCGATTTCTCCTACAGCTTTCATCTCTAATAGTTCTTCTCCACTAAAAGGGCCTTTAGTTTCACCGTTAAAAAGAACATAAAATCTCATTAATATAATCTAACAACAGTTTCAAAAATGTCCAGATGTACATGCCTACGCAGCACTCATCCTTTGATACTGGATAGTATTTGCTTATTTCGTCAAGGTTTTGATCTCGGCTGCAAGACTCCGATAGGTCTGGTAGCTTCTGGTCCATGCTTTAATTTGTAATTTAAGGCCAAATGCCGAACTTGGTTTAGGCATAGAAGCTTTCAGAAGGGTTTCTTGTAAGTTTTTCGCCTCTTCATCTCTAAGCCGTTTACTTTCTGCCTTCTCCTGTTCTTTCTTTTTCCGTTTTTTCCATCCCGGGTAACTATTTCTGACCGGAGATACAAGTAACAAGTAAAAAGCGGTAATTTCCGGACGTTTGAAAGCAAAAAAAGGCCCGCTATGAGCGGACCTTTTATCTATATAATTTATTGCTGTTTAGCTAAGTACCCCCGACCGGACTCGAACCGGTACGATCTTGCGATCAACAGATTTTAAGTCTGCAGCGTCTACCATTCCGCCACGAGGGCATTGACCGGACGGCACTTTACAGGAATGCCGTGGGGATTCAAGCCCGAATCCCTCCAGGCCCGTCAATGGCCTAGTCGCGGACTTCCACGACCATGCTGATTTCCACCGCTACGTTGAGCGGCAGGGCGGACACGCCGACGGCGGTGCGGCTATGACGGCCGATTTCCCCGAAGGCTTCCACCAGCAGGTCGGAGGCGCCATTGAGCACCTTGGGATGGTCATAGAATTCCGGGCCTGCATTGACGAAACCGTTGACGGCCACAATTCGGGAAACCTTTTCCAGGGAACCCACCGCCTGCACAATGACGGCCAGGCGGTTGAGGATGGCTGCCCGCGCCGCGGCCTGCCCTTCCTCCACCGTAAGGTCCTGCCCCACCTTGCCAAAGTATTTATCCTCTCCATTCACGGAAATACCGCCGGAGAGATGAAGCAGATTGCCCGTGCGCACGCACTGGACGTAGGAGCCCACCGGGGCCGGAGCATCATAAACGGAGTAGCCGAGTTCGGAAAGTCGTTGACGTATTTTATCCATAAAATAGAAATTTTTAACGAAGGTTGGATGAAGAAATGCGGCGGATGACGAGCATTTCCCGCCGCATTTCATGACATTTTGAATGTTTTTAGGGCCGTTTGCACGTAAAATGATTGCCATATACCTCATTTAGTTGCTATTGAAACAACCCGTACATCATGACCGAAGAAACTCCCTCCACAGACTCCAAGCAGCAACTGCCGGATCTTTCCGGCCTGGCCGACTTCCAATTTGGTCCGGCATGGGCAAGAGCCGGAGCCCGGAAGGAATACTCCGGTTCCTCGCCAGCCTACCGGGACAGGGACAGGCAGGGCGACCGCCGGCCGCGCCGCGACAGCCGTGACGAACGCCGCCCCAGAGGGGAGCGCCGTTTTGACGGACCGGGAGAAAAAAGGTTTAACCGGGACGACCGCAGCCGCGGGCCTTTCCGCGGGCGCCGCGACGGAGACCGCTATGAACGTCCCGCGCGGGCGCCGCAGGCGGAACCGGCGGAAGGGCTGCGTGTGGAATTGCGCCCCGTGGACTCCGGCCTGGCCGCGCTTTCCCAGGAGGTGCAGAAGCACCGCCGCACCATTTCCCTGATGGACCTGGCCAAGGTGGTCATGGGCGCATTCGACCGCTATGACCTGGTGTTCATGAAGCAGGAGAACGGCCCGGACCTGTACCACTGCAAGCATGGCGACGGCGCCTGCTTTATTTCCCGCCAGGAGGCCGTCAAGCATCTGTGGAACGCAGAATGGCTGCCCCGGTATTACGAGTCCGTGGAACAGGAAGTGGAAGCCCCCAAGGGAGATTTCAAGGCGATTGCCAAGTGTTCCCTGAACAATGAGCTGATAGGCCCGGTGAACTGGCACGGCTACCAGTCCGCCCTGATGAATCTGCACCGCACCAAGTTTTCGGACATGCCCTTCGAGGTTTTCCGTTCCAAGATCGTCACGGACAAGAGTGAAGAAACCGTGGAAGCCTGGCAGGCCTCCGTTTCCAAACGCACGGCCTGGAAACCCCTCCGGGAAGGAGCTCCGGAAACCCTTCTGGAAACTCCGGCCTCCGTGGAACAGGATTTTGAAGCCAACCATTTTGAAGAATGCTACGAAGTCACGGACAAGGTGTTCGTGAACGGCGCGGTGAAAAAGACCCATCTTTCCCCCGGCCTGTGGGCGCATCTGATCCAACTTTCCAGCACCACCCGGCGCCATCCCAGCATGCTGATTCCGAACCTCTGCCACGGGCTGGCCCGCCATCACATGCCCATCTTCAAATGGCAGGGCAACCACTATACGGGACCGGCACGGCCCAAGGCCATGACGGAAGGCACCATCCTTTCCGACTCCCTGATGTCCATCGTAAACTGGGCAAAGGAACATCCCGGCAAGGGAGTGGACGTCATGCTCAGGGAGCTTTCTCCCATTCCGGACCATGAAGGAGTGACGGAAGAGGAAACCGCCCGGGCCAAGGAAAAGCAGCAGCTTCTGGTCCGCGACCTGCTGTGGCTTTGTGAACAGGGCTATATCCTGGTTTTCTCCAACAACACCGTAAGCCAGCCAAAAACGGCTCCCGCACCGGCCCAGTCCCAGCCTAAAAAGGAAGCGAAACCCGCCAAAGGCAGGAACAAGGCGGCCGCTGCCGTCAAGGAAGGTGCTTCACAGCCCTCTCCGCAGGAAGAAGAAGCCGTACAGCCCTCCGATACTCCGGCCTCCGGGCAGGAACCCGCAGTGGACGCACCTGCCGCAGAGGCGGAGGAAGCCGTAACCGTGTCCCTGGAAACGGAAGAAGCCCCCGCGGAAAAAACTCCGGAAGCCGTTTCCGTAGAAGCCTGATTTACCTGATTTTTCCCGAATTTCCCGTCATACAGTCCGCAGGATTATCTTGATCCTGCGGACTTTGTTTTGTAGAAGGAAAGGGAAATCAACAGGATTTTTACTATGATCAGTACAACAATGGCAACCGCTCTGAATGAGCAAATCAAATGGGAAATGTATTCCGCCAACCTTTACCTCGGCATGTCCGCCTACATGCAGGACGCCGGACTCACGGGGTTCGCCCACTGGATGCGCATCCAGTACCAGGAGGAAACCGCCCACGCCCTGAAGCTTTATGATTTTCTGCTGGCCCGCGGCGGCCAGGTAGTCATGCTTCCCATTGACGCTCCCGCGGCAGAGTGGGCCAATGTACTGGAAGTGTTCGAAGCCACGCTTGCGCATGAACAGGAAGTTACCCGCCGCATCAATGAGCTGGTGCGCCTGGCCAAGGAGGAAAAGGACTTCGCCACGGACATTTTCCTGCATTGGTTCGTCAGCGAGCAGGTGGAGGAAGAGGAAACCGTCAAGGACATCATCAGCAAGCTCCGCCTGATCAAGGGAGAAGGCCAGGGAATGCTCCTCCTGGACAAGGACCTGGGTTCCCGCGTCTTTACTCCTCCCCCCGCCAATTAACGCGCAACAAGCGGCTTTCCGGCCATTCTCCGGCCCTGTTTCATGAAAAACCGTGCCCCGGAGAATGGCCTTCCCCTCTCCCCTCCGGAGGGATAGACTTTCCCTCCCCTGTACAGCCCGTTTGAAAAAAGCCGTTTTACTACCCCCGATATTCCCTACTGCCAGCGTTCCCGTTTTTCATGGACCGAGATTTGTTCCCGGATTCCGGACTTCCGGCTCAATCATCAATCGCCTCCTGCGGCGGTACGGGTAGAAGCCTTTCCCCGGAATTGCCCGGCTAATCAACGTCCCCGTCTCCGTTTCTTCTCCACGGGAAGGCAAAATACACTCCCTCTCTTCACAAACACATGAAAGACTTTGAAGAAGCATTGACGAGCCAGGGCAAGCACCCCTCCATTCCGGAGGAAGACAACTGGTTCGGTCCGTTGGTGGGAACCTGGGACATGGAATGGATTGACGGCCATGGCACGGAACAGGAACGCCATGTTCCGGGGGAATGGATTTTCTCCTGGGTTCTGGAAGGCACGGCCATTCAGGACATCTTTATCTGCCCTTCCCGCCAGGCCAGGAAGACGAAAACGTGGCCGGACGCGGCCTATGGAACAACCATCAGGATTTACCACCCCGGAAAACGCGCGTGGGACATCTTTTACGGAACCGCCGGGGAAACCGTACAACTTGAAGCTAAAAAGGAGGACGGCCAGATCGTCCTGACCGAAATCACGCAAAAGAACATGAAATGGATTTTTTCCGACATCACGGACCATACGTTCCATTGGAAAAACATCCATACCCCGGATGGAAAGAACTGGCTGGTCGGCGGAGAAGCATTTGCCACCAGAAGGCAGTAACAGGAAGGAAAGCTCCCCGTCCGCCCGGATATCCCTGAATGGAAGGGAAAACCCGGAGAAAAAGCCTCTCTGCACGTGGGCCTGCCCACCCGGCCCCTTGCCTGTACCGTCTCCGGACATGACGCTGAACTGACGCCTTTCCACAGGCTTCCCTCCCCGTTTACCCCTCCTGCCCGGAAACTCCGCTCCGGCGGAGCCATTTCCTGGCAGACAGCACTTTAGCGGCATTTTCCACAAGGATGTTTTAAAGAAAAAAGCCTCCTCCACGGAGAAGGCATTCCAACTCTTCGGGAACGGTCATGGCACCGCAAATCCACCGTTTTCCATCCCCTCGAAGCGCCTCCGCTCCGGCATAAAACTTTCCGTTTGAAGTGGCAAATTCCAGCCTTTTTCCCGTTTCCGCCATCCTGATCCGGCAGGGACTTGTCATCCTGCATCCATCTTTTTCCGGCATTTTTGACAGTTGTAAATGCGGGACAGGGAAATGATTTATTTTCTCAGCAGGTTACACAGCTTTTTTACATGTTATTCACATTGTATCATCAAAATAACATCATTCTATTCACATTCAACATATTGTATAAAAGTTACCACCAAAAGGCGTACTATCCGCAAATGTAAAATTTTAATAAAAATTTATCTTTTTGACTTGCTCCGGAAAGATGCGGGAGGTAGGTTTGCCGAACCGCCGGACAGCTTCCGGACGCGAACACAGCACCAAACTTACCCCAAACATTCACAACGTCGATGAACTCCATTTCTGAAGAAGCAAACAAGCTGGCGGACTTCGTCCTGCTCACCCAGCGTTCCTGCATTCTCAACCTCTCTCCGGAGCTGAATGAAGGCAAGGTTTCCTACCCTCAGTTTTTCCTGCTGACCTATCTGGCCAGCGAGGACTTCCTGAGCATGTCCAGCATCGCGCAGAAGATGGGCCATTCCACGGCGGCGGCAACCGGCATGGTGGACAAACTCCAGGAAATGGGCTACCTGACCCGCATGAGCGCGGCCAAGGACAGGCGCAAGATCATGGTCGCCATCACCCAGGAAGGGCGGGAACTGGTGGACCGCATGCGCCAGAACATCGTCCGGGACTTGGCCGCCCTGATGGCCGGGACGGACCACGAGGCGCGCCAGGCCATCGCGGACACCGGCAAGTCCATCAAAAGACGCCACCTGGGCTGAAAACCGGGCGCAGGCCCGTTTCTTTCCCCCTCCCTGCCAGCCATGCGGGGAGGACATTAAAGGAGGAGTTCCTTCCTCCCGCCCGTCCCTGCCTGCCGGAACGCTTTTCACGGCCGCTTTCCGGCTCTTAAATCGGGCTTCCGGTGGAGATTGTTTTTGCCTGGACCGGGTCATCGTGCTAAATACTGGCAGTCACGAATGAAACACACCATGGATCTCCATACTTATTTACGCAATTTTCCGGATGCCCGGGGCCGCTTCGGCGAATACGGCGGCGTCTATCTGCCGGACGAACTCGTCCCCGCTTTTGAAGAAATCACGGAGGCTTACCAGACCATCGCCCATTCCGCCCAGTTCATCAACGAACTGCGCCGCATCCGCAAGCAATTCCAGGGGCGGCCCACTCCCGTTTATCACTGCGAACGCCTGTCCCGCCACCTGGGCACCTCCCAGATTTACCTGAAGCGGGAAGACCTGAACCACACGGGCGCGCACAAGCTCAACCATTGCATGGGGGAAGGCCTTCTCGCCAAATACATGGGCAAAAAACGCATTATTGCGGAAACGGGCGCGGGCCAGCACGGCGTGGCGCTGGCGACGGCGGCCGCCTTCTTCGGCCTGGAATGCGAGATTCACATGGGAGCGGTGGACATCGCCAAGCAGGCGCCCAACGTCACGCGCATGAAAATTCTGGGCGCCAAGGTCGTCCCCGTCACCCACGGGCTCCAGAGCCTGAAGGAAGCCGTGGACTCCGCCTTTGATTCCTACCTGAACAGCTACAAGGACTCCATTTACTGCATCGGGTCCGTAGTAGGCCCCCACCCCTTTCCCCAAATGGTGCGCGACTTCCAGATGTGCATCGGCGTGGAAGCCCGGGAACAATTCCTGGAAATGACCGGACTGCTTCCGGACGCCGTGTGCGCCTGTGTGGGCGGCGGCAGCAATTCCATGGGCATGTTCACCGCCTTCCTGGGCGACCCGCTGGACATTTACGGCGTGGAGCCGCTCGGCAAGGGCCCCAAACTGGGCGACCATTCCGCTTCCATTACCTACGGAACCAAGGGCGTCCTGCACGGTTTCGAAAGCATCATGCTCCAGGATGAAGACGGCAACCCCGGCCCGGTCCATTCCGTGGCCAGCGGCCTGGACTACCCCTCCGTGGGGCCGGAACACGCCTACCTGCACGACATCGGCCGCGTGAATTACGTGACCGCTACGGACGAGGAAGCCGTGGACGCCTTCTTCAAGCTTTCCCGTTATGAGGGAATCATCCCGGCCCTGGAAAGCTCCCATGCCATTGCGTATGCCATGAAATGGGCCCAGGAAAACCCAGGAAGAGCCATTCTGGTCAACTGTTCCGGCCGCGGAGACAAGGACGTGGACTACGTCGTGGAAAACTACGGCTACGGAGAAAACCACCAATTCCCCGCCTGACCCCGTCATTTCCCGCCTGCACGGCGGATGGAACCGGCTCCCGCCCCATGCCATCCGCCGCGCTTTTAGCGGCTTCCTGCATTCCCCCCATGAAAGAACTCTCCCGCCTGGTTCAACGGACCTTTCACGTCACGCCCCGGGAAGAGGACTTCCGGACGATTGCCCTCGGCGCATCCGGCCGCACCATCGTGCGCATCGGTCTTGGAGACCGGACCTGCATCGGCATCCTCTGGGGCGACGACCGCGCGGACAACGACTCCTTCATCCCCACGGACCGCCATTTGCGCGCCAACGGCGTCAACGTGCCGGAGATCTATGACTACGAACCCCTCGGCCCCGGCTGCGGAGCGGCCCTGGCGGAAGACCTGGGAGACGACAATCTCCTCTCTTTCAGAAGCGAATCCTGGGAAAAACTCCGTTCCCGCTACATCCGGGCCATGGAACAGCTCCGCCTGCTGCACGAATGCCCGTTTCCGGAAAACTTCTCCTTTCAGCCCTCCTTTGACGAATCCCTGTACCGCTGGGAGCAGGAATACTTTGCGGAACATCTGCTGGGCACGCACCTGGGCCTGTCCGCGGACGGCTTCCTGAACCATCCCGCGCTGCGGAAAATGGCGCAATTCCTGGCCGGGCTGCCGCTCTGCCCCGTCCACCGGGACAGCCAGTCCCAGAACGTGCACGTCCATGCGGGAAAAACGTGGCTGATCGACTTCCAGGGCATGCGCGGCGGCCGCCCGGAATATGACCTGGCTTCCCTGGTATTTGACGGGTACGCCCACCTGGAAGCGGAGCAGACGGACGAACTCCTCCGGGAATGGGAGCACCTCACCGGGCACGCCCTGGACCGCGACATCTTCCGCGCGTGCGCCCTGCAGCGGCTCATGCAGATGCTGGGCGCGTACGCCAACATCGGCCACAACAAGGGAAAAACCTGGTATCTGGAACAAATCCCCGCGGGACTGGCGCACCTGCGCCGCCTTCTTCCCAGTTCCATGCTTGCCGAGCCGCTGGCAGGCATGCTAGAATAATTATTTGGCTGCCCTGATGACTCTTAAACCCAAATTCCTGCTCATTCTGTCCCTCTTCCAGCTCTCGCTGGGGCTGGGCTGGATATTCGGCTACCTGCTCATCCCCCCCACCGTCTTCTTTTATGAACAGGCCGCCGTCCGCGCACTGGAAAAGGAATACCACACCGTGAGGACGGAGGGGCTGAATGCCGAAAGCGACATCGTTCTCCAGCCTTACGAATTTTTCAACAAGGGGCAGACGGCCCCCCTCCCCGTCGTCTCCCTGCACCGGGAATCCGCCCTGAACAGCTTCCCTACCTATCCGCCCAACCCGATGGACTACACGGTTCTGTTCCGCCACCTGTACGAGCAGGGCGCCGGGAACGTTTACGTGATCGCCCCCATGGCCTGGGAAGAGGAACCCGACAACATCGTCAAATCCGCCGTGGGGTATGAACTGGACCGCTTCCGCCACAAGGCGCTGGGACGCCAGATGAGCGAATCGTCCCGCAGGGCGTCCCTGCCGTTTGGCTGGAAGCACCTGGCCATTCCCCCCGCCAACATCATCGGCAAAACGGACCAGTTCCCCCGTGCAGACAGGCTGGTGGGGGAAGAACCCCAGATAACCACGGAAGCCGGCACGCTGGGAACGGTCGTGGAAAACAGCGACCTGTTCTCCGCAAGCCAGGAAAGCGGCAAATCGTCCCCCCTCTTTGTCCGCTGGGGAGAGGACATCATCCCCACCCTTCCCCTCGTCGCCGCGCTGAATGCGCTGGACCTGGACCCGGAAGACGTCAGACTCATCCCCGGCGATACCCTCCTCCTCGGCAACAGCCGGTCCATTCCGCTGGATGAATATGGCCGCATTCCGCTGGCGGAGAACAGCGGCCCCACGCTGCTGGACACGCAGGAAGTCATCGTTCCGGTCATGTCCGGCCTCCGCCCCCCGGATATGAGCGCCGTCAGAAAACTCCTCTCCTGCGCCGACGCCGTCATCGTTTCCGAACCCTTCACGCCTTCCGAGGCTCCCGACGCCCAGGCACTCCTGACGGCGAAAACCATCCGCAGCATCATGGGAGCCCTGGCCCCGGCCCCGGCCATGCTGATTCCGGTGGCTCCCGCCTGGGTGCAATGGGTCATTGTGCTGGACGTACTGCTACTGGCTACGTGGGCCCTCCGCTTCCGGAAACGGGGTCGCTGGCTCCTGTGGACCCTCTGCATCCTGTCCGCTCCCGTCCTCGCCTGGTACCTTTTCTCCGTACACGGGGTTTGGTTCCCCGTCATGACTCCCGTCACCGGCGTGCTGTGCGTGGCCCTGGCCGGCAGCCTGATTCCCTGGTTTTCCCCTCCTTCACATGAAGCGGAAGAAGATGACGGGGAAGACCCGCCTCCCTCCGCCCTTCCGGAAAACGGAAACGGAGCCGGCAGCGTCCTTCCCCCGGACAACCTGTACCAGGAACCCAATGAGGTTCCCATCCCGCACCACCCCAAAAAACAGTCTGATTCATGAACCAGCGTAAAAAAATCCTCTTCGTCTGCACCGGAAACACGTGCCGCAGCCCCATGGCCGAAGGTCTCTTCCTGAAGCTTTCCGCCGGCCATCCGGAATGGCTGGCGGGGTCCGCAGGCACCGCCGCCTGGAACGGACAGGGAGCAAGCCCGGAAACGCTCCATGTCCTGAAGGACCACGGAGTGGACCTCTCCGGCCACGCAAGCCGCGCCGTCACGCTGGAACTGGTGGAAGGAGCCACGGACATTTACACGATGACGGAAAGCCATCTGGCCGCCATGCTGGCCAACTTTCCCGAACACGCGGACAAGATCAGGCTGGTCACCTGCTATACGGACAACAGGAACATCAGTGACCCCATCGGATGCGGGCAGGCCGCCTACAACAACGTGGCGCGGCAGCTCACGGACGCCATCCGCGCCATCATCTCCCGCATGGAGCAGGAAGCCTAATCCCATTCCCGTTCCCCTTTTCTCTTCTTCCCCTCCCTTTCCATTCCTGGCATGTCTCCTCCCGCGGTGCTGCACATTGATCTCTCCCGGCAGAAGCTGACCCTGGAATCCGCCGGAACACTCTTGTTTTCCTGCCCTGTTTCCAGCGGAAAAGCCGGCACGGGCAGCCAGCAGGGGTCAGGAAAAACGCCCCTGGGCCGCTTCCGGATCTGCAAAAAAATCGGAGCGGGCCTGCCTGAGGACACCATCTTCGTCTCTCGGCTCCCGGTTGGCCGCTACCCGGCCGCCATCCCGGAGGGCATGAATGAACATTCAGACTTCATCCTGACGCGCATCCTGTGGCTGGACGGCCTGGACCCCGAAAACGCCAATACGCGGGAACGCTACATCTACATCCACGGCACCAACCGAACGGACAGCCTCGGAACACCGGACTCCCACGGCTGCATTCGCCTTTCCCCGCAGGACATGCTGACCCTTTTTGACTTGACGGAAGAAGGCACGGAAGCGTTCATCCGCCTTTAAGCTCTTGTTTTTTAGAGAAAATCTAAAAAAGTTATCAGAGGGGAAGGAAAATAATTGAACAAAGCCCTCTCCGGGATGTATAAAACATAAAGGTTCCGGAATTTGGCTGCCGGCATCTTGTTCCATAAACAACCACTCATCCCCAATCAATCATGGACGATCCGGTCTTATTATCCCGTCTTCAGTTTGCCGTCACCATCATGTTCCACTACATCTTCCCGCCGATGACCATCGGCCTGGGAGTGGTACTGGTGGCACTGGAAGGCCTCTGGCTGAAAACAAAAAATGAGCTCTACCACAAGCAGGCCAAATTCTGGACCAAGATATTCGGCATCATCTTCGCGCTGGGCGTGGCCTCCGGCATCGTGATGGAATTCCAGTTCGGCACCAACTGGGCGGACTACTCCCGCTGCGTGGGCGACATCTTCGGCAGCCCCTTGGCGGCGGAAGGCATCTTCGCCTTCTTCCTGGAATCCGGCTTCCTGGCCATCCTGCTCTTCGGCTGGGACAAGGTGGGGCCCAAAATGCACTTCTTCTCCGCCTGCATGGTGGCCCTGGGCGCCCATTTCAGCGCCATCTGGATCATTGTGGCTAACTCCTGGATGCAGACCCCCGCCGGCTACAAGCTGGTGGAAGTAAACGGAAAAATCCAGGCGCACATCACCAGCTTCTATGACGTGGTCTTCAACCCGTCCACGGTGGACCGCCTGACGCACGCCCTGGCGGGGTGCTGGCTGGCGGGAGCCACGCTGGTGCTCAGCGTCTCCGCCTGGTACATCCTGAAAAAACGCTTTACGGGCGGCGCCAAGAAAAGCTTCAAGGTGGCGCTGGTCATCGGCCTGATAGGCGTGGTCGGCATGGGCATCACGGGCGACTCCAGCGCACGTGAAGTCTCCGTCCACCAGCCCGCCAAATTCGCCGCCATGGAAGGCGTGATGGAATCGGGGGCTCCGCAGTCGCTCCACCTCGTCGGCTGGATGAACCCGTCCACCCATGAAGTGACGGGCATCTCCATCCCGTACATGCTCACTTTCCTGACCCATCATAACCTGGATACTCCCATCACCGGCATGAACGCCATTCCGCAGGACGAACGCCCCCCCATCCTGCCCGTCTTCTACTCCTTCCACCTCATGATCCTCATCGGCTGCGCGCTGGGCGCCCTGTTCCTGCTGGGCCTCTGGGCGTGGAAGCGCGGCTGGCTCTTTGAAAAACGCTGGCTGCTCTGGTGCTTCGTCTTCTCCGTATTGGGGCCGCAGATTGCCAACCAGGTAGGCTGGGCCGTGGCGGAAATGGGCCGCCAGCCCTGGATCGTGTACGGCATCCTGAGGACGGAGCACGCCGTCTCCCCCACCCTCACCGCGGCGGAGGCACTCTCCTCGCTGGGCATGTTCTTCGTCATCTATACCCTGCTCCTGGCCCTCTTCCTCTACCAAATCACCCATAAAATCCACAAGGGCCCCGACCAGGAAGCGAAGGAAGACGACGGCACGGGTGAAGGCAAGCTTCAGGTACCCTTTGTCAAAGACTAATCCCCATCCCCCCCACTTAAAACCATGTTGGACAACCTCACTCTCGCAGACCTGCAAATCATCTGGTTCATCCTCGTCGGCGTACTCTTCTCCGGCTACGCCGTTCTGGACGGCTTTGACCTGGGAACCGGCACCCTCCAGTTCTTTATCAAGGGAGATGAAAACAGAAGACTGATGCTCAATGCCGTGGGCCCCGTATGGGACGGCAATGAAGTCTGGCTTATCACGGGCGGGGGCGCCCTCTTCGCCGCCTTCCCGTACGTGTACGCCTCCGTCTTCTCCGGATTTTACCTGGCCTTCATGCTCCTGCTGCTCACCCTCATCTTCCGGGCCGTCTCCATCGAATTCCGGAGCAAGCAGCCCATGCAGTGGTGGCGCAAGGGCTGGGACATCACCTTCTCCGTCAGCAGCCTCCTGGCGGCCCTGCTCATCGGGGTGGCCATGGGCAACGTCACCAGGGGCATCCCGCTGGACGGCCAGGGCAACTTCACGGGAACCTTCCTGAGCCTGCTGAACCCCTACGCCGTCCTGCTGGGCCTCACGACGGTGGCCCTCTTCGCCATGCACGGCGGCATCTTCCTGATGATGAAAACGCAGGGCGACCTCCAGCAGCAAATCAAAAGGCTCCTCAAGCCCTGCATCATCATCTTCACCATCCTGATCATCATTCACGGCGCGGCCACGCTCCTGTATGTGCCGCACGTGGCGGCGGCATTGGAACGCTCCCCCTGGATCTACGGCATCGCCGCACTGGCGGCTGTTTCCATTGCGGCCATCTGGATATTCATGAGCAAAAACCGGTCGGGCTGGGCCTTCATCGCCTCCTGCTCCACGATGGGGTGCATGATGGCCATGTTCGGGGCTTCCATGTTCCCCAACCTGCTCTACTCCATGCCCAATCCGGAGCACTCCCTTACCCTCGTCAACGGCTCCTCCACGCGGGAAAGCCTGATGGTGATGACCTACATCGCCCTCATCGGCGTTCCGATCGTCCTCGCCTACTCCGCGGCCATCTACTGGGTCTTCCGCGGCAAGGTGCAGCTCAACGAGCACAGCTATTAATGGTTGGAAACTCCGCCTTCAGAAAGCGGACGACAATCAGCGAATCAACCACTGTTCCCCATTCCGTCCATCCTTCCCGCATGAACGCCTCCATCTTCTCCAGACTCACGCCTGAGGAAATCACGGCGCTCCATGAAACATGGAAAAACGATCCGCTGTCCGTAGATCCCCTTTGGGCGGCCTACTTTGAGGGATACGAACTGGGCAGCGGCGGCGCTCCGCGGGAAGAGGAAAACGCCGCGGACGCCTCCCCGTACACGGTTCCGCCGGAAAGCGCGGAAGGACGCGGGCGCGTCAACCAGCTCATCCGCGCCTACCGGGTCATGGGGCACAAATGCGCCCGCTTCAACCCGCTGGATTCTCCGGAGGAGGCGACCGTTCCCGTACGTCCGGAAGAACTGGGCTTCCGCCCGGAAGACATGGACCAGCCCATCAACATCGGCACCTTCCAGAAAGGGCGCATCTTCACCCTCCGGGAAATCATCGCCCACCTCCGAAACACCTACTGCGGGGCCATCGGATTTGAATACCAGCACATTGACAACCTGGAAATCCGCTCCTGGATTGAGGAAAAAATAGACCGCCGGGCGGACGGCGTGGACTACGGCCCGGAAACCCGCCGGGACGCCTTCATCCACCTCTGCAAGGCGGAACTGTTCGAGGAATTCCTGGGCAAGCGCTTCATCGGGGAAAAACGCTTCTCCCTGGAAGGGGGGGAAGGCGCCATCGTCCTGCTGGACGCCCTGGTCAAACGCTGCCCTGCGGCGGCCATCTCCCATGTGGAAATGGGCATGGCCCACCGGGGCAGGCTCAACGTGCTGGCAAACATCCTCCACAAGCCGCTGAAAACCATCTTTTACGAATTCACGCCGGACTACCTTCCGGAATCCCCCATCGGCCGCAGCGACGTGAAATACCACCTGGGCTATGCCGCCACGCGCCACGTGGACGGCGTGCCCCTGCACATCAACCTCTCCTCCAATCCCAGCCACCTGGAAGCCATCTACCCCGTGGTGGAAGGCCGCGCCAGGGCCAGGCAGCACAGCCTGGAAGACATGGAAAGAAAACATGTGCTCCCGCTCATTCTCCACGGGGACGCCGCCTTCGCCGGACAGGGGCTGGTGGCGGAAGTGCTCAACCTCTCCCAGCTGAAAGGCTACCGGACCGGCGGTTCCATCCACCTGATCATCAACAACCAGATCGGCTTCACCACCAGCCCGGATGAAGCCCGCTCCTCCCACTACGCCACGGACGTGGCCCAGATGCTGGAAGCGCCCATCCTGCACATCAACGGGGAAAGCCCGGAAGACCTGATCTGGGCCGCGGAATTCGCGCTCCAATTCCGCCAGAAATTCGGCCGTGACATCATTCTGGACATGTACTGCTACCGCCGCCTGGGACACAATGAAACGGACCAGGCCGCCTTCACAGCCCCCATGCAGACCAAAAAAATAGAGGCGCGCCCCACGGCGGCGGCCCTGTACGGAACCCTGCTCCGGGAACGGGGAGAACTGACAGAGCAAGAGGAACATGGCATCAGGGAACGTATCTGGAACGGCATGCAGCAGGCGTACGACCAGATGAAGGAGCACCCGGCGGACTACATCCTCCCGGTCAGTGCGCAGGATGCGGATGAATCCCCCATTCCCCGCCTCAGCGTGCGCACGGGCATCAGCCCGGACCTCTTCCGGCGCATCGGTGACATCCTGACGGAACTGCCGGAAAACTTCACGCCCCACCCCACCCTGGAAAAACGCTTCCTCTCCCGCCGCCGGGAAGCCTTCCGAGAAGGCGGCCCGCTGGACTGGGCCATGGCGGAATCCCTGGCATGGGGGTCCCTGCTCACGGAAAACCACACCGTGCGCCTCTCCGGGCAGGACTGCCAGCGCGGCACCTTCTCCCAGCGGCATGCCGTCCTGCACGACTTCAACAACGGCTCCGTGTACACGCCGCTGGAAAAACTGAACCACGGCACCACCGCCTTCCGCATCTACAACTCTTCCCTGTCGGAAGCCTCCGTGCTGGGCTTCGAATACGGTTATGCCCTGGAAAGCCAGGACGCCCTGGTCATGTGGGAAGCCCAGTTCGGCGACTTTGCCAACGGAGCCCAGGTCATCGTGGACCAGTTCATTGCGGCCGCGGAAGCCAAATGGCACCAGAAATGCCGCATCGTGCTGCTCCTGCCCCACGGTTACGAAGGAGCCGGGTCCGAGCACTCCAGTGCCCGCATGGAACGCTATCTCCAGCTCTGTGCGGACGACAACATGCAGGTCATCAACCCGACCACACCCGCCCAATACTTTCACGCCCTGCGTCGCCAGATACACCAGAACGTACACAAGCCCCTCATCGTCTTCACGCCCAAAAGCCTGCTCTCCCGGCCGGAAGCCGCCTCCGCCCGCCGTGACTTCCTGGCTCCGTCCCGGTTCCACGAAGTACTGGCTGATCCGGAAAGCCCGGCTCCGGACAAAATCACGCGCGCCGTCTTCTGCACGGGAAAAGTCTATTACGACCTGGACGCCTACCGAAGGGAACGCGGCATCGCGGACACCGTCATCATCCGCGTGGAGCAAATCTACCCGCTGGCGCAGGAACAGCTTACCTACCTGCTCGCCCCCTACCAGAAAGTGCGCGACTTCGTATGGTGCCAGGAGGAACCCTCCAACATGGGGGCGTGGGGCCATCTGCGCAACCGGCTGGGCCGCCTCTTCGCCACCTCGTTCCGCTATGCGGGACGCCCCCCCATGGCCTGCCCGGCGGAAGGGGCCAAGGCCCTGCACGCCGCCGCGCAAAAACGACTCATCTCCACGGCCTTCGGACCGCGCGCCCAATCCTGACCATCACCATCCCATGAGCGACATCCTGATCCCCAGTTTCGGAGAATCCATCACCTCCGCCACCGTAGCCGCATGGCACAAGGGCGCCGGAGACGCAGTGGCCAGAGGAGACACCCTGGTCACGCTGGAAACGGACAAAGTCTCCACGGATCTGGAAGCGGATGAGGACGGCATGCTGGAAATCCTCGTACCGGAAGGAGCTGAAGCCCCCATCGGAGCCGTTCTGGGCCGCATTGCCCCGTCCGCAGGAACCGCCGTTCCGGAAAAGGAAGAGGCCGCCGTGCTTCCGGAACCGGAAAACACCCCACAGCCGGACGTAAAAAAGGTGGCATCTCCTCCGGAGGAGCTCCCGGAACAGGCGCATGAACCGTCGGAAACGCCACGGGAAAAGCAATCCGCCGGGCCGGAACAGGCCGCACCCCGCTTCATCAGGAAACCCATGAGCCCCCTGCGCCGCACCATCGCGGCCCGGCTAGCACAAGTCCAGCACCAGGCGGCCATCCTCACCACCTTCAATGAATGCGACATGAGCGCCGTCATGGAACTGCGCAGGCAATTCAACGCCTCTTTCCGGGAAAGGTACGGCACCAAGCTCGGCTTCATGGGCTTCTTCATCAAGGCCGCCGTCAAGGCGCTCAAGGAAGTGCCGCAGGTCAACGCCAAAATAGACGGCACGGACATCGTGGAAAACCTGTACTACGACATCTCCGTCGCCATCGGCACGGACAAGGGCCTCGTGGTGCCCGTGCTGAGGGACTGCGACCGGAAAACGCTCCCGGAACTGGAACTGGAACTCGCCGCGCTGGCGGAAAAAGCACGAAAGGGCACCCTTTCCATGCAGGACCTGCAGGGAGGGTGCTTCACTATATCCAACGGGGGCACGTACGGCTCCCTGCTCTCCACCCCCATCCTGAACCCGCCCCAGAGCGGCATTCTGGGCATGCACGCCATTCAGGAACGCCCCGTCGTCCGGGACGGCCAAATCGCCATCCGGCCCATGATGTACCTGGCCCTCTCCTATGACCACCGCCTGGTGGACGGGAAACAGGCCGTGCAATTCCTCATTGCCGTGAAAAACGCCGTGGAAAACCCGGTATTCGAGCTGTAGGGAAACCTCCCGCCCCCGCCCCGGATCCAAAATCCCGGTAGGAACGGGAACAGGCAAAACGGCCTCTTCCCCCGCACCCTCCTTCATGCGCGGCTTCCCTTCTCCAGCCGTTTCCCATGTCTATATTCCCGGTCAGAGTTTCCGGGCGGAATCACAGGCGCTCTCCATCCTTCATGCCTGAAGCTTCCATGTGAAAGCAAATGGAAAAAAGCGGCCACCGGAATTCCGGCTTTTGAACCCTTGACTTGATGCTGACATAAGGACTAACATCCGGTACCATGGCAGACTATCACGTACGGAGAAGCATTGGAGAACACATCCTGCGCTGCTTCGTCCTAGTGGCGGCCCTCTTCATCATGTCCCTGGGCATCGCCCTGTCCGCCAAGGCCAGCCTGGGGGTCTCCCCCATCTCCTGCACGCCCTATGTCCTCAGCCTGGCCCTTCCGCTGAGCATGGGGACCATCACCATCCTCATGCACCTGAGCTTTGTCGCCGTGCAGGCGGCCCTGCTCAAAAGGCAGTTCCGGCCCGTCCACCTGCTCCAGATCCCCGTGGTCTTCGTCTTCGGCATGCTGACAGACTTCTCCATGTGGCTGGTATCTCCGCTGGAACCGGCGGGGTACGCCTGGTCCGCAGTAATCTGCCTGCTGAGCTGCGTCATTCTGGGCTTCGGAGTCTTCATGCAGGTCAAGGCGGACGCCGTCCTGCTGGCGGCGGAAGGCATGAACCTGGCATTCGTCAAACTCTTCAAATGGGAATTCGGAGCCGTGAAAACCGGCATGGACTGCACGCTCGTCTGCATCGGCCTTGCCTGTTCGCTTTTCCTGCTGCACGGCCTCTCCGGCATCCGGGAAGGAACCGTCGTGGCCGCCATTCTGGTGGGCATGATCGTCCGGTTCTTCAACAAACACGTATTCTGGCTGGACAGGCTGCTGGAACGCGCCGCACGGCCCGGCGCCATGCGGGAACCCCTGCCTTCCGCGGAAACGGCGGCCTACGCTCCGGATGCGCCTCTGGTCATCTCCATTGACCGGGAATACGGCTCCGGCGGCCACGCCATCGGCGCCATGATCGCGGAACGGCTCGGCATCCAATTCTACGACTCGGAACTGGTGTATCTCACCGCGGCGCAAAGCGGCCTCACGCCGGACTACATCCGCAGGCATGAACAACAGCTCGCCAGCCGCTTCCTTTACGAGCTCTACGCCCAGAACTACGCCTACACGGCGGAAGAACAGCCGCCGGAAGACGCGACCTTCCTGGCCCAGAGCAAAGTCATCCGGGACATCGCCGCCAAACACGCCTGCGTCATCGTGGGCCGCTGCGCCAACTTCATCCTGAAAGGCCGTCCCAACCTGTTCAGCGTCTTCCTCCATGCCGACCCCGCTACGCGCATGCAGCGCGTCGTGGAAAACTACGGCGTCTCTCCCCGCAGCGTAGCCCGGACAATGGACACGATGGACTCCCGCCGCCGCAACCACTGCCTGCACTACACCGGCCAGGAACTCGGCAACGCGCGCCTTTACGACTTGTGCATCAACACATCGGACTACGGCCTGGAACGCACCGCGGAACTCATCCTGGAAGCCGTCAAAACCCGGACGCAGGAAACTTCCGCGCCATTACCCACCCCCATCGCGGAACAAACGCCCTCCCCCGCGAACGCGGAAAACCTTCAGGGAGAAATCGCACTGGCCTGAAACATCCGGAACATGCCGGCCGGCTTCTCCCCCTATTCCCCCTATTCCCCCTATTCCCCCTATTCCCTGTCTCCCCTTCAACGCCCAAATACCCCTTGCGGTCCAAAAAATCATGAGGCTCTGGTCCCTTCACCCGTCATATCTGGATTCCGCCGGACTGGTCGCCCTGTGGCGGGAAGGTCTGCTGGCCCGGAAAGTGCTCTCCGGCCAGACCAAAGGCTACATCCATCATCCCCAGCTCCACCGTTTCCGGGAAACTCCCCATCCTCTTCAAACGCTGGACGCCTACCTGAAAGCCGTTCATGACGAATCCCTCCGCAGGGGCTACCATTTCGACCTTCAGAAAATCACACCCGTGGAACCGCTCCCGCTTCTTCTCCTGCCGGACAAGCAACTGGAATACGAATTCCGCCACCTCCTGATCAAGCTGCGGAAAAGAGACCCTCTCCGTTACGCCTCCCTGCTCACAGCCCCATTCATCTTCCCCCACCCCCTCTTTCGGGTGGAACCGGGGGAAATGTGCCTCTGGGAAAAACCCCGGGAGGAACAATGACCGGAGATGAACATACATTTTCCCAATTTCCCCGCAGCGTGTCCGGCCATGCCCGGCAACCGTATCTCCTGAACAACATATTCCGGATTTTTCCTGCCGTTTAAAGTTAACAGGAAGCCAATCGGCTTCCTTGCTGGGCAGCCTCTTCTCTTCCCCGGTCCGCCCGATTAAATTTTCTATTCACACAGATAAGCCGTACTACTGGCCTTTATATCTATTTTATTGAAAACAAAACGCTTTTTTCTTCGGGGAAACCAGGTATCCCGGGCAGGCGGCAGACTTTCATTCCCCGGCAGGAAAATGTTGGATTGATTCAAATAACTTTTTCTCATTCAAAGTACAATATTGTCACTAAATAATAAATCCCGTATCCACTTAATATCAAAAATTAGGTTGACACCTGCTTTCTATTTTTATAGATTTTTAGTACAAAAGACCAGATCTACCTCTAGTTCTTTAGTGCCAATAACATATAAAAACAATTAAACACAATACACCAACATTTTCTGTCATGAAATTGCACTTACCTATGACGCTTTTGGCAGCTCTCCTCGCATGTCTTTCCACCCCCCATGCCGCCACCGCAGCCGAACTGACCTGGACAGGGGCGGAAGGCAATAACGTGTGGACTCTGAACGGCACCCCGGACAGTTCCCCCTGGAACGGGAACGCTGTTTACACGGATGAGGATACCGTCATATTCGGAACCCTGGACGGACAGGAACTTGTTGAAGCCCTCATTTCCGGAACGGTAACGCCTACGGGACTTACCTTTAACTCCGACACCACCAGCTACACGCTGAAAGGGACCGGAGCCATGGCAGGCGGCGGAACCCTCAATAAATCAGGGACTTCCACCCTGCGCCTTGAAACGCTCAATACTAGCTTCTCCGGCACCATCAATCTGAATGGAGGCGTTCTGGAGCTGGGCGCCGATGGCGTGCTGGGAACGGGAAAAATCGTCTGGGGAGGAGGTACGGTCAAATACGGAGAAGGCGTCACCACGGACATATCCAACAACATGAACGCTGTGACAGCTGGCAGGGATACCATTCGGATTGACACCAATGGAAACAACGTAGTGTGGTCTGCATATACGCGCAGTAAATTTGCCTACGTCAAAACCGGTGACGGAGCCCTGACGCTCAAACCAATTTCAGCGAACACTTTTGAGAAGGATTTAACCATTGAGCAGGGAAGCCTGGCATTTGACAGCACCAACGGCGCAATTACATTCACCGCGAAGATCAAAGGCAACGGCGGCCAGCTTGAAAAAATGGGCGCGAATGCGCTGATCATCAATACCAGCTCTGCTCTGGCGGACTACCAGGGTACCGTGAAGGTTTCTTCCGGAACCCTCCAACTGGGGAGCGCCAACGGAAGCAAGCTGGAATTCACCGGGGCCGATATCGTGGTGGGAAACGCCACCCTGAAGCTGAACGGCAACGGCACCAACCTCCATTCCGTCTCCAACAACATTGATCTGCTCAACGGCGCGGAAATCTATATCGGGAACTCCTCCGGTCCGACCGAGGGTTCCTACCAGTACACGCTCTCCGGCAATATCCGGATCGGAGAATCCGCCATGGACGTCGTAGACATCACTACCCAATATGCAAAAACAATCGGACTGACAGGGACACTGAGCGGTGAAGGCACACTTCAATATCTTTCCGTAAACAATGGGACCGATGACCTGGCAAACAGGAAATTATTCATCACCGGAGAAAACACGGACTTTACCGGGACGGTGAACGTAGGTTCTCCCGATGGGACCGGAGACGCCCCCGTAAAGAAAAGAGCCCTGGTCCTGGCCCATCAGAACGCGTTGGTCAACGCCACAGTCAACATGTTCAACGAAGACAGCTACCTGCAGATCAACAATGCGGATAAAACCGGCAACATAGCCGGATTGAACGGAAAAGGCATTATTGCGGGGGAAAGTTCCGGAGCAACAGCCGATTCTCCCGATACGCTGAACCTCATCCAGAAAGATGGTCTGAACACCTTCACCGGGACGATTGCCGATACGGTCAGCCTGGTCAGGTCCGGCGCCGGAACCTTCATCTTCGCGGGAACGAACAACGGCCGGATCACCTCTTCGGAAGGAACCTTGCAGCTCGGCAACGCCGCCGGGGATTATGACGCGGGCAACATCAACATTGCGGGCGGCTCCCTGAACATCGGCGGCTCCGGCACCCTTTCCCATGTAAGCGTCTCTTCACTGGCCTTCGGTACGGGAGTGAACATCTTCATGGACATCATGGGGGCGGAAAACGACCAGCTCACCTATACGGGAGCTGGAGCAGTGGAAGTAGGCGGCCTTTCCTTCAACATTGACCTTGCCTCCTCCACGGAAGACGCCTACACGCTGTTCACCACCACTACGGGAACTTTCACCAGCAATGGTGAGCTCCATTTCCTCGGCCTGAACCGCGGGGCCGCCGCCATCATTTCACTGTCGGGGGACGGAAAATCCGTTCTCCTGAATGTGACGGAGAAGGGTGAACACGGAAATCTGGTCTGGAATGGCGGCGGAGAGGGTATCTGGATAACGGAAGGAACCGCTGAAAATTCCCCCTGGGACATCACCGGCAACGGCGACAACAAATTCTACACGGGAGACCATGTCACGTTTGATGGAACTGCGGCTGCGGACAAACGCTCCGTCGCCATTTCCGGAAACGTCAGACCCGGCTCCATCACGGTCACGGCGGACGGCTACGTATTCGGCGGCAGCGGTTCCATCACGGGCGGCGGCAAGCTGACGATGGACGCGGAGGACGGTACCCTGACGATCAACACGGCGAACGCCTACACCGGAGGAACGGAACTGCTCAAAGGCAGCATAGCCGCCAACCATGCACAGGCTCTCGGCTCGGGAAGCGTTACCATGGCCACAGGAACGGGCCTCACGCTGGGCAACGGCATTACCCTTGCCAACGGCATTTCCATGACGGGAGACGGCATCTTTACCGTTTCCGGAAACAAAACGGCTACATTGAACGGCCTTCTGTCCGATACGGCGGAAAACTCCGCAGGAAAACTTGTCAAGTCCGGCGATGGAACGCTTGTCCTTGGAAATGCTTCCAATACCTACACGGGGGGAACGCAAATCACGGGCGGCACCCTGTCATTTGACTACGCAGCCAGAACCGCACTGGGAACCGGAGGCATAGAGGTGGGCCAGGACAGCACCCTGCTCTATGCCGTCAATGCCAGCGGCGGGAAAAACACTTCCCTTTTCTCCAACAACGTCACAGGTACGGGAACAATTATCCTCGACAATACGGGACAGGATGAGACCAAAATCAACAATGCCGTTTTTGCAGGATTCGGAGGAGAACTCGTCTTGCGTGGAAACCTGAGATTCTATGGTGAAACCGGAGACAGCCTGGCATCCGTCCAGGCAATTACGGTGGAATCCGGCACGCACCTTTACATGGATAACGAAAGCTCGGCTGGCACCCCGTGGACCCAGAATTTCACGATCGCCGGAACGGGTACGGGCACGGGAAATGACAAGGCCGGAGCTCTGCGCATGGACAACACCACCATTTCCGGAAATCTTACTCTGAGCGCCGACGCCAGCATCATTGTCTATATTGCCGGAACTTCCACCATCTCCGGCGACCTGATCGGCGGGGATTATGTGCTCACATTCAACCCCAATAACAACGCCGACCGGAAACTGGTCCTTTCCGGAGCCAGCGTAGCCGCGGGCGGAATCGGAAGCACACGGGCGGGCACGCTCATTCTGGGCGGCGGTACAGGAGAAGACAGCCAAAATACCGTAGCGGAACTTGGCTCCAGAGGGCTGAACTTGAACGCCAATACGGTTCTGAAGCTCAACAATGCCACCATCCGGGCCACGGAACAATGGGCGCAGAGCGTGGGTTCCAATACCGTTACTCTGGCGGACGGTGCCACGAACACCATTGACACCAACAAAACGGACATCACCTTCACAGGAAACGTGGGAGGCGAAGGCTCCCTGGTCAAGGACGGAGACGGCACGCTTTCCATCGGTGCAGGCAGCAATTACACCGGAGAAACAACCGTCAGCGGGGGCACCCTGAACATGAACGGAGCGGCTCTGGCCGGAAACATCTCCCTGGGCTACGGCTCCCTGGCAAACGCACAGAACGCCACGGGGAACGTCTCCATCCGGCAGGACACGCCCGGCAGGGAACCCTCTTCCGTTTCCCTGGGCGGCATGTCCGGCAGCAAGCTCAACTCCTACCAAGGATCAGCCAGCCGCACGGAAGACAAGGCCGCCAGCGTCACAGACATCGGCAGTGGGAACATTTCCCTGTCCAATTCCACTCTGGG
Source organism: Akkermansia sp. KLE1798 (assembly GCF_001580195.1). NCBI lineage: Bacteria > Pseudomonadati > Verrucomicrobiota > Verrucomicrobiia > Verrucomicrobiales > Akkermansiaceae > Akkermansia > Akkermansia sp. KLE1798. Next base: position 84,389 of record NZ_KQ971068.1, read on the forward strand.
CATCTCCTCGGACATGGTGGGAGACGGAAGCGGCGCGGTATTCACCTTCTCCACCGCCGCGGACGGCAGCGTTACCCTGTCCGGAAACCTGCTGCTCCAATTAACGGACATTGCTGCGGAGTATCTTTTGAAAGATCCGAACAACTCTCCCCTCATCAACATCACCAACGGCACATTGACCCTGGGAGGCGGAACCACGATAAGCTTTGATACGCCCTATAATATCTACGACTCCTTCTTCGATTCCAGCGTCAACTCCAACGGAGGCGCCCTGGTATTGCAACCCAAGGAGGGAGGTTCCGACTGGCTGATTCAGAACGAAAATGATACTCCCCTGACTTTTAACGATACGAACAAGACAATAATGGAGTCTATGGGGGGCATTCACAATAATGGAATTATCAATATCGACATAACCGGAACGGAGAAAATGCAGCTCAAAAATCTGGAAGGAGCCTCATCCTCCGCCCAGATCAATACGGGCGGCAATAAGGGGCTGACCCTTGTCCTGGTCAACGCCGGAGACATCACCAATTCCACCTACCAAGGCTCCATTAAAGGAGATGCGGCCATCCGCAAGGAGGGCTCCGGATATACCATGAACATCGGCGGCAATGTGCGGACAAGCAGCCTGGATGTAGTGGAAGGCACGCTGTCCATCGGCGGAAAGCTGACAACGGCGCAGGCCACGGTTATGGAAGACGGCGAGCTGGTTCTGAATGGAACGGGCAGCAGCATTGATGCACTGAATATAACAAGTGGCAGGCTCACTCTTGGGGAAAAGGCCACCGCCTCCGTGGACAGCCTGATGGCATATTCTCCCTCGCCCCAGAAAGGAATGATAAACTTGGGCAGCGGCTCGGAACTGACCATCCTTTCCACCACCGCCCTGAGTATGGCCGTTACGGGAAGCGGAACCTTCGCCGTGAGCGGCGCCGGAACCACCTTCTCCCTGACGCAGGACGGCTCCATCGGCAATGACACCACGCTGGCTCTCCGGGACGGCGCGTCCACTACGGTAGACGGCGTGCTCAGCTTGGGCGGCCTGGCAGGGGACGGCACCGTTGATCTCGACGGAGGAGTGCTTGAGCTGCACAACGCTTCCGCCGTCTTCTCCGGCATCTTCCGGAATACAGGTACCATTCAGATGAACGGAACGGGTTCCCAGACACTGGTCGGTCCCGGCTCTGCGGACGTCAACCTCGGCATCACTCAGGGAACGCTGGTTCTCCAGGGCAACGGCGTGACTTACGGCCATGTAGTCGTCGGAAACGCCGGTACGCTCAGCCTGGTTTCCGACAACGGGGTGCCCCATTTGCATACCACCAAAGACTTCTTCATGGGTGACGGCTCCACGCTGGACATTCACATGAATGTTACTTCCTCCTCCGAGCTGGGAGCAGCCGTATCCTCCGCGGGCACCGTCCATGTGGGAGACGTTTCCATCAATCTTTACAACGACGCGTCTTCCTCCTTCAATGCGGAAAACCGTACACTGGACTTCGTCCTGATGGAAGGGGACGGCGGAACGACTGCCACGTTGGGAAGCGGCTACAAGCTCACGGCCGGCTTCCTGTCCCTGCTCTACAACCTGCGTCTGGAAGCCCAGGGCAGCAACATCGTCCTCCTGGGCGACGAACGTACGGACAGTCCCTATCTTGCCGCTTCCACCACGCACAACTCCCTCGCGGGAGGCGCCCTGCTGAACGAGAGCAAATGGATCATTGCGGGAGACCAGACCTCCAACCTCTACCTGATTTCCGACTCCATTGCGAGAGACATGGAAAACGGGAACATGGCCTCAGCCACCCGCAAACTGGCCGCCGTGGCCGGTTCTACAGTCAACGCCCTGGGCACCGCCCAGCGCGACGCCC
>NZ_KQ971069.1:0-11605 GCF_001580195.1 Akkermansia sp. KLE1798
TAGGAACACAGGGAACGATCTTTGTGAACGGCAATGCGGACATTCGCAACGGAGCCAGCTCACTCAACGGAAGCATAGGCTACCGTTACAATTTTTAGGGAACCACTCTTTGGGAGTTGTTGGGAACAAAAACAGAAGGCCGCTCCGGGTAACCCGGGGCGGCCTTATTATTGGTCAGGAAAATGGACCTAAGGGACTTAGTGGGCAGGAAGTGTTTTTTCTCCGTTTGGTCCATTATGTCCATAGTGTCCACTCTGTCCATTTAGTCCATTTAGTCCATTCCACCCTCTAACCCCACTCCAGCACCGCCTCCGCGCGCAATTCATCTCCCTGCATGATATGGTGGCAGGTAAGATTTCCCTGGCGGAACAACAGGGACTTCATCTGCTCTCCGGCATGGCTTTCCTTCCTGAAATGCAGGTGAATGCCCGTCAGGGCGTGTTCTTCCTGCCACGCTTCCGGCAGGGATTCCAGTGCCCAAACCAGATAGGCTGCATTGTTGATATGGCGGTTGAAATCCATGTCCCGGCGTTCTGCCGTCCATTCCCGGATTTCCGGTTGAAGACCTTCTATGTCCATCCGGACGGGGGCGACCATCTCGCCGCAGGGCGTCTCCGGGAATTGGCTGATGTATTTGTTCAGGGGAACGGGGCGCCTGCGGCGGATGTCGATGACGGCCCAGAGACAGCTTGCCGCGATAATGCCGTTCCCCTCCGCATCCCGGACTTCCAGATTGCGGCGCGCCTGAAGAGGGGAGGCCTGGGCTGTGCAGGTGCGGAGCTCCACAACCTCTTTCCAGGCAGGGCGGCGTCCGATGGCCATGTCCAGGCGCACCTCCACCCAGGCCAGCCCGCGGGACATGACGAAATCATAGCCGAATCCCAGGGCGGAGGCGTGTGCCTCCGCTATTTCCTGAAGCCAGTGCAGAACCGTTTCCGGCTTCATGAGGCCGTCCGGCCCGCTCTCATAACTGCGGACGGCGGCTTGCGTGGAAAAGGTCCCAGCGGCTTCAACATGTTTCATAACCATTCATGCTACCTGGCCCTTACCGCGGGAGCCAGTCAAAAACGGGTAATCAAGCCGTAAAAACGGCGGGAGGGGCATGGACCGGATTTCTTCCGGACCGTCTTTTCCCGGCGTCAAAGAATGCTACGGAAATAGGCAATCGTCTTTTCCAGACCCTGTTCCAGAGGAACAGACGGCTGCCAGCCGAGCTTTTCGTACGCCAGCCGTATGTCCGGCTTGCGCTGGACGGGATCGTCCTGGGGAAGGGGGCGGAAAACCGTTTTGGAAGAAGACCCGGTCATTTCAATCACTTTTTCCGCGAGTTCCAGCATGGTGAACTCTCCCGGATTGCCGAGGTTGACGGGGCCGTGGAAATCTTCCGCCGCCATCATCCGGACCATGCCTTCCACCAGATCGTCCACATACTGGAAACTCCGGGTCTGCCTGCCCGTGCCGTAAATGGTAAGGTCTTCCCCCTTCAGCGCCTGGACGATGAAATTGGAAACCACGCGGCCGTCATTCAGGGTCATGCGCGGCCCGTACGTGTTGAAAATGCGGATCACCCGGACGTCCACGCCCATCGTGCGGTGGTAATCCATGAACAGGGTTTCCGCACACCTCTTGCCCTCGTCATAACAGGAGCGCGGACCTGCGGGATTGACGTTGCCCCAATAGGATTCCGGCTGGGGATGAACGGCGGGATCGCCGTACACCTCGCTGGTGGAGGCCTGGAGAATTCTGGCATGGCACCGTTTGGCAAGGGCCAGCATGTTGAGGGCGCCCAGCACGGAAGTCTTGACCGTATGAATGGGGTCGAGCTGGTAATGAGGGGGGGAGGCGGGGCAGGCCAGATTGTAGATTTCATCCACTTCCGCGGAAAAAGGCTCTGTAACGTCGTGCACCAGCGCCTGGAATCCGGGACGGTCCATCAGGTGCAGCAGATTCTTTCTGGAACCCGTAAAATAATTGTCGATGCTGGTGACCTCATGTCCCTCGTCCAGCAGGCGTTCACAAAGATGGGAGCCGATGAATCCGGCCCCCCCGGTGACTAAAATCCTTTTGCTCATGGCAGCGTTCACATGCGTTTTTGCATCCCGGCGCACTCTCCGGCTCCTGGCAGTCCCTGTCCGGAACGGTGAAACCGCTTCCTCCCGTGCGCCGCTGCCTAATGTCACATATCCGTCACGGGATGGCAAGCTTCATCAAGAAATGCAGCGGTCGCCAGGGCATCTTCTTTTTCCCGTAAAATTCAGGACTTGGGGAGGGTCAGCAGAAAGCTGGCGCCCCCCAGCGTACCGAACTCCAGTTTCAGGTCCCCGCCCAGGGATCGGGCGATGTCGCGCGCCAGGGAAAGCCCCAGGCCCACGCCGGGCTTCCGGCTGTTGGTGGCCTCCTTCGTGCGCCGGAACGGCTTGAATACCAGCTTCCGGTGCTTGGGGGAAATGCCGGGGCCGTTGTCCCGGAAGCGGATGACGATATTGTGGCGGTCCGCCTGGACGGTTAGCTGGACTTTCGCGTTTTCCCCCCTGGCGTACTTGATGGCGTTGGAAGTCAGGTTGTCCATGATCTGCTCCACGGCCACGGCGTCCGTATGGACGGGCAGAATGCGGATGGGCTGGGCCAGCGCAAAGGAAAAACTGATGCCCGCTTCCCGGAGGCGCCGTTCTATCTTCTCCGCAATGGGTTCAAAAAGCTCCTGGCAGGTGAGCGTGTCCTTCGTGCGCCGGATGGCGTTCCTCTGGAGTTTGGAATAAGCCAGCACATTGTCGATCAAGTGCTCCAGCCTCCGGCACTCCCGCTGCATGTTGGCGTAATACTCCGGCTTTTTCTGTTCCGGCACCATGCCGTCCTCCAGCATCTCCGTATAAAGGGAAAATGAGGTAAGCGGCGTTCTCAGCTCATGAGTGACGGCGGAAACGAAATCCCCGCGCCTCTGTTCCAGGCGGAACGTGCCCAGCATCAGCCAGATGACGCCGGCCGCCCCCACCAGCACCATGCTCCAGATCAGTGTAAGGGTCCACGTCAGCATCTGCTTGTGGTCCTGTACGGGCAGCTCCGCCGCGTCCCCCGGCAGGAAAACGAGCGGAGCGTTGGCAAAGAAAAGCGTGCCTTCCCGTCCGGTCTCTTCCGCAGGCGGGGCGGCGGGATCGAAAGTCGCCAGACGGCTCTGTGGGAGCTCCTTCGTCACCTGTTCCGGCAGACGCCTGTTCAGGCTCTCCATATTCATCAGGGCTCCCTGCAGGTAAACGCCGCGGTTGGTATGCACCTGCCGGAGAATATACAGATTGCCCCCGTCTTCCACCGGAACGAAGGAGGAAACGGTCTCCACCTGGGCGGGAACCCCGTCCTGAGGCGGTTCCGGCTCCGAAACCTCGTGAAGAATTTCATTCCTGATGTCCGCCCAAAGATTGCCGCTGGCCGGCAGGGAGATGAGGGCGGAAACCTTCTCGTTCAAACGCTGGTAAAGATTCTTCTCCCCGTTCAGCCGTTCGGAAAGCTCCTTGTTCAGCGCGGGCCCGGTGACTTGCCCGGAAGGGGATATCTGGAGATAGGCCGTGACGTAATCCGGCAGGTAGGAGGCCAGATTGGAGGAACGGGCGGGTTCGCCGGGGGCGGGGGCGTCCATGCGCTGGTCGTAGGGACGCCTGTAGGCGTAAAAAGGCAGGTACTCGTAATAGCCGCGCGCCTGCTCAAAAGTGATGAAGGCGGTGAGCAGGCGGTCCATCTCCAGCTTGGCCTCATGGGCCAGGGACTCCACCTTGATGCGGCGTTCGGAACGGCCCGTCTCCTCCGCCTGAATCAGGAGGACGTGGGTAAGCCAGCCCAGCGTGCCCACAACCAGCATCAGGCTGACGGTCAGCAGGATAATGCGGATGCGCCTGTTCACGTATCAGGAAAGGAAGGATGAATTCCAGCGGTAGCCCTGGCTTCTGAGCGTCTCCAGGGAGGAGGCCGCCTTCGCGCCCAGCTTGTCCCGCAGGCGCATGACGGTCATCTCCACGGAGCGCGTGTCCGTCAGCCGCGGGTCCATGTCCCACACGCGGCGGAGCAGCTCGTCCCTGGTGATGACCCGGTTGGGATGGGTGGCCATGTAGCTCAGCAGCTCGAACTCGCGCGCGGTGAGGGTGGCCGTCTTGCCGTCTTCAAACGTGAGCAGGCGGTTGGCGCTGTCCAGCACAGCGCCGGGAATGGTGATCTCCCTGATCTGGCGCGGCCGTTCCGGGGACCTGCGCAGCACGGCCTCGATGCGGGCGATCAGTTCCCGGATGCTGAACGGCTTGACAATGTAATCGTCCGCCCCCAGCTTCAGCCCCTGCACCCGGTCCTCCTCCTCCCCGCGGGCCGTCAGCATGATCACGGGCGTTCCGGGCCGTTCCTCGGACATGACCTGGAGCACCTGGAAGCCGTCCGCGCCGGGCATCGCCACATCCAGCAGGGCCAGGTCGAAATTGCGTTCCCGCACGGCCCTGATGGCCGCCAGCCCTTCCTCCGCGGCCAGCACCTCGTAGCCGGAGGCGGTCAGCACGTCCGTCAGGGCGTGCCGGATGCTGTCGTCATCCTCTGCAACCAGAATGGTATATGTTAAGCTGCTCATCGTTTGACCCTATAAAAACACACAATTTCCCCTTTTGTATAGAGAAACCTGCGCCCCTCCGGTAACAATGCCATAACAGGGAGTGCTTCCGCCGCGGAATTCCCGGCGGTCGCGGGCGCTTCAATTCTGCGTAAGACTCCGGTACGCAGCCGGCAGGCTGGCGGTGGGAATCTCGATAGCCTCCATCGGCCCCGGCACGGTGCCTTCAAAAAACGGCACTCCCTTGTAGGAAAGGATAATCCGGGAATGAACCATGCCGGCGGTGGTCTGGCGCAGAAAATCCCTGTCCCGGAAAACGAGCAGCGTCTTTCCGTTCTCCGCGGCCACGGGGCGGCACTGGAAATTGCCCAGCATAGTGCCGGAAGCGTCCGTCATCTGCACGGGCAACACATACGCCTCTGAAAAAGTGGGGGCGTACACCCCCCACAGGGAAGTAAGGCCCATGACGATGACAATCAGGACGCCGACGAATATTTTCGTGGAAGTGGACATGCGGAGAGTTGAATAATGGTGCTGGCCGCATGCCCGCGTTCCGGAGCGGATGCCGTGCGGCGTCAGCGTTCTTGTTTAAGCCATTCGGCGGCCTGCGGGGCGTAATAAGTAAGGATCATGTCCGCCCCGGCGCGCCGGATGGAAGTTAGAGTCTCCAGAACGGCCTCCCGTTCATCCAGCCAGCCGGAGGCTGCCGCGGACTTGATCATCAGGTACTCTCCGCTAACGTGGTAGGCCGCTACGGGCAGCGTGACATGCCTGCGCATGGCCGCGATCACGTCCAGGTACAGCGTGGCGGGCTTCACCATCAGGATGTCCGCGCCCTCCGCTTCGTCAAGCTGGGCTTCCCGCAGGGCTTCCCGGATATTGCCGGGGTCCATTTGGTAGGTCTTCTTGTCCCCTTCCTTCGGAGCGCTCTCCAGGGCGCCGCGGAACGGCCCGTAAAGGGCGCTGGCATACTTGGCGGTGTAGGCCATGATGGAGACGTCGTCCAGGGCCTCGGAATCCAGCGTGGCGCGGATGGCGGCCACGCGGCCGTCCATCATGTCGCTGGGGGAGATAATATCCGCCCCGGCGTCCGCATGGCACAGGGCCTGTCGGCAGAGGACCTCCACGGAATCGTCGTTGAGAATTTCCATGGTGCCGTCGGACCGGAACTCCACCAGGCCGTCGTGCCCGTCGGAATTATAGGGGTCCAGCGCCACATCCGTCATCACGGTCATGCCGGGAACCTCGCTTTTAAGGGCGTAAATGGTGCGGGGAATAAGTCCGTCCGGATTGTAGGCCTCGGAGGCGTCCGGCGTCTTCTTGTCGTCCGGAATGGAGGGGAAAAGGTCCAGCGTGCGGATTCCCAGGTCCATCAGGCGCTTGGCCTCCTCCACCAGTCCCTGCACGCTCCAGCGCGTGCAGCCGGGCAGGGAGGAAATGGGCTGGTTATCGTCCCCCTCGTGGACGAAAACCGGGCAAATAAGATGTTCCGGGGAAAGGGAGGTCTCCCGGACCAGGCCCCGGATATTGGCGGACTTTCTGTTGCGGCGCGGCCGTATCGGTAGATTCATCATGGTGGATTATGAAAAAAATAATTGGGCGGGCATGTCGGGTGCTCTTCCCCGGCCGACGGAACTCCCGGAGCCGGAAAACTTCATGCTACAATTTCAGCGGTTTTTCATCGTCCGCTCCGGTCAGCATCCACCCTTTCTCCGTCCGGGTGAAATACAGGTTGCATCTGGTAAAGCCGGACTTGGGCGTCGGCTTGAGGCCGATGGTGGCCTTCAGGGAAGTCCCACCGTCCTTCAGTTCAAAGGCGCCTTTCAGCGTGGGCTTGTAATCCTTCCTGTTCCGGGAGGAAGGCTGGAACTCCTCCTTGCTCATAACGGCCTTCAGCTGCTTGAGCGCTTCTTCAAATTCCGGAACGGAGGCGAATCTGGACGGGGCCAGCATGCGGATCAGCGTCAGGCTGTCTCCGGCCTCCAGGGCGCGTCCGGCTGCGGAAACCGCCTCCTTAGGTTCGGAATAGGCAAGGGCCGGATACGTCCTGTGGAAATCCGCAATGATGCGGCTGGTGGTGGACTCGTCCGGCTTCAGGTTCCAGGAGGAAAAAGCGTCCCCCACATACATCTTGAACACCGGAAAGCCGTCCGTGGGGTCCTGTATCTTTTCCAGCGCGTAGCGGTAGATCAGGGCGGGCTTGTCTATGTCCGGCAGGCTCATGCGCGGCGGCAGAATGGTCATGGCCGCAATGCTGTGGATATCCTTCTCCGTCTTCTTGGCCTCGTTCTTGTTGCGCTCCGGCTGGTCGTCCCGCTTGTTCGGGTCAAGCTGGTCGTCCGGATGGGGCTGGAGGGGAACCAGGATGGTATTCGGGAACCCCATGAAACTGAGGTTGGTAGGCTGAATGTAGCGGTTCTCCGGATTCCGGTCCTGCAGGCGCATGGCCTTCACCACGGGGGTGAGTCGGGCACTCTGGGTAATGGCGGACTCCATGTAATAGGGAGCGACGAGCAGGGCTGCGATGCGGGCCGGATCGCCCTCCTTCACGGTGCGGATCAGGAGCTTTTTAATCTCGTCGTCTGACTTGCCCTTGACGGCCTCCACCCGGAACCGCTTGATATGTTCCAGGGCCTTCTTTACGGCGGCCACGGAATACTGGTGCGCGAGGCCGAAAATCTTCTTCTTGGCCTCGGTGGAAATCTGCGCCGCCTGCTGGCGGACATGGTCGTTGAAAGGCAGGAACGTATTGTCAAAACTGCCGGGCGTCAGGGACGCCTTCCACTCCCCGTTCTTCTTGACCAGGGCCACGGCGGTGGCCGCGTAAACGTAGGGGTTGGTCCTGTCTGGCAGCATGATATAGGCCATGGCCAGGTCCCCGTCCATGATGATGGAGGCTTCGTCCACGAACGGCGGCCTTTCCGGGGAAGACGCCGTCACGTAGGCCTGCACGGCCTCCATGCGGGAAAGAATGCTCTTCAGCTTCAACGGCCCCACGAATGGGGACGTGGCGGGCAGGGACTTGTACGGCTCTGCGCTCCAGTCCGTTTTTTCCTGCAGGGCGCGGAGAAGAAGCTTGGCCGCATTGAAGGGCGTGCTCTGGTCCGGCAGGGGGGCATTGTCCCCGTTCCCTTCACTCCCGCCTTCCGGCGTTTTGTCCAGATTGATCGGGAAACTTGCCGGGGCGTCGGGAGGAGATTCCTGCGCGCCCGCGGAAAATCCGCAGGGCAGGCTGAGGCAGAGAAGGGCGAGGGGGAGGAATTTCATAACCGCTGGCCGTCAATATGGCATAAATGCGTTCTGCTGTAAATCATTCATTGCCTGATGGCGGACCGGACTAACCCGGCAGGGGAAAAGTGGAAAAAGGGGAGAAAAAAGAAACGGCCGCTTCCCGGAACGCCTGCACAGGTGCTGGATGAAGCCGCCGGTGTGAAAACCGCGGGCACAGGGATTCCGGGCGACCGGCACAGGGGGGAATCCGGTAAAGACCCTGCCGCGGTTTTCCGGGAAAAATGGAGCGGGACGCATCCGTCAGCGCCTTCCGGAAAAGGACGGAGGGTGGAAAAACTCCTGCCTCCGGAAAAAACAAGCCACGGGAACCTGTGCCGCCGCGGCACCGCTGGAACAGGAGGAAACATGCACCCTGCGGAAAGAAAAAGTGCCCGTGGAAAATGGAACAACGCCGCGGGCATGATGAACTTTCCATGCCGGAATCCCTGCGGGACCGGGAAAAACGGCAGGCCGGTAAACCTCCGGCAATGAAAAACAGAGCCGCGGAAACGCGGGCAACTGCCCCGTGTGGTCCTTCCCGGCCATCGCGTGGCGATGCGCTTGTCGGAACCGATATGCCTTAAATTTTTGGAAAGGCGGCTTTTTTGCATTTGCCAACAGTGCCTGAGGGGGGTTAACTAATGCGCGTATGTCCGAACACAAGGAAAGAAAGACTCTTGAAGAACGCAATCAGATGTCTGATCTGGAACGCCTGCGCCACTCCTGCGCGCACATTCTGGCCACGGCCATTTGCCGCATCTGGCCGGATGCCCAGCTGGCGGGCGGTCCCGCCGTGGAAAACGGTTTCTATTACGACGTGGAACTGGACCACCGCATCAGCACGGAAGACTTTGAACGCATTGAAGCGGAAATGAAAAAAGTGGTGAAGGAAAACCAGACCTTCCAGAAGGAAATCATCTCCCGTGCGGACGCCATGAAAATGGCGGAATCCGGGGAACTGGGCGCCCTGGGCCCGCGTAGCGGCCCCTCCCGCTTTAAAATCGACCTGCTGAACGACATCCCGGAAGACGAGCAAATCTCCCTGTATCGCAACGGAGACTTCACGGACCTGTGCGCCGGACCCCATGTGGGCCGCACCGGCAACTGCAAGGCCTTTAAAATCATGAGCGTGGCCAGCGCCTTCTACAAGGGGGACAAAAACCGCCCCATGCTCCAGCGCATCTACGGCACCTGCTTCCCGAACCGCACCCAGCTTGACGAACATCTCGCGCGCCTGGAGGAAGCCCGCCGCCGCGACCACCGGAAGCTCGGCCGCGAGCTCGGCCTCTTCTGCATTGACGAGGCCGTGGGCCAGGGCCTCATCCTCTGGAAGCCCAAGGGCGCCCTCATCCGCCGCTCCCTGCAGGACTTCATCACGGAGGAACTGGACAAGCTGGGCTACTCCCAGGTATACACCCCCAACATCGGCAAGCTGGACCTGTACCGCACCTCCGGCCACTTCCCGTACTACCGGGAAAGCCAGTACGCCCCCATCCCGGAGCGCGACGCCATGGAAAAACTCTGCGAGGAAGGCGCCACCTGCGCGGAACTCTTCAACGGCCTGACGGACGGCACTATTGAAGGCTACATGCTCAAGCCGATGAATTGCCCGCACCACATCAAAATTTACGCCAATGACGCCCACTCCTACCGCGACCTGCCCGTCCGCCTGGCGGAATTCGGCACGGTGTACCGCTGGGAACAGAGCGGGGAACTGGGCGGCATGACGCGCGTGCGCGGCTTCACCCAGGATGACGCCCACATCTTCTGCACCCCGGACCAGCTTGCCGGGGAAATCCGCCAGTGCCTGGGCATCGTGAAAACCATCTTCGGCACCCTGGGAATGACGGACTACCGCGTGCGCCTCTCCATGCGCGACCCGGAAAGCGACAAATACGTGGGTTCCCCGGAAAACTGGGACAAGGCGGAACAGGCCCTGCGGGATGCCGCGGAATGGCTGGGCGCGGACTACAGTGAGGAAGCCGGGGAAGCCGCCTTCTACGGCCCCAAGATCGACTTCATCGTGCGCGACGCCATCGGCCGCGAATGGCAGCTCGGCACCGTGCAGGTGGACTACAACCTCCCGGAACGCTTTGACCTCCATTACACCGGGGCGGACAACAAGCCGCACCGGCCCGTCATGGTGCACCGCGCCCCGTTCGGCTCCATGGAACGCTTCACCGGCCTGCTCATCGAGCACTTTGAAGGAAAATTCCCCACCTGGCTCTCTCCGGAGCAGGTGCGTGTGCTCCCCATCTCCGACAAGGTCATGGACATCGCCAAAACCTACCGTGACGCCCTGGCCTCCCGGGGCGTGCGCGTCACGGTGGATGAAACCGCGGACAAAATCGGCGCCAAAATCCGCAACGCCCGGCTGGAGCGCGTGCCCTACATGCTCGTCATCGGCCAGCGGGAGGCGGAGGAAGGCACCGTTTCCGTACGCCACCGGGACCGGGAAGACCTGGGCTCCATGCCCTTTGAACAATTCATGGATGCCGTCTCCCGGGAAATAGCGGAGCGTCATATTTCCCCCGTGATTTGAGTTGCCAAGTTATTTTATTTAGTTTAGTAATATCCGGACGTGCCAATAAAGCCAACGAAGAATAATGACGGTAATCGCCGCCGCGAGCGCGGTGATCAGACTCGGGTCAACGAGCGGATCCGCGCCCCCCGCGTGCGCGTGGTGACCGCCAACGGAGACCAGCTCGGGATAATGAACACGCGTGAAGCGCTGGAAAAGGCCAAGGCCCTTGGCCTGGACCTGGTGGAAGTGGCGAGCAACGCGGACCCGCCCGTGTGCCGCGTGGTGGACTACGGACGGTACAAGTACCAGCAGTCCAAGCTTCAGAAAACCAACAAAAGCCGCACGATCAAGCTCAAGGAGGTCAAGCTCCGCATCGGTACGGACACCAACGACTACAACGTGAAAATGGCCCGTACGGAAAGCTTCCTGGACCACGGTCACAAAGTGCGCTTCCAGCTCCGCTTCCGCGGCCGTGAAAACGCGCACCACGAACTGGGCTACGACATGCTCAACAAGGTCATTGCGGACATGAAAACCATGGCGCAGGTGGACCAGCCCCCGCGCCTGGCCGGCAACACCATGCACATGGTGCTGGCTCCGTTGCCCGCCGCCCAGCGCGTGAAAAAATTCACCGCCCACCTGGACGCCGATTTCGACTCGGAAGACTCCGCCTTTGACGCGGAAGACGACGAATAAAATTGCGCTTTTTTCTTCATTTCACAGGCTTTCCGCTCCAAGAACGGAAAGCCTTTTTTATGCCGGAATGTTGTCATGCACGGCGGTCCCTCGTGCCGCACGGTCGGGAATTGTCCGGAAAACGAATGTGGGAGGTCCCATGGAATCATGGAAGGGGGCCTTTTTCCCGACCTTCTTCCTGTTCCGTCTTCATCGCACACGCGGGAAAGTTTCTGGACGAAAGGCGCGGGACGGAATACTATGGCCTCTGCATCGCAGCAGGTGCGGGTTGTCGGAACGGCTGGAACGACTCCGTGGTGGAACCTTCTTCCGTCCTTCTCACTCCCCGCGCCAACCCCTAGCTCACAGAAAAATCCCGGAACACCGGCGATTCCTGTAACGCTCAGGGTATCTTAGATTGACATCTCCCCATATACCATTTTAGGCATGGAATATGCATCTCCGCGGACAGGTTGGCGCAAAATACCTTTTGCGTGCCTGACTCTCAATATGTATATCTCCCCGCCGTCGCACCCTCACGGGTGCGTGGATTGAAA
>NZ_KQ971069.1:11705-12067 GCF_001580195.1 Akkermansia sp. KLE1798
AAAGTCGCACCCTCACGGGTGCGTGGATTGAAACCAAACCACAGCCACGCATCCGGAGTCAGGGGGTCGGTCGCACCCTCACGGGTGCGTGGATTGAAACAGGCCGCAACTTACGCGCCGCGGCCTGAATGGAGTCGCACCCTCACGGGTGCGTGGATTGAAACCGCTCCCCATGAAGGGGTCGAGAATTCGTGATTTTGTCGCACCCTCACGGGTGCGTGGATTGAAACACCGCGGGGAAGGGAACCCCCTCCCGCTCCTCATGTCGCACCCTCACGGGTGCGTGGATTGAAACAAAATCCTGCCGGGCAAAATGCCTCACGGAATCCGTCGCACCCTCACGGGTGCGTGGATTGAAACAA
>NZ_KQ971069.1:12167-38428 GCF_001580195.1 Akkermansia sp. KLE1798
TCGCACCCTCACGGGTGCGTGGATTGAAACAACCGCACCCCGCGGGAGTCGATAATCACCTGAGGGACGACAGGATAGTTGATCAGTGTTGAATTAAGGTTGAAATCCGTTGGAAGCTTGAAAACAAAAGAGGTTGCAAGCGATGCCGAGCACAAGTAGGTATCTGATCAAAACGGAGGGCAAAACACGGGTCAATGACAAGTATCTGATCAAAACGAATCACCCAGGAAAGATCTATGCAGATGGTGTGCAGACGCCCTGCACAGATATGGGTCCACGCTGCAAGAAATCGAAATCGCCAAGGATTACCCGACGAAAAATTAAAAATGTCCGGATAGACTGGACTGTGAGGTTAATCAGAGCGATGTGTCGGTCATGGACGACAACATCACATCGAGACTAATCAATTATCATCAACAACGCCGGGACCTCATGGACCTGCTCAATGATGCCATAGACAAATTGCATGCCATGCGATTGAGGGATGAGGACGACGTCACTGCTAAAGCGTGCGAGGATATTGCGGAGAGGTCAGGTAAGATAAAGGACCTATTGGATGGACTATAACATCCGGCAGGGCAACTCAAAAAAAGGCCGCCAGGGATAACCTGACGGCCTGAATTGCTTATAGGGGCTGTTGTCTATAATGCTTTTGTTTCAATCCACGCCTCTGTGAGGGAGCGAAAAGGCCGGGCGTGATCACCTGGCGGCAAGTGAACCTCCGTTGCATAGGGGATGAAACCCGGTTGCAATGATGTTGCAGAAGTGGTGTAAACTGGATGAAATAGCAACCATGTCTGACACAGAAACACCCATCGTAGTGACGCCGATCCCCGTGTACGGATCAGTCACTGTTATATCTCCGCAGGACCAAGGCAAAGAACATCCCCAGACCTATCATCTGCGGGAGTCAGCCATTGCGCTGATGTGGTCCACCCGCCAGGGTCATGAAATAACAGCATGGGTGCGGGATGTGCTCAACAACGTATGGATTGTGATCAGGAATGAAGAGGAAGATGATTGAAATGAAAAAGGCCGCCAGGAACTACCTGGCGGCCTGAAATGGCGTGATGTACTAATAGGTGGTCAGGACGCGAGCTTATCCGCATAATAACCAACCATGCTGTAATGATCGCGCAACTCACGCTCGGTGACATAAGTGCCTCCGGGATGAGCAATATACTTAACCATCCAGTAATCGCCACTGCCGCAGGGATTAATCTTGCGAAGTAACTTGCCGGATGTGCATCGCTGATTGAGTCCATGACCATAGGGCACCACAACCGTCATGCCTACCGCCCACTCAGTAACCGCTGTGCGATTAAGAGGAACATGGGGGGAGCGATCCATCCCGTCCGGCCAAGTGAGCGGATAGTCAGGATTACTCATGACTGCACCTCCCCTGGTTGTACTTGCGGGCGGTCATATCCCAGTTAGCCTCCAGAGCTGAGCGGTGGCGCTCAAGAGGGACAGCCCCGACATGATCAGCCAGCTTGCCGGGCGGCATCGTGCGAGGATCCGCGTGCGGCTCGTAGGTCTCTTGACCGGTCTCTGAGGCCATCTTGCGGGCATCCGAGCGTCCACGGTTGATGATGGTGTACATCAGGTACTGGACATGCTCCACGGCAGCATGATCTCGCAGGGTATTGTACACAGTCCGACCTGTGCAGGATAGATGCAGTTGGTCGCGCACAATAGCCGCCAGATAGTCCAGCGCTGTCTCATAGCGCTGCATGGCATCACGCAGGTTGTGAATAGCCTTGTCCATCTCCGTCCAAGTCCGGTTCTTGAGGGGAGCCTCGCCCAGGTAGGAGGCCAGCCTATTATATATAGGCACGTAGTGCTCTTGGGTGGCCTTGGTCAGTGACTCGGTGACACCTGTGGCAGCCCAAATCTCGTCATGCCGCCAATCCGTCAGAGACGGTAGGGGGCAGCCCTGGGACTGGATGCGCTTGTAGGCCTTGCCGGCCATAATGGAGAGTACGGTGATCTGTCGCTTGGTAAGTGGCTTGCTCATATGACGATGGATGGATTGTTGTTGTCCTTGGGCTGATAGGGCTTGGGGTGTTGCAGGGCCTTGATCAGCTGCTGGCGCTGTGCGGGAGTCAGATGGATCAGTGTTGCAGTGCTTGCTCCGCGCACCGATCCTGTCGTGATAGTCAGGACGACATGGTTATCAATGTAGACTACCTCCATCTCAGTCATCGCGCTGGGTGCTCCTCTCTACGTAAAACGTCTCTACCTGCTCAATCTTAAGCCCCAGCTTGGCAAGCTTGTGGGGCTTGACATGCTGGCGGATTGCCTCCTTATCCGGGGTCACCTTGGTGACCAGGTACACCTTACGGCGAGTGGTCTTAAGCAGCTGCACTACCTTAGCCCATGTCCAGCCATTGGCGGGCTTGAGGCTGGGCTGGCCCAGGCGGTAGCCGTAAGTGGTCAGGGCGGTGGTGCCGGACTTGCGTCCCTTGGCAAACAACTCCTCACGGCGAGGAGCAGCCCATTGCTCAGCCATCTTGGTGAGGCGGTCAATATCCTTGGTCAGCTCACTGATCCTGGGATCATGATCCGTGAGGACTTTTTGCATGGCAGCCTCCTTGGCTGCCTGCAAGGTATCCAGCTCGACGCCCTTGCGGGCGATGTCGTCCAGGGTCTGGCAGAATTCGGCCCGATCCTTGATGACCTGTTGGTCGGTTGCCTTGGTTGTTGTGCGCGTCTTGCTCATCTCTATCGGTGTGTGGGGTTAATCCTGTAGTAAATCAAACATCTCATTGAGCCTGAACCTTATATCATCAAGATCATCTATAAGATCATCATAAGTGGTAACTAAATCCATAATGGATAACTCGTTATCAGTAACGATGTTTGATGGATCAAGACGAGCTAAATCCGTAGATCCCACCCTGTTGTAAATGGTTGCGGTCTCGGTCAGTAACTCCTTAGCGCGGATCTCGCGCCTATTAATGTAGGCCATATTATATTAATTATTTGTGGTTGTGAGTCTTATTGAGTTGCTTGCGCTTGCGGGCTACCATAGATACGACATCCTGCCAAGTGAGGTCGGGCGTCTGTAGCCATGTGTAGAATTTAGCGCCGTCCACCGGGACATAGCGCTCTCCCAGCTGCTCCAGCCGGATGGCTATCATGCCCGGCCAGTGTGGGTCGTAGATAGTCCAGTAGTTGCCGGCTCCGGCAAATCTGGACAGCTGCATGCTGATCAGCGTGCATAGGGTCTCTGGATCGTAGGTCATGGCTGGTCAATGTACATGTAGATGGGAGGGACGGCGTGTCCGAGGGACCTTGTTGGTCAGTCTGTGGATTATATCGTCTGAGGCGTGATAATCGCCGCAATTGGCGCGGTATGTCTCCGGACCGAGGGCCTTGGCCAGGGCTTGCCGGCACTCCGGGCAGACCGCATAGGTCTGCCCGTACCGCTGGGTGATCTCCAGGCGGGCGTGCCGGTGGTAATAGCAGTAGATGGGATCAGTCATGACGGCTGGCCCTCCTCCCTTGGTAAATCCGCATCCACAAGATCGGCAAACCGCCTAAATGCCTGTATCGCATGATAGGGATTAAGGGCGGCAGGCATACCGGGCACCAGCAGGGTGTTGGTCTCATGATCATGAGTAGCCCATGTGCTGACGGCAGTCCTGAGCTTACGGCTACCCTTGGGCGCACGGGCAATAGCCAACGCTCCGTCCGGTACTTGCCGCCCAAATTCAATTATGCCGCTTAGCCAGCAATAAGCATAGGTGTACTCCATCATTGCTCGCCCTCCCGGTTACGGTTGATCGCGTCAATCATCACCTTGCCGATGGCGTCGGTGTTGCGGGTGATGATCTCCTTGAGCAGCGTGGCGACACGGGAGGCCGGTGTCTCGTGATCGGCCTCCTGGAGAGTCTCACTCCAGATGGCCAGTCCGGTCTTGCCCTTGTCCGTAAGTACGTCCTCGATGTGCAATACATACTTGCTCCCCTTGGGAGCCGGCTTGATGTCGGGCGCTTGCTGCCGCCCGTCCTGCTGATGGTTAATGTTGGTGCTGTACATGATAGTGGTGGATTAGTGGTTAATGATTGATGGCGGATGGCTCGTCCTCGGACGGGCCGACGGTGATGTTATCGACGACCTTGGTCATCATGAGGGCATCCAAATGGGCGATGGCCAGATTGAGCGAGTCGTAGTCCGTCTTGCTCAGGATGGCCACATTGAGGTGGTTGATCCGGTCAACGTGGATCTGTTGCGTTACATAGAGTGATGACCGATAACTGGACCATTGCTCGTCGCTCAGCTTGGGGATGAGTGACGTCGCCAGGTAGTGGTGAGTGTCGACGATGGCATTAAGGGCGGCCAGGCGGAGGACCACATATCGGGAGCCTCCCATGACCACGATGCTGTACTTGATGGTCTTCTTGCTCATGTTGGGAGGGGGGTGGTTAAACGTTGTCCTGGGCGAGCATGGCCTCGCGCAGCAGGACAACGTCCTGCAGGAGCTGAGGCAGCAGCTCGGCGGCATCGGTGAGGGCCTGATGGATATCGCCCAGGTCGACCGGATCGGTCGTGCCAATGGCTCCCCATGTTGACAGCGCCGTACTGACATGGGCGGCCAGTTGCGGTATGCCGCCGCCAAATCTTATGGCGGCGAGGGTCTCTTGTGGGATTGTGATGGCGCCCACGATTGTCTTGTTGTTGGTGTCTTGTTGCATGATGATAATAATTAATATTAAGGTGTTACACATGGGCCGGCATCTTGCCGGCCTGCATCTCGTCCAGCTTGCGCACGGCTGCCAGGTAGTAATCCCAGGTAAGGTCCACCCCGGCATTGTTGGCGGCCTCCAGTCCCTTGCGCAAGCGCTTGGTGGTCTTGCCAAATCCATATATATTGGCCTGCTGCTTGAGAGCGGCCAGCATGGCACGACTGGGAGTCGGATAGCCGTAATAAGTCCAGAGGGTCTCCAGGTCACGGGTCTCGATGTGATCCGGGAGGCGGTAGATATTGGAGGCTCCTCGCTTGGAGGTCTGCTCCAGGATGCCTTGCCACTTGTCGTTATGCTCTACGTACTCGGCCAGGACGGGCGTGCCCACCAGGAGCATGCCGCACTGGGTCTCGTCGTACAGCTCGCGCAGCTGCTCAATGCCCTTGCGGCCGGTCTTGTCGCTGTCCAGCGCGTGGTGTATCTCGTCGACGATGAGCAGGTGCTCCGGAGTCAATCGGTTGACGATCTTGGAAATTTGAAATTCCGTATTGCCTTTGACCGACAAGCCTAATTGAGCGGCAATGCGGTAGAGCAGCCGTCCCGGACTGGTGACTACCGGGCAGCGCACCAGGATGACCGTGCCGGGGTGACGTCGGCGGTACTCCTTGAGCGCCCAGGTCTTGCCCCACTGCGTCTTGCCCACCAGCATGGAGGCGTATTGGTTGACGTGGGTCAGCTCGGCAATCTGCATCACGTACCTGGAGAGAGCCGTCTCGATAAACGGACCATCCGAGGTTGATTGCTGTCGCAAGAGCAGCACGCCGCACAGGTCATCAAGCCTGGCCAGATGTGGACCGGCCGGAGATTGGTAGTTACCAATCAGCAGGCGGTGCATCACCGTCGTACTCACGGGGAGCTTGTCGGACAGCGTGCGCAGAGTCCACTGATGCTCGACGGCGTAGTTGATCAGGTCCGTAAGCATCTTCTTGTGGCCCTGCTTGTAGGGCGTTTCTGGGATGCGGTCCAGATACCTGCTCAGGTCAGCGTCATTATTGATTTTGGTAATGTCGTCCATCTATTATATTGGGGTTGTTGTGTTTACAAAAATCTTACATCGGGCAGGTCGTGGGGCAGCTCGTCGTCATTGCTGCCGTTGGCGGGGATGAGGCTGATGTCCGGCATGGACTCGGCCGCCGCCGTGGCAGCCCTGGCCACGGCCCGCTTATCGGCAGGCGTGGGGGTGAGGCTGTAGGCCTGGGCGTACTCGGATATCGTCACCGGCTCTCCCTCTATTACCCTGCGGTTGTGCTCACGGGCGCGGACAATATCCGCCTCCGTGGAGGCTCCTATAATGCGGGCATACTCCAGCTGCTGCTCCCGGCGTCCGGCCGCCTTGCCCATGGCCTGCTCCACGGCGTGCGTGTCGGCCGTGCAGACCCTCCGCACGAGGGCTGCAGTGCCGATGATGCGGCCGTCCTGACCGCACACAAAGAGCTGATTGGCATCGTAGGGATTGACGTAGCCCTGGTACTTGCCGGGGGCCAGCTCCCGGCGCGCTCCGTCGGGAGTAACCACGCGGGCCTCGTAGATCAGCTCCTCGTCCCGGATATCCTTGTTGCGCATGCGGATGTAAGCGCTGGCCACCTTGATGGGCCGGGCCATCTCCATGCCCAGGATCTGGCAGATGCACCAAGCGGGCAGTTTGATGAGATTATTACCCTTGGCCTCCTCGTAGTCCCAGGCCTCGGCGGGACTCATGCGGCGGCGGCGCACCAGGTCGGCCCCGGTCTCGCAGGCATTGCGGACGATCGTCTGGGCGATGGCGGGATCAACCTCCCCGGACGGAGTCCAGGGGGAGGAAGCGGAAAGCCTCATCTCCTCGACGGTGTACCCGCAGCGCTCCCAGCCCTCCAGCTTGTGAGTGGTCCTGGCATTGATATCGCGGACGATCTTGGTCAGCTCGTGGCTCAGCTCGTCCATGGTCAGCATGTAGTGCTTGATCTGGCCGGCACGCTCCGCAGGTAGCTTGTCTGCCGCCTTGATGAGCTGATCCTCCGCCCGCGCCAGACCGTGGAGGGTTTCCGGGGGCGTGCGATCATGTCCGGTTGCACCCGGCAGGTGGCTGACTCGGTTGTGCTGCAGGTTGTGATAGGACTCCAGGGGGGCCTTGTGGCGCGGGTTGCCCACGCCCCGGCCGCCGTGGCCCTGCTTGAGGGTCTGGCGCACACCTCCGATGCCGGAGCGGTCCACCTTGATCAGACCGCCGCTGGCGTGGTAGAGCAGCTCCTCCAGCTCCTTGCTGATGGCCGCCGTCCCGTTTTCCACCACGAGGGTGGTGCCTCGTGGGGAGTACCCGACAGTGGCACCCCACAGGGCCAGGATGCAGCGCATGTCGCGCTGGTTGAGGTGGATCATCTTGCCCGTCTCCTCGTCGCGGCGGCGGATTTTTTGGCCCCACGCCACGCGCTTGCCCGTAAGGTACTCCAGCACGCCAAGCTGCAGGGGTTGCCCCTTGTCGCGACCGGCCAACACCAACAGGTCGAGCCACACGTCGTCAAACATGAAATGACTGCCCAGCCAGAGTCCCTCGCGGGTGGCCAGCACCTGGGCCAGCTGGGGTGCGGCGGCACGGATGCCCTGCTTGAGGGCCACCGTCTCCAGGGACTGGGGGGCGAGCCGCTGCAGGTTGCGCAGGCTCCAGCCCTCCGGGATGCGCGGCCAGCCCGGCCAGTCCTCATAACCGGGGATGGTCTTGCGCCGCTGGCTCCAATCCTGGAGGAGCTGGAGGTGGGCGGTAGGCACTCCCCCCTTGCGCTGGCACTGGATACAGCGCTCGTGCCAGTCGGCCAAAAATCTGGGCAGCGTGGTCCTGCTGCGGGCCTGCTGCTTGCGGTAGCGGCGGTCCACCAGAGATAGCGGGTCCTCGCCGGCGGCGCGCCACGCCTCGTACCAGCGGCGCATGGACACGGCGGAGATGCCACACAAGGCCGCCGCCTCGTCAATGGCCCTCATCTTGAGGCCGCGACAGGCGCTGGCCTCCTTGATGCGCTTGCAGGCCGCATAGAGGGCGAGCGCCTTATCCCGCTCCAGCAGCGGCAGATTGTCCATGATGTGGTTGCCCATCATATTAGAGTGTAATTGTGTCGTTAACTATGCCGTCCATCGTGCCCTTGACACGCTGATCGTCGATGTCGGACACCTTGCGGGAGTAAGTGGCCAGGGCCTCGGCAAACAGCTCGCGCTCCTGGACACGCAGTAGGTTGACGTAGCCGCGGTCGACGTAAGTGCCCAGCTGCTTAAGCAGCATGGCCGCGTCCTGCTCGGCCTGGTGGCGTCGGCGCTCCATCTCCTCGTCGCCTGGGTTGATGGCGGCCAGGTCATTGGCCAGCTTGTCCATGGGGGCGAGGGCGGTGGGGCCTTGTGGATTGCCGGAGCCGGTAAAGCCGATGTGGCGCACGTCGTGGGTGGTCTGCTTGCGAGAGGCGATTACACCGAGGTTAAGCATCATTTGGCGGGGCGTCTCGGCCCCGTCGGTCGCCTTGGCCACCAGCTCCGGAGGTGCGGCAGGAGATGTCCGGTCATCCAGGGTGGTGTCCAGCTGGGTAGCCTCAGTGGCTGACAGGCGGGCCTTGGCCGCCTTGTAACAGCGCATGTAGCGGTTGGCTGTACGCTGATCAAAATTCAAATTCGACACATGTGTCGAATTTGGGGATGCCCTAAATAATTGTCCCCACTCACCACGATCCGTTGCTGCCTTGAGCTCCACCAGCAGTTTGCCCAGCTTGAGGCCTGCCATCACGGCATTGCGTCCGGCACATGCCGCCATCTCGGCCTGGGCCTGGGCGTAGCGGTGCAGGCGGTTGGCCTCGCTGACGTCCAACGCCACACGTGTCTCGGCGGGTATGGATAAGTAATTGCTCATAGTTGATCGTTGTTAAGATATTGTGCTAGTGCGGCTCGGAGCTTAATGATAGCGGTGTCCTGGATGGACCAGATCATCCTGTCGGATGGCCCCATGTAATGAGCCAACTCAGGGTGGGTCAAAGGTCCGTCGTGATGTACCTGGTAATGGCGGCGTACCTCCGGCACACTCCACATGGCTCCCCAGATAGCCCACTCCTCCTCGGTCATGGGCGCGTCCATGTCTACCGGCTTATCATCCATCGTGGTGTCACCTCTCTAGCACGGGCAGGATGGCAGTGCGCGGGTCCTTAACGCCGTCGCGCACCTGGCGCTCCTCCGCATCCAGATACCACCCCCCTGCCTTGACCATTCCCAGGATTGCCAGGAACATGACTGCTATGGCGGCAACGATATTGGCGAAGGTTCTCAGCATCGTTACTTGCTCCTCCTCATCCTTGTTAATCTGCGATAAGGCAGTGCCTCAACTTTGGCTGTTAGGCGTTTAGAAGCACGACGCCCCGTCAGCACCATATAAAGATGTTGTCGAGACACACCTAGAAATAAGGCAGCATCACTGATAGTCCATCCCTTTGCCAGTAGACGCTGTATGGCGGTCGGCTCTTGTGTTGTTGAAATCATTATGTTAGATGTTTGTTTTGTAACGCGTGACTGCGTTACTCGTTACAAGAACGAATTAACATCTGTGTTAACTTATATGCAAGAAAAAAGTTTACAGCTAGGGCAATTTTCCAAGCGCCTAAAATATGCAATTAAGCAGAAAAGAATAACACAGAGAGAGTTAGCGCAACGTGTGAATATTTCGCCTGTAACAATATCTCGCTACATGTCATTAGATGTGCAAACACCAGGAGCGTGGGAACTATACAGGATTGCTAATGCTCTGGATGTGTCGATGGAGTGGTTATTAACTGGTGATAATCCTCCTAATGCTACTAAGTGGCAACAACGAGCAACTATTGCCGAAGCAAAATTAGAATCATTCAAACTAGGCCTACGCAATTTAACTGAGACAGTTTCTTCATTAACTCAAATAATTACAGATTAAATGGTTATGAATAATATTTTCCGATTTGTTGTAATTGTTGTAGGGATTATGCTTGTTATCACGACTGGAATAATTGCGTATTATTTGCATACCCTCTCGGCTGATATCCAGTACATCCACGAGCTAAATAAGCAGGAAATCTACAAAACATATAAGCAAGAGTATGAATATCAATGCAAGAGGTTCTACTTGTTTTCTGACGGCAAAATAGATTATCTTGATAAGTTTATGCAAGATGGCTGGCAGGTTTGCTCGTTTGTGGGGGTTGTACATGATGCTGACAGGACCAGAGGAGGAGAGGGGCATGTCTATGTTGTCTTACGTCGACCTCAATCCTGATTAACGTATGACACAGCGCAACATCCTGATCATAAATTTTATACATCCAACAATCATAACAAATTTATAATAAATTTGTTGCGTCGTTAGAGGCGTAGCTTGCGCGAGCTATACTCTGGCTCGATGACCAACACACATACCATGTTACATGGGGACTGCATGTCCCTGATGTCTACCATGCCGGACGGCTCCTACGATGCCGTGATTACTGATCCTCCCTACGCTACCGGAGGGACGTCCAGCGCCGCCAGGGCGCAGGATCCACGCGTCAAGTATCAGTCCTCCACAGCCCTCAAGTATTACCCGACGTTTGCCAATGACTGCCGTGACCAGCGCACCCACCTGATGTGGTCCGTGCGCTGGATGGAGCAGGCCCTGCGTCTGACTCGTCCCGGCGGCTGGCTGATGGTATTTAGCGATTGGCGTCAACTGCCTATCACATCGGACGCCTTGCAGATTGCCGGCTGGACCTGGAGAGGGATCATCCCCTGGGACAAGACGGAGTGCTGCCGCCCTCAGCTGGGGACGTATCGCAACCAGGCCGAGTACGTGCTGACCGCCACACGGGGAGGGATTGACAAGTCCGTGAGGCTATGCCCTCCGGGCGTGGTGCGCGAGCCGATCCGCGCCAGGGACAAGCTGCACCTGACCGGCAAGCCGGTCCCGGTAATGGAGCACCTCATGACCATCCTGCCGGCGGGATCCCGCATCCTGGACCCGTTTGCCGGCAGCGGCACCACGCTGGTGGCCGCCCGCAACAAGGGCCACACGGCCGTGGGCATTGAGCTGTCGTCCGACTACCACCGCATCGCCACCGACCGTCTCGGTCTGGTACTGCCTGCCTGACTTCCCGCACGCCCCCTGCAGATACCCTGCAGGGGGATTTTTTTGCCGCCGATTAGAGACGGCGGCAAAATGTGGTAAGGTCATAGGCATGGACGACAAGACAATCGCACAATGGTCCGCCGGTCCCCGCTGCACGGTAGCGGAGGCGGCGGAGTTGCTGGGCACCTCCACTCAGACAGTAAGGCGCATGGTGCGGCTGGGACAGCTCATCGCATGGCGGCCCAACCCGGTGGGCCGCAAGATGCTGCTCTACCGTCTCCAGGTGGAGGCCATGAGCGAGACAACCCAGCACAGCGCGGTCAACCAGGCGCGCCTGCTGCAGACGACCTTTAATTTTTATAACTAATTTGCGCCAAATAAATTGTAAGCAACAAGCGCAATAGAGAAAGTGCATCACGTGGGCTAAAGTGTCCCCATGAGCAACGATCCATCTCTTGTTGATAATACTGCTGGTGCGCATGACGATGTCCCGGCCCCGGGTGGGGCCGGGAACACCGCCGCCTCCAAGACTCCCTGGTACCTGTCCTACATCCTGTGGACCAACATAGCCGCTCTGCTGTCCATGCTGCTGCCCTCGGTGCGCGACTGGCTGGCGAGCAACCCCGTCGAATTTACGACCGCTCTTGGCGCGGTCAACGTCCTGCTGCAGTTTATAAGCGGCGGCAAATACCAGCTTACCGGAGAGGACGGCCAGAGTGGCCAGTCCGGCAATCCGGCCGGCGTCCTCCCTCGCCCTGTTGCCACGGGGGCGGACGCCACATCCCCCGTGGAGGACCGGAGTCAGGATCCCAATCAGGATCCGTCGTCCATGTCCCCTAGCTCCGGCTCCTCCTCCCCCTTGTCCGGATCCGGCCGCCTGATGCTCGTCCTGGGCGCGCTGATGGTCCTGCTTGGCGGCTCCTGCAGCAGCACGGATGCGGACCCGATAGCCACCAGCGTAGCTCTTACCGACGGCCAGGTAGTAGTCATCCGTGGCGGCTCCTCCCTGGTCGTGGACCGCACGGAGCACAAGCTGCTCTGGTCCCAGGCCGCCCCGGAGGTAGTTGTAGCCCCTGTAGTCCAAGCCACCTCCAAGTAAGCGGACTATTAACTATTACCTATTAACTCTTAACTATCATGATCTACGCGGAGTTACAACAAGACACGCTCGCCTGGCAGCGCGCCCTCAAATTTGCCGGGATGTACCGGGGCAAGCTGGACGGCCTCACCGGCCCGCTGACCCGCGAGGCGGCCGCCCAATGGCGCGAGAGCCACAAGCAGCTCCAAACCCGCTACGGACGGCTGGACAAGCGCACGGAGGATAACCTGCTCACCCTCCAACCCCTGGCCGCGCTCAAGGTGCGCCAGATGATGACGGCACTGCGAGCCCTCGGAGACTGGCGTCTCATCTGCGGCCTGCGCACCTACGACGAGCAGGACAAGCTCTACGCCAAGCGTCCCAGGGTCACCAACGCCAGGGGAGGCCAGAGCATGCACAATTTTGGGGTTGCGGCCGACGTCTGCCTGTTTAGGGACGGGGTCGACATCTGGGCACCCAGCGAGGGGCCTAACTCCATCTACAAGCCCGTGGCGGTCCTGGCTCGCCAGCTGGGCCTGGTATGGGGCGGAGCCTGGCGCACCCCCTACGATCCAGGACACGTCCAGCTGGGCGAGCTGTCCACGGCCACCCTCCATCACGCTTACACCACCGGGTCCGCCACGCTGGCCCAACTGCTCTGATCATGATCACCCAACTCATAGCAGACGCCGCCGCAGGCGTATCTCCGGAGGTTGTCGGAGGCATCATCGTGGCCGTCTTGGGAGCCTCCGGCGGCTGGTATGCTAAGGGCAGATTGTCCTCACAGTCAGACAGTGACACCAAGCGCGTCTACCTGGAGGACAAATTTGCCACCCGCGAGGAGGTCGCGGAGCTCAAGGCCCTCCACGCCAAGACCACGGACGACCTGCACAAGCGCCTCAACGGCATCACCGTCAAGCTCAACGAGATGGCCGGCACCCTTACGCTGATGATCGATATCCTCAAGACCCGCAAATCCTTATGACCACACGCGCCAATATCAAGATCACCGTCCTGCAGGTGCTCGACCGTCTGCCCGCCGGCTACCCCCAGAGGGTGTCCGCCCTCCGGGCCGAGGTGTCCCTGGCCCTGTCTCCGAGCCCCGGCACGGCAGATATCGACCTGGCCATCCAGGAGCTGGAGGCCCTGCGGATGATCACCTCCACCACCTGCATCCTCACCGGGGAGCGCAAGTACGCCATCACCGACGCCGGCCGCGTCCAGTTATCACAGATATGACCATCCACGATACCATCGTCACCGTTGCCTCCCTGGCCTTGATGGCCTGGATCGTCTACATCGTCTACCGCCACTAAACTCCATGCTCCGCAAGCCCAGACCAGACAGCGTGATCGGCTCCCAGCTGCCGCCCGTCATCAAGGACGACGTGGACGCCATGTTGTTTGGCGGCTCCTCCTACAAGGACGTCCAGGAGCGCCTGGCCGAGGACGGCATCACGCTGAGCCAGGAGGCCATCCGCCGCTACTACCACTCCCAAATCCTGCCGGCGCGCCTGGCCCGGCAGAACAAGACGGCCGAGGAGCTCAACAAGATATCCGTCGACGGCGTGGACGAGGCAACGATGCGAGCCATCCGCTCCGCCGCCCTGGACCTGGCCGCCTCCCCGTCCTGCGACCCCAAGGCATTGAGCATCCTTGTGGGGCTCATCCTCAAGGCCGAGCAACTGGCCCAGGACAAGCGCCGCCTCAAGATACTGGAGGCCAAGGCCGCCCAGGCCGACGCCGCCAAGCAGGTCACCCAGTCCACCCTCACCCCGGAAGAGCGCGACCGCAAGCTGCGCAGCATCTTTGGATGCTGAGGCATCCGGTTAATAGGTAACAGTTAATAGTTAATAACAACTCAACTCTCCAATGTCCTCCTCTCTGATCACAACGCCGCTGGAGCTGCTGCTGCCCTACCAGGCGCAGTGGGTGGCGGACGAGAGCCGCTTTAAGGCCGGCATCTGGAGCCGTCAGAGCGGCAAGGATTTTTCCACCGCGGCGGAGGCGGTGAGGGATGCGATGGTCCGGGCCAAGACCACCTGGATGATTGCGGCTCCCTCCGAGCGCCAGGCCATGGAGTCGCTCTCCAAGTGCAAGGAGTGGGCTGAGGCTTTTTCCATTGCCCTGGCCGCCGAGGAGATTGAGCGCCAGGACGGCCCCAACACGCTGCTCAAGTCCGGCTCCATCACGTTTGCCAATGGTTCCCGGATCCTGGCCGTGCCGGGCCGTCCGGATACCGTGCGAGGATTTAGCGCTAACTTAGTATTAACGGAGTTTGCATTTTTCGAGGACCCCGATGCGACATGGCGTGCTGTCCTGCCCTCCATCACCAACCCCCTGCGCGGGGGTGAAAAAAAGGTCCGCCTCATTACTACCCCCAACGGCAAGACCGGGCGTGGCGCCAGGACGTACAAGATCATCAACGACAACCTGATCCATCCCAGGGAGGGCCGCAAGCAGCACTGGTCCTGCCATGTGGTAACGATTGCCAAGGCGGTGGAGGATGGGCTGCCCATCGACATTGATGAACTGCGGGAATCCCTAGACGACCCCATTGGCTGGGCGCAGGAGTACATGTGCGAATTTCTCGACTCGTCCAACGTGCTGCTGCCCTACGACCTGATCGCCACGGCGGAGTCGGCCAGTGCCACAGTGTCCTGCGACCCGGCCATCTACCTGGGCAACAAGCTGGACCTGCGCCTGGGCATCGACTTTGGCCGCACCAACGACCCGACGGTCTGCTGGACGCTGGAGCGGGTGGGAGACGTGCTGGTCACCCGCGAGGTGCTGGTGCTGCGCAACATGTCCGTGCCCGACCAGATGGAGGTGTTGAGGCACCGCATCAAGGCCGCTCGCCGGGTGTGCTACGACTATACGGGCGTGGGGATTGGCATGGGCGACGTGCTGGTCAAGGAGTTTGGGCGCTGGCATCCGGAGGGCCACGAGTTTGGCAAAATCGAATTGTGCACGTTTACGACGGCCTTTAAGAGATTGATTTTCCCACGCTTACGACAGGCCTTTGAGTCTCCCTGCCGTGTCCGCATCCCGATCGACGTGGAGGTGCGCGAGGACCTGCACGCCATGCAGCAGATCTTTAGAGGCACGGATTACACCTACGAGGCCCCTCACACCAGAGAGGGCCACTCCGACCGCTGCACGGCCCTGGCTCTGGCCCTGCGCGCCGCCGACGGCCACGTGCAACACCACCTCCCGGCTCCAGGCAGCAGCCGCATCATCAAGGGTGCCGGCCTGTTTGGCGGCCGCTCCCACGGCTCTCTCTTTGGCGGCCGTCCCTCCCTCAACCGCTTAATGGCAGCAGCATAGTATGATCAGACGACTCTACAACTACATCCTCCACCGCAAGCCCCATGCAGAGGGCGTGCAGAGGTCGCTCACGACTCCCGACAATCCCTCCCAGGACAGCAGGCCGGGCATGTTTGGATTTTTGCCCTTGTCCGAGCTGGACAAGGAGCGCCGCCGCCAGATTGAGCGCGTCTGCCCGCTGGACTACCTGAGCGTGGACACGGTGCGCCGCTGCCTGCAGGAGTGCCAGCTGGGAGCCTATGCTGAGCAGCAGTGGATCTGGGAGCAGATGGAGCAATACGATCCGATGCTGCTGACCTGCCTCACCAAGAGGGACGACGCTCTGGACAAGTACGACTGGTCCATCACCGTCAAGCCCGATCTGGACGACCGCGACAGCCTGCTGGCTGAGGCTCAGCAGCGCACCATTACCGACCTCTGCAACGCCATCGTCAACATGGACGAGGCCATCACCGCCTTGTCCCAGGCGTCCCGCCGCCACTACAAATTCTTGCAACCTTACGCCGACAGCGATGGGCTGCATCTGCTGCCTATCGACAACTGGCTGATGTGCCGGGACGGCTACCGTGGGGCATGGGGCTACAACCCCAACGCCCAGTTTGGCCGTTACCGGGGTGAGACTTTGCCCGTCCCGTTGGACGACCTCATCCTGCGCCTGCATCCCCGGCCCATCGACATGCCAGCCCAGATGCTGGTACTCAACCGCAGCACCACACTTGCCCAGTGGGACGTCTTCTTGGAGCATCTGGGCACTCCTCCGGCGTTTTTTGTCCTCCCGGCGGATTGCTCGGAGGACCTGCGCCAGCTATACATTCAGGCGGCGGCCAGGATGCTGTCCGCCGCCACCGGCGTCATCGACCATGGTGCCGACATCAAGTCCGTCCCTGTGTCCCAGACGAGCGTCGACCTGTTTGACCGCCGCTACAAGGTAGCCACCGAGGAGATCGCCATGCTGACCACGGCCGGCAAGCTGACCGTGATGACCGAGTCGGGCTCCGGCACGCTGGCGGGGGGAGCCCAGGCCGACGGGTTTGCCGACTGGGCGGCGGGCGAATCGTCCTCCATCGCCACCGTGCTGACGGCCCAGCTGGTCAACCGGGTGCTCGACGAGTACCACCCCGGCCAGCCGCACCTGGTGGAATTCACGCTCTCGTGCGTGGACAAGACCACGCCGGACAAGGAGATTGCCAACGCGGCCGCCCTGCGCGCCGCCGGCTACGACATCGACGACGCCGAGGTCAGCGAGCGCACCGGCTGGCAGGTGACTGCCGGGGTATCCTCCTCCCAGCTCTACGCCATCAAGGCCGCCGGCTACGTGCCCCAGCAGCAGACCATGGAGGGTGTCGTCAAGATGCCCCTGCAGCCCGCCCCCCAGGAGACGCCCTACACGCTCAACTCCCGCCGCCGCGACGCCCTCACCACCCTGGCTCTGCACCGCAGCACCACGCTCTGGGAGCCGGCCCGCCGCCGGCTGGAGGAGGTGGTCGCCCACCGTCTCCGGGACATCGACGAGCGCCTGGAGCGGGTCACGCTGGAGCTGCTGCCCCTCTCCCCGGAGGAGCAGGCCCAGCTGGCCCTGATGCTGCAGGTGCCCGGAGAGGAGGAGATCGTCTCCACGGCACTCCAGATTGCCCGACGCCTCCAGGTGGCCCGTGACGAGGGGAGACGCCGCGCGGCGGCCATTGACCCGTCTCTTGCCACATCCACCCCTGCACGACCCCTGCACGGCGCAAATTCAGCCAAATCCGATATATGAGCAGCTACCGAGACAGATACATTGCCCGCGGCATCCCCCCATTTGACCCCTCCTCCTGCGCTCCGTACCCCGTCGGACAGGTCCCGCAGGCCGGCTGGTACCTGATTGAGCCGGCCGGCACCTACACCATCCCGGTGCCCGACACCTCCATCGCCCCGGACAAGCGCTGGGACGTGGACGAGGTCATCGACGAGGCAGCCCTGCAGGATATCTGCGAGTCCTATGACCCCGCCGTCAACGGCGGCAACGGCATCCAGGTCAACAACGACCACCTCTACCTGCGCACGACCGGCGACAACCCGGCCCTGGGCTGGTGCAAGGCTCTGGACTACGGGCAAGTAGATGGCCGCCTCTACCAGGCCGCCTACATCGCCTGGGTGGACGACGCCCACCGCGACCTTAACCAGGGCAAGTACTGGGCCTACAGCACCGAGTACAAGCTGGCCGACTACCAACAGGCATACAAGGACGGCTACAGACCGACGCGCCTGTCCGGCCTGGCCGTCACCAACAACCCGGACCACGAGGCCCAGCCGGGCATCATCCGCCAATCCGCTGCCGGCGACGTGGTCGTCCACAGCCGCAGCATGAGCATCTCTCATCACCACAATAACATGAGTACACAACAACGACACCAACGGGTCCTGCACTCCGAGGGCACCGCCCCCGGAGATGAGGACAAGAACAAGGTCAACGATACCAACACCAACTCCGACAATCCCCCTCCGTCCAACACGGAGGAGGAAAAGAAGAAGGAAGAGGCGGCCGATACGACTAACACCAACAACGACGACAACGACGAAACCAACTGCAACTCCGAGGACGAGGGCTGGCTTGGCATCTGCAACGAGATTGCCAAGGTGCTCAACCTCTCCGAGACCGCAACAGGCGACGACATCCTCAAGGCCGTCACCGACCTCAAGACGGACTTTGACTTGCTCAAGCAGCAGGCCGCCGAGTCCGGCTCCGCCACCCAGGCCCACAGCAAGGCTCCCCTCACGCGCCAGCTGCACAACAACCAGGGCGGCCGGCGCATGGACAGCAAGATCACTCCCGCCGGAGTAGTCACCCACCGCACGCCGGAGGGCAAGGCCGTCCAGATCCCGCAGAGCGACGTCGATCTGGTGGCCCATTGCCGCAAGGCGGTGGACGCCGAGGTAACCAAGCACGGCCGTGCCCTGACCCCCGGCGAGTACGATCGCGCCTGGTCCAGGGCGGCCGAGGAATTCGCCGGGCGGCGGCGAGGTAACAGTTAACAGGTAATAGTTAACAGTATCGTTACCATCCATCAATAACTATTAACTCTTAACCATTAACTATTAAATAACATGATTATCAAGCAGACTCCCGTGCTGCGCCGCGACTGGCCGGCCGGCACCACCGGCACCGACAAGAGCGAGGGCAAATTCGCCAAGCTCTCCGCAGACGGCAAGACCATGTCCCTGGTGACCTCCGCCACCGACATCCCCGATGGTGTTGTCAGCAACCCTGACGGACGCGACGGAGCCGACGGCAACGGCGGCGACCTGATCCTCCAGTCCCATCCGGGCATCGTCCAGGCGCGCCTCAACGAGACGCCCGGCACGATTGAGACCGGCACCGACTTGGCGCTGTGCGCCGATGCCACCGTCAAGGCGGCCACCGGCGCAGCCGGCGAGGTTGTCGTGGCCAGGTCCCTGGCCCCCAATACCAGCGGCCAGGGCGACTGCCTCCACGAGGTCATCCTCGTCGCCCGTCCGGCCGCCACTGCCGCCAAGGCCTAACTATTAACTCTTACCTATTAATTATTACATAGCATGAGTACATCCGCAACCTACGCCGTCAACCTGCCGCTGACCAACTACATTGTCGGCTGGTACGGCACCCAGACCCACGACCCGGCTCGCTTTCTCGCGCCGGGAGTCAAGGCCCCCGGCCTGCTGACCACCTACAAGCGCTACCTGCGACAGGACGCGTTTGCCACATCCGACACCCGCCGCCCCATGTACGACTCGCCCCGTACCATCGACATCCGTGGCGAGGACGTCCCGGTGATGCTGGAGGAGCACGTCCTCAAGATCGGCATTGACGACCGCGAGCTGCTCGGAGCGGTGGACGAGGAGGTCTACCGCAACAGCCTGCGCCAGTCCAAGACCCGCGCGCTGGCACGGCACATGCTCATCTCCCACAACAAGGAGGTGTTTGACTACGCCAACAGCGTCATCCCCGGCATCACGTCGGTGGATGGCATCACGGAGGCCAATAAGTGGAGCGACCGCTCCAAGCCCGTGGTCAGCATCCTGACCAGTCTCATCAACAAATTCGCCGTCAACAACGGCGTCTACCCCAACCGCATCCTGACCACACGCGACATCTGGGCGGACATCCAGGCCAACACGGAGGTCCAGTCCATGATGGGTGAGATGGGCCGCAAGGTCCTCACGCCGGAGACGCTCCTGGAGCTCATCGGCCTGCAGGGCGACGACATCCCGCCGGTCAAGGTCATGCGCACCATCGCCTCCTACAATCCGGGAGGAGTGGGCGGAGCAGAGGTGGACAACGTCAACGTCGTGGGCAACAACATCTACCTGTTTTACGCTGACGACAACCCGTCCCTGGATGACATCTCCGCGCTCAAGACCCTTAACCTCGCGGGAGATGACATGTACAGCACGGTGGAGACCTACCGCGACGAGGACATCTCCACGGAGTGGCTGCGCGTGCGCGGCCATCACAAGGTGGTGTTTGCCGCCCCGTCGGCCATGATGCGCATGCAGATTGCCTGATGCGGTTTTTCCGCCGCCTCCGGGCGGCGGAAAACAAAGACAAAATACTAACGACCAAAGACTAAATATTATTATGGCAATCGTCCAATCAACCAAGACCAACAAGGCCGCCGCTCCTCAGGCTCCCGCCCAGGAGATGACCCCCACCAATACCGACCAGGACCAGACCACGCCGCCCGTGGAGGATACCGCTGCCGAGGTATCCACACCGGAGCCTGCAGCCGGTCCCGCCCGTCAACCTGCCGTAGAGCCCTCCGCTCCCGCCGCCAAGGGTGACAGTGACTGCCCGGCGACAGGGGACGATCCCGGCCGCAACATGACCACTCACGAGTATGATGCCCTGCATGGCTCCGCCAAGACCCTGGAGCCATACGCAGCCTCCTTGCGTCCCATCCAGGACGGCCTGACTCCCAGACAGGAGATCACAGCCATCATCGCCGGGGGAGTGATCAGCGGCATCCTGGCCCGGACCAAGCCCTACGAGATGCTCGACCTGCGCAAGGCTGCCGAGGCCATCGGCATGTGTGACACGCTCGTCGATATGATCCTGCACCTCGACGATCCCGCCCCGGTGGGAGATGAGTTAACAGGTAATAGTTAACAGGTAACAGTATAAGACTATTAACTAATCACTATTAACTATTAACTGATATGCTCCACTGGATCACATTGACGGCGGACATGCTCACGGAGGTCATCGACCGCGCCGAGCTGGAGGCCATCACGGCCGCCGACACGAAGGGCACCGTCGTGCCCGGCATCATCCAGGACGTGACGGCAGCCGTGCGCGAGGCCATCGCGGGCAACGCCGCCAATGTGATGGACCTGCAGAGCGACACCACCATCCCGCGCACGCTCAAGCCGGAGGCCCTGGACATGATCGCCTGGCGTCTGCTCAAGCGGTTTGCGGTCTCGGTCTCCGAGGACCGGGATAAGGCCAACACAGCCGCCCACGAGCGGCTGGAGGCCGTCCGGGCCGGCACCCACCGGGTGATCGCTCCGGACGGCCGCATGCCCGTGCCTCCCGGCAAGCGTCCCTACGTCCAGGGACCGCGTCCCGCCTACGGCTCCGGAGCGCCGGGGTTGTTCCCGTCCCCTGGACGGGGGCGCGGGAACAAATACTAAAGACGATGCCCCTGACGGGGCAAAGATCAAAGACAAAAACATTTAGTAATTTATAAATCCATGCCAAGTCCCTCAGAGTTGATGCAATCCAAGGTCACGGTGCCTGCTGCCGGCATGTCGTCGGCAGACTGGGACGGCGTGGATCCGGACATCCGGGAGCGCTCCTACTGGACAGCCAGGGAGGGGTGTTATGCCCGCGTGCAGGGATTTAGGGATCGCTCCCAGGGGATCGTGGATGGCAATCTGTCCGAGGCCGACGCTCTGCGCGAGGTCCGCGCGATGCTGCGTGCCACCGGCTACCGTCCGGAGCCGGGCACGGAGGGCACCATCCAGGACCTCAACTCTGATGCCCGCCAGCGCCTGATCCTGGATACCAACGTAGCCATGGTTCAGGGCAAGGCCTACCGGGACTCCATGATGGGGTCGATTGCTTACCCGGCCCAGCGCCTGGTGCGCGAGCGCTACAGCCGACAGCCCAGGGACTGGGCCGCCCGCTGGAGGGAGGCGGCCGCCGCCGTCAACTACGAGGGCGTGGCCACCGACGGCTCCCACATTGCACTACTGACCTCGCCCATCTGGCGCAAGCTCAGCCGGTTTGACCTGCCGTACCCGCCCTATGACTATAATAGTGGGATGGGAGTGGATCCGGTCGATTACGAGGAGGCTCAGCGCCACGGCCTGGTTATCCCGGAGGCGACGATTGAGGGGATGGATAACGAGTCGCTCAACGCCAGCCTGGAGGCGTCCGTCGCCAGGATGGACGGCGACCTGCAGCAGGCATTTGCCAGAGCGTTGGCGGATTGTGTGGAGGTGGAGGGAGACCGCGTCTACTACACCGACCCCAACGGCACACGCCCGGTACACTGGAGCGAGGCCGGGCGTGTGATCTGCGGGCAGCGCCCTCCCGTCATCCCGGACACCCAGGCCCGCGCCGTCGTCAAATTTGTGGAGGACCAGCGCAAATTTGACCGGGCGCAGCGCGGCGTCCAGGGTTACGCCACCCAGGAGGAGTGGGACGCCCTCTACGATGCCGTCAACCGCATCAGGCCCACCGACGTCCGGGAGAGCGGCACGCTCTACCGGGGCATGTCCATCGACTCTAACAACGCCGACCAATTCCTGGATCGTATCAAGCGCGACGGCTACCAGGCATTACCCACCAAGATGGTGGACAGCTGGTCGCGCACGGAGGAGACGGCGCAGCGGTTTGCGGCCGGCGGCAAGCCGGGCAACGAGAGGATCATCCTGGTCAACGAGGACTACCGCTCCGGCCACCGCATCGACACCATCGTCCGCACTCTCCAGGAGCAGAGGCGGCTCGTCAACAAGACCGACCAGCATCCCCATACCAATGAGAGCGAGGTGCTGATCATGCAGGGCGTGCGCCACAGAGTCAACAAGATCGTCCGGGGGAGGGACGGTACACCCACCTACGTCTATGTCAGCGAGCAGCAATAACAGATCAACCCTTACGCCGGAGATGGCGGTTCTGGCGGCCGTTGCCATTGCGGCCGCCTACAAACGGTCTGGCCGGCTGCCAGCCCTGGGCTCGTGCCCGGCTTTCCCAGTCGGACGCCTCCGGCCGGGCAGTGGTGGCTGCAGCATCGCGCGGTCTGGCCAGCTCCTTGAGCCACCAGCGCAGGTCGCGGTTACTGATCTTGCCGTCCATCCCACTCATGTCCCTCTTATGCCTCAACCCTTAACCGATGTCAACTCATGATCAAGCTCCACGTCGATGTGATAGGCCTCAACCGGCTCCCCCTGGCTCCAGCCATCCGCACGGAGATGGTGGCCGACGTGGCCAGGGCCGCCCGCCAGGCGGTGCGGGATAGTTTCCAAGGCATGGTCGACCGCACCCAGTCCCAGGGATTCTGGGGCGCGGCCAAGCGATCGGTCAATCCTCCCGTCATCCGGGACAACAAGGCCACCATTGATATCACCCACATCGGCGTGCGCCTGCAGTGGCTGGGCGGCACCGTCAAGCCCTCCGGCCGCAAGTCGGAGGTGACCGGCCGCCGCATCAAGAGCCTGCTCATCCCGTTCAGGGATTCCCCCTTGCGCCGGCGCTCCCTGGCCAGCCTCCACATCCCGGAGGATGAGGTCATGGTGCTGGGCGACGTCGATACCGGCAGCGCCATCCTGGCCCGCGTCAAGCAGCGCAAGCGCCGCAATAAGGACGGCCACTACCAGGACGTCACACCGCTTGGTGCCCTGGTCAAGTCCGCTACCATCCCGGCCCATCCGGAGGTGATGCCCTCCCGCGAGCAGATGCGCGAGTATGCCGTGCACGCCGCCACCCTGGTCCTCAACCGCCTCCTGGCCCAGGCCGACGACAACTCAACACTCAACTCTTAACTCTCTAATCTCCACACAATGGACAAGGATTACAAGCTCGCCGAGCATCTCATCGCCCACCTGCAGCAGGACGAGGTCCTGGCCGCCATGGTGTGCCCCACCGTGTGGGACGACCAGGACCAGGTGGATGCCATCAACCGCTCGGCCATCGGCCAGCCCGGCAGCGTGGCCGTCACGCCGGCCGGCTACGTGCCCCTCCTGGAGATGGGCGTCGATGCGCCGATGGTGCGCATGCACGCCGTGCTGGCCGTGAGCTGCTTTGCCCGGACAGCCGGGATGCCCGGAGGCATGCCGCCTCTGCGCTGTCTGTCCGGCATGGTCGGGCAGGCGCTGCATGCCGTGCGCCTGTGGGACCCGGTTGTCGACCGCGTCTGCTACGACATGCCCTCCGTAGCCTCTGTCGAGGACTACGACATGACCAAGAGCAAGCTCACCGGCTACCGGGGCCGCGCCGTCATCCTGTACGCCCCCGTCAATTTTTGATCATCCTTACCCACAACATACAACCATGGCTAAGACCAATACCACAACCAACAACACAGATACGACCAGCCCAACTCCGCAGGCTCCCGCCCAGCAGGAGGCGCTGGTGTTAGTCCGCGTGACCAGGACGGGCACGCTCATCAACGGCGCTTATGGGCGAGCAGGAGCAGTCACCAGAGTCACGGCCGCTCAGGCCAAAGCCCTGGAGGAGGCCAAGCTGGCCGTCCGCATCGGCGTATAACCGCCAACACCATCAACTATTAACCATTAACTATTAACTAATCACTAACATGTCTAGAATTATCATCCCCGGCCTGATCATCGGCTCCCTGGTGCACATCGCCAAATTCGGAGCCGCCATCGGCACTGGCGACCAGGCCAAGACCGTGTCTGCAGACTGGCTGCCCGTCCCTCCAACCGACGAGGCCCCCGGTCCCTGGCTCTACATGGGCAAGATCCGCACCAGCAACCCTCAGATTGAGCCCAAGACATCCGAGATTGAGGGCACCAACAAGGGCGGCACCTACGAGACCGAGGAGATGCTGTTAACCACCAAGCGCAAATTCCTGTTCTCGTCCAATTACATCACCCCTGAATTCTTGCAATTGTCCTTTGGACTCCGCGAGGACTGGGGCACCGAGCAGGTGGTCTTTGACTCCGGCTCTCCGCAGATCGACGTCTACGTCTACACCGAGTGGACCGACGCCTATCGAGACGGAGCCAAGATCATGAGCGCCTGCATGCAGGGACGCCTGCGCCTGGTCAACCCGGCCAAGGCGGCCTCGGATCCGGCTCTGGCCGAATTCGAGCTCTCGGTCGTCCACAACCAGCTCTGCAAGCTCACGCCCGACGCTGACTATTCGGTCGTTTAAGCGCCACTTCCTCCCGGCGTCATCGCCGGGAGGATCCACTCTCAACTCACCACCCTCCACACTGATATATGGATATCCTCATTGACCTGGCCACCATGGCCGTCATGCTCCCCTCCGGCGTGCCGCTCACCGACCTGTCCCTGGTGCGCGGGGACAAGCTGCCTCTGCGCGTCTCCCTGCTCGACGATGGCACGCCCGTCACTCCCTCCGGCACACGGCCGGCCCTGGCCGTCAAGACCGCCCTGGGCGACGACACCCTGGTACTGGCCGCCACCAATCTGGAGCCGGTCGATGACGCCCTGGGTGCGGCCTATGTCGGCAGTCTGTCGGTCAACACGACCCAGCTGGTTGCGGCCATGGGGAGTGCCGAGAGCATCGACCTGGTCGGAGAGCTGGTCCTCATGGCCGGAGACGGATCCCAGCGCACCTCGTCGCTGATCAGAGTGGCAGTGCGCCAGGATATCATGCCGGCAGACGTCGTCCCTCCGGAGGACGTCGTCGCCAACTGGGAGGAGATGGTGGCCGCATCCCTGGCCGCCCAGCTGCCGGATGTACTGGACGGCGCTCTGCAAGAGCGCGGCATGCACGTGGACCCCGTTACCGGATCGTCCACCCTTACCACCGGAGAGGCCGAGACTCCCACGGTCATGGCCTGCTACGCAATGGAGTGGGGAGACGAGCTGCTGGCCGGCCACTTGACCGATCAATGCCGCCTGCGCAGCGTGACCATGACCTATTACACAGACACGGGATTGCTTGATCATCACTGGCTGCGCATCTGGCGGTTGGAGAGCGACAAGTATGTCGTGGCCGGGGTAGCTCCCGCCGTAGCTCTCCCTGCCAATAACCAGCCCATGACCTGGGATTTTACACCCGGCGTCCCTCTGCGGCGGGGGGACAAGATCATGCTGGAGATATGTGCCGGCCCGGACGCGGATCATCTGACCACTCACGAGCTGGGCGTCCATGCCGTCATCACGGCGGCCAAGGATGGCCGGGGCATCGCCTCCGCCGTCAGTTATCCGCCCGTCATCACGCAAGCCACCATAGCCCCCGTGCTGTCCGTCACGGTTGATTACGACGACGGAGTGATGGTGGGTGGTACGGAGCTTGCCACCGCCGCCCAGATGCAGGGGCTGGGCAATGATGTCCGTACAGCCTCCGCAGACGCCCAGGCTGCGGCTACGGCGGCCACCACGGCCCGCAACCAGGCGCAGACGGCGGCCACCAATGCGGGGACATCCGCCACCAGCGCGGCCAGTTCCGCCACCGCGGCCCAGCAGGCCCTGGCCGCCATCCCGCAGGTGGATGCTGAAGGCAACATGACGCTGGCCGGAGGGATTGCTCTTTCCGCTGGGCAAAAAATTACATTGAGTAACGGAGGAGCAACGATTTACGCCAGCTCAAACAGTGCCGTTGTCCATGTTTCTGCGCTTGCTTCCTCCGGGGAAATATCCGGCAATGTCGTTAATTGCAACAGGGTTGCCGCCTCTACTCTGTCCATCACCACGGCGGCTACTTTTGGAGGCACGATCAATGCCAACGGGGGGATTAATATTCCGGTAGCGCCATCCACTGACACGGAGGCGGCCAGATACAGGGAGGTGCGTCTGCTTCACGAGATGGAGTTTTCCGCGTTGCGTACCTATTTCAATTCTTCCAATCCTTTTTCCTGGG
>NZ_KQ971070.1:0-30988 GCF_001580195.1 Akkermansia sp. KLE1798
CCTGGTGGAACTCTGCAGGGGAAGCAGGGGCAACGACGCCTCCGAATGGAACGTTTCCTACAATCTGACTGATGAACAGCTCGCGGCCATGAAGGCAAACGGCAACGGCAAGGTTTATGCCGTCATCGGTAGTTCGGGCGGCAATAACGGCAACAACGGAACCGTCCATGATGTTTCCCTGGAAGGAACACTGGCGGTTCCGGAACCCGCTACGGCTTCCCTGAGCCTTTTGGGGCTAGCCGCACTGATGCTGCGCCGCCGCAGGAATTGAACCGGCTCTTTCATTTTCCTTATATATGGAAGGCTGTCCCGTAAACGAGGCGGCCTTCTTTTGTCGTGCATAAGCTCCCCTCTGCCGTTAGCATGCTTCCATGCCCCCTTTGGATTACAAGAAACAGGACAGGCGCCTTTATCTTCCCTCTGCCGTTCCCGCCGTGGTGGACGTGCCGGAAATGCAGTTTTTCATGGTGGACGGCACGGGCGATCCCAATGCTCCGGACGGAGAGTATTCACACGCCCTGGAATTATTGTACACCCTTTCCTACGCCGTCCGGATGGGAGGGAAAAAAGGAGCTTTCCCGGCTCCGGATTATCTGGAATACATCGTCCCTCCCCTGGAAGGGCTCTGGTGGAATTCGGGGCAAAACCCTTCCGCAGATAAAAATACGTTCCGCTGGACTTCCATGATACGCCAGCCCGGCTTCATCACTGCGGAGGCATTTGAGTACGCACGCAGTAACGCCATGAAGAAAAAGCCCCATTTGAACGTGGAAATAGCGCGCATGGCCTCCTTTGCGGAAGGGCTCTGCGTACAATGCCTGCACACGGGTTCCTATGACGATGAACCAGCCACGCTGGCCCGCATGCATGTTTTCATGGAACAGTCGGGGCTGCGCCCGGATACATCAGGTGTGCGGGCACATCATGAGATTTATCTCTCGGACCCTCGCAAGACTCCTGCGGAACGGTTGAAAACCGTATTGCGCCTTCCAGTGCTGAAAGCGTAATGCCGCGCTTCCCGCTTCCTATTCGTTATCGATGAAGTAGGCCTGCAGGATGCAGATGATATGCAGGACAATGGGAACCAGGGCAAAGACGAACCAGTACAGCAGGCCGTAAGCCGCGCCCACCACCAGGAACCAGACAATGGCCTGGACGAAGTGCCCCTTGTACAATTGACCCAGACCGGGGACGAACAAACTTAAAACAGCTGCCAGGAATGATTTCATATGCTTAAAAAATAGAATTGATCCGGACGGCCTCTTCTGCACGCCCCTCACGCATTGAGAGCCGCTGTTCCGGCTTCCTGTTCAATATCACCGGACACGCGCTGTCATGAATGACGGATTTCCTCCCCCGTACTGGAACGGGCATTCACGCCGCAGCCGGTGAAAACCGTGCGGCGGTCATGCTCCGGTCTTGACCGGGAGGAAGGCTGTGTTACCCTCGCCGCGCACAGGGCACTCACGTTAGAAGAGTAAGGAAGCATCATGTCCATTGAATTGACTCGCAATTTCTCCATCATCGCACACATCGACCACGGAAAAACCACCCTTTCCGACCGGTTGCTGGAAAAGACGAATACCATTTCCGACCGGGAAAAGCAGGACCAGCTTCTGGACGCCATGGACCTTGAACGGGAGAAGGGCATCACGATCAAATCCCACCCCGTCACCATCTTTTACAAGGCCAAGAACGGAAAAACCTACAAGCTCAACCTGCTGGACACTCCCGGCCACGTAGATTTTTCCTATGAAGTGTCCCGTTCCCTGGCCGCCTGCGAAGGGGCCCTGCTCATCGTGGACGCGGCCCAGGGCGTGGAAGCCCAGACCCTGGCCAACATGCACCTGGCCATGGACCTGAACCTGGCCATCATTCCGGTCATCAACAAGATCGACCTGCCGAGCGCCAACCTTCCCAACGTGTACCGCCAGCTGGAAGACATCGTCTGCATTCCCCATGAGGAAGCCATTCACGCTTCCGCCAAGATGGGAATCGGCATTGATGAAATCCTGGAGGCCGTCGTGGAACGGGTACCGGCGCCCAAAACGGAGGAAGACGGTCTCCTGCGCGCCCTGGTGTTCGACTCCGTCTATGACGCCTACCGCGGCGTAGTGTCCTATGTGCGCGTCATCTCCGGCAGCGTGCAGCGGGGCATGAAGGTAAAGCTTTTCGCCACGGATGAAGTGTATGAGGTCAAGGAAGTGGGGATTTTCACGCCCAAAATGACAAAAACGGATACGCTGGAAGCCGGGGACGTGGGCTACATTATCGCGAACATGAAGTCCGCTTCCGACGTCAAGATCGGGGATACCTACACGGACTGCATGCGCCCGTGCCCCGAACCGCTGCCCGGCTTCAAGGAAATCCGGCCCATGGTCTTTTCCGGCATTTACCCGGTGGATTCCTCCGATTTTGAAGCGCTGAAGGCCGCCATGGCCAAGCTCCAGATCAATGACGCGGCCTTTTCTTTCCAGGCGGAATCCTCCGTAGCCCTTGGCTTCGGCTTCCGCTGCGGTTTCCTGGGCCTGCTCCACATGGAAATTATCCAGGAACGCCTGCGCCGGGAATTCAACATGGACATCATTTCCACGTATCCTTCCGTGATCTA
Source organism: Akkermansia sp. KLE1798 (assembly GCF_001580195.1). NCBI lineage: Bacteria > Pseudomonadati > Verrucomicrobiota > Verrucomicrobiia > Verrucomicrobiales > Akkermansiaceae > Akkermansia > Akkermansia sp. KLE1798. Next base: position 2,612 of record NZ_KQ971070.1, read on the forward strand.
CGAAGTGACCAAGACCAGCGGAGAGGAAATGCAGGTGGACAATCCCAGCCTGCTCCCGGAACCCCAGGAAATCCAGGAGATCCGGGAACCCATCGTCAAGGTGTTCATCATGCTCCCCGGCGAATACATCGGGGACATCATGCAGCTCGTCCTGGAGAAACGCGGCAGTGTGGACAATACGGAGACTATCGACGATACACGCGTCATGCTCACCTGCACCGTACCGCTGGCGGAAATCCTGGTGGATTTCAACGACAAGCTCAAGTCCATGACCCGCGGCTACGGCTCCATGGATTACGAATATTCCGGCTACCAGGCCGCCAAGCTGATCAAGATGGACATGCTCATCGCCGGGGAACCGGTGGACGCGTTCTCCATGATCGTCCATCAGGACAAGGCGGCCTCCCGCGGCCGGGAACTGGCGGAACGGCTGAAAAACGTCATCCCCCGCCAGCTTTTCACCGTCGCCATCCAGGCCTGCATCGGCGGCAAGATCATTGCCCGCGAAAGCATCTCCCCCATGCGCAAGGACGTCACCGCCAAATGCTACGGCGGCGACGTGACCCGCAAACGCAAGCTTCTGGAAAAGCAGAAGGAAGGGAAAAAGCGCATGAAGGCCATCGGGAAAATCAACATTCCGCAGGAAGCCTTCATCAAGGTGCTGAAAACTGGAGACTAGCGGCAGCCTTTCCGGAGTTCGGTTTCAAGACTCCGGAATTCCTGTTGCGGAAGGCTTTCCGTTATGTTATCAGATCAGGCATGAGTTTGTTCAGGCCCTTCATGCTCATAATAACGTCGTTTCTCCTGGCCTCCTGTGCAGGGACGTCTCCGGATGCAAACAAGCCGAAAGTCCGGAAAAGCCTTTCCGAACAGCTTCAGGACAATCTGGCCGCATCCATCGCCAACGTTCCCCCTTCTCTGATGGGGAACGGCCCCGGAACGCAGCAGGCCACCCAGTTGACCGCCTCCACCCAGGAGGAAATGCTGGCAAGTGCGGACAGCGGCGCCGTGTTTTTCACGGACCCCTACAATTCAGACGCATCCATTCCCGGCCTGGATGAAGCCTTCACGCGGAAGAAGGAAAACCAGCGGTGGATACAGAGTTATTCGTCCGCCCTCCGGGAAGCCCAGAGAACCGGCTATCCCATCCTGATCTGGTTCCACCATTCCAAGGGAAGCCCCCCCAGCAGAAAGCTGGCTGCGGACCTGCTCCATACGCGGGAGTTCGAGGAATGGGCCAAGGAAAATATCATCCGCGTCTGCTATGACCAGGCGGAAGAATTTGAAAGCGAGCCGAACGCCAAAAAGCGCAAGCGGATGAAGGATTATGTCAGCAAGGCCCCTTCCCTGTTCGGAGTCAGGGGCACGCCCGTCCTGCTGATCATGTCTCCGGACGGCACCAAGGTGGATACCCTCCGCGGTTATTACAACGGTCAAAGCCGCCTTTATTTCGACCAGATCAAGAACAGCGTCAAACTGGCGAACCAGCAGTATGAAAAATTCAAAGAAACCCTGATCCCCAAAGGCTACAGGACCTGGACCGGGGCAAACGGCAATACCCTGTTCGCCAAACTTTCCCGCTATTCGGAGAAGGATCAGGCCATCTGGCTTCAGGAATTCGACGGCCACCAGAATAAAACCTCCCTGAGAAGCCTTAGCGAGGAAGACAGGAAATGGGTTCTGGATCAAAAGGCGGCGCGGAAGGCTTCCGCACCCGCGACCGGAAGGCTCTAGTTTCTTTCATTCCCTCCTTTCCCAATTGAAATTTTCTCCGGAAGAGTTTCTCCATCCGGCTACTGGCTCCGGCCAATCAAACACATAGCCGGATATCGCTTCAGACTGGCCATGTCATTACAGCGTCCCTCTGGTCTGCTTTTTACCTTGCAAGAGAGAAGGGGAGTGCTAGTGTATTTCAAATGTCTCCATTTCATGGAGGACCGCTCGCCGGGAAATTCTCCGCACTGCCTCTTTCCTGGTATTTTTTCACTATATTGTCATATCCCATGCATCAATATCTAACGAACGGCCTGCTGCTGGCGGCCTGCTCCGCCTCCCTGGCATTCAGCGCCCAGACCAAGGAGGAAGACCAACGGCCCAATATTCTGGTCATTGTCACGGACGATCATTCCTACCAGACCCTGGGCACCTGTGAAAAAGATTCTCCCATGCCCTACCCGAATTTCCGCAAGCTGGCGGACGAAGGCATGGTGTTCGACCGCAGCTACTGCGCCAACTCCCTTTGCGGACCGTCCCGCGCCTGCATTTACACGGGCCGCCATTCCCACATGAACGGCTACCTGTTCAATGAACACGCCGCTCCTTTCGACGGTTCCCAGCCCACCTTTCCCAAAATGCTTCAGAAGGCCGGATACCAGACGGCCATCGTAGGCAAATGGCACTTGGAAGCCATTCCGCCGAATACCAGGGGAGACATGTCCAAATATGAGTCCAATCCCACCGGATTTGACTACTGGGAAATTTTCCCCGGCCAGGGCAACTATTTCAACCCGGATTTCATCACGCCCGGCAAGGACGGCAAACGCGTGGTGAAGACGGAACCCGGCTATGCAACAGAACTGGTCACGCAAAAGAGCCTCAAGTGGCTGGACCAGCGTGACAAGAGCAAGCCCTTCATGCTTGTCGTGGGCCACAAGGCTCCCCACCGTTGCTGGTGCCCTTCCATCCAGAATCTGGGACGCGCCAAGCAGTATGCGGATCTTGCCGATCCGCCCGCCAATCTGGAAGACGACTTCGCCAACCGTCCGGAATTCCTGAAAATGACGGAACAGACGCTGCTCAACCATTTCAATGTGTGGTCCGACGAACACCTGATCAAGGAAGTGGTTCCGGAAGACATCCAGAAGATGCTGTCGTGCCCTGAATCCAAAACCCTGCACACCAAGTACGATTGGGAAATGCCGGAATGGGTGCGCATGGACCCGCAGCAGAAGGAAGCCTGGTATAATTACCACAAGGCCCGCACCCTCCAGCTTGTGAAAGACATCCGCAGCGGCAAGATCAAGACCAAGAATGATATCCTGCTCCGCCGCTGGCGCCATTACATGGAAGATTACCTGGGCACCGTGCTTTCCGTGGATGAAAGCATCGGGGAAATCATGGATTACCTGAAGAAGAACGGCCTGGAAAAAAACACCATCGTCCTTTACTGCGGGGACCAGGGATTCTACATGGGTGAACACGGCCTGTACGACAAGCGCTGGATTTTCGAGGAATCTTTCCGGATGCCCCTCATCATGAAGTGGCCGGGGCACATCAAGCCCGGCGTGCGTTCCAACGCCATGGTGCAGGAATTGGACTACGCCCCCACTTTCTGTGAAGTGGCCGGAGCCGCCACCCCGGAAAACATGTCCACCTTCCAGGGGCGCAGCCTCACGCCGCTGTTCAAGACGGGAGAACACCCGGACTTCAAGGACCGTCCGCTGTATTACGCCTTCTATGAAAATCCCGGGGAACACAACGCTCCGCGCCACGACGGCCTCCGTACGGAACGCTATACTCTTTCCTACCTCTGGACCAGCGACGAATGGATGCTTTTCGACAACCACAAGGACCCCGCCCAGATGATGGACGTTCATGCCAAGCCGGAGTATGTGGAAACCATGAAGGAACTCAAAAAACTGTATCAGCAGCTCCGCAAGGACTGCCAGGTTCCGGAAGGTTTTCCCGGAGCCACGGGCAAGCTCTCCGTCACCCCCAGATGGGACTGCGGAACCGGCAAGAATTGAAAAGCCTCTCCACTCCATTGTTCCGCATCTGAAAAAGGCCGCATGGCGACGCACAATTTTTACAACAGCCAACATCCAATCAAACCAAACAAGACCTGACACCAGTCACTATATATGAAAGCATTCCTATTTGCGGCGGCGTTCCTATGCTCCCTTTGCTGGGCCGGAACCAACCCCTACAACATCATTCCGGAGCCCGTCAAGGTGACGACCGCCTCCGGCACTACCAAGAACCTCAAAATCCTGAACGAACAGAAAGTTTCGGGACTTGGCAATGAAGGCTACACCATGAAGCTTACGCCCGGCGGCGTGGAACTGCGCTACACCACGCCCAATGGAAAAGCCATGGCCATGGCAACCCTCCTCCAGCTTCAGGACCAGCTCTCGGATACTCCGTCTGGGCTGCCTTGCGGCAGCATCCAAGATGCGCCGGACTTCGGCTGGCGCGGCATGATGGTGGATGTGGGCCGCTATCACTACCCGATGAAGGAACTCTACAATTTTGTGGACGCCATGCACTACTACAAGTACAACGTCCTGCACCTGCACCTGACGGAAGACCAGGGCTGGCGCCTGCCCGTTCCGGGCTACGACAAGCTCCGTACCATCGGGGCCGTTCGCCCCTCCGCCCCGCCCAACCAGGGGAACGCCCTGCTGGCCAATGAAGGCATGTACACCAAGAAGGAGCTCCAGGATCTGGTGGCCTACTGCAATGCACGCGGCATCCAGGTACTGCCGGAAGTGGAAATGCCCGGCCATAATATGGCACTGGCGGCCTCCTACCCGGAATTCTGCTGCAATACCAAGCGCGCCCAGGTATGGACGCACGGCGGCGTTTCCTCCAAGCTGATCTGCCCCCAGAAACCGGGAACCAAAAAGTTCATCAAGGACACGTTTGACACGGTCAAACAAATCTTCCCCTTTGACTATGTGCACATCGGCGGGGACGAATGCCCCATGGGCGACTGGAAGAAGTGCCCGGACTGCCAGGCGGCACGCGCCAAGAAGGGCCAGGGAGATGATGTGGAAGCCCAGATGAGCGATTTCACGAAGAGCCTGGGCGCCCTTCTGGCCAAAAACAAGAAAAAGCCCATCCTGTGGTATGACATCAACAAGGGTTACTACCACAAGGGAGAAACCGTTATGTCCTGGCTGCCGGGAGAATTCCCCCGGTGCATCGACAAGACGAAGGAACAGGGAATCGACCTGATCGTCACTCCCCAGTACAAGTATTACCTGGCCCGCACCCAGATGAAGTTCCCGAAGGACGACGTACGCGCCAGGCCCGGCGGCGGCCCCATCCTGCTCAAGGACTGCTACAACTTCGATCCCCGCAACGGACGGGACAAAAACGACGTCAAGCATATCAAGGGTATCAACCTGTGCATGTGGGCGGAATGGATTCCTTCCGGGGAACTGCTGATGTACATGACCTATCCGCGGGCCATGGCCGTCTCTGAAACCGCCTGGGGCAACCACAAGAACCGCCCCAGCCTGGAAGACTTCGAGAAGAAGATGGAAACCCACAAGAAGCACTTCCAGAAGCGTTTCGGCTATACGCTGGAACGCACGGTCGAGAACAAGCCCTACCGTGAAAAGTTCATCACCCAGGAGCAGATCGACCGCATTAACGAGAACTACAAGAAGGGTCAGCAGAACGCGGACAAGTAGTTTTTCCACCCTTTCAGAGCCATTCGATTCATTCAGGACGGGGACACGGGCAACCGCATGTCCCCGTTCTTTTTTTCCCGCTTGACCGGACGCGGCTCTTCCCTTCTAATCGTCCCGCCATGTTACACCTTTACGATACCCGCACCCGGAAGGCACAGGAGATTTCCCCGATGGACGGAAAAACGCTGCGCTTCTACTGCTGCGGTCCCACGGTGTATGCTCCCGCCCACATCGGCAATTTCCGCACCTTCATCATGCAGGATGTGTTCCGCCGCGTTGTGGAACTGGGAGGAACGGCCACCACGCATGTCCGCAACCTGACGGACGTGGACGACAAAACCATCCGCGACTCCCGCAAGGCGGCCGTCACTCTGGAGGAATTCACCGCCGCATGGGCGGACAAGTTCCACCGGGACTGCCAGGCCCTCAACTGCCTCCCGCCGCACGTGGAGCCCTCCGCCGTCGCCCACATTCCGGAGCAGATAGAAATGGTGAAAGCCCTTGTGGAAAAAGGCCACGCCTACCCTTCCGAAGACGGGTCCGTGTATTTCAGGATTTCCTCCTTCCCGGAATACGGCAGTCTTTCCCATCTGGACAAGCGGGAACTGGACCTCGGCAAAACCGCCAACGCCCGTTCCAATGCAGACGAGTATGAAAAGGATTCCGTGGCGGATTTCGTGCTTTGGAAAAGCCGCCGGCCGGAAGACGGAGACAACTACTGGCCGTCCCCGTGGGGAGAAGGACGTCCTGGCTGGCACCTGGAATGCTCCGCGATGATCCATAAATACTTCGGCAACGATTTCGACCTTCATTCCGGCGGTGTGGACCTCGTCTTCCCCCATCATGAGAACGAAGTAGCCCAATCGCGCTGCGCCTGCGGAGGCGGCTTTGCGCGCCTGTGGTTCCATATTGCCCACCTGCTGGTGGACGGCGGCAAAATGTCCAAGTCCCTGGGCAACATGTACACGCTGGAAGATCTGGCGAAGCTGGGCCATAAAGCGGAAGCCGTACGCTACGTGCTGGCCGGCGGCTACTACCGGCGGCCGCTGAATTTCACTCTTTCCTCCCTGGAGGATGCAAAAGCCGCTCTGAACCGCATGGCCAAATTCGACGCACAACTCCGGGCCGCCGCGGGAACGGACGCCGTCCCTTCCTATGACGAGTTCCGCACGCTGCGTCCCGAACCGGGGATTTTCCAGCCTGCCTGGGACAGCCTGAACGACGACCTGAACACTCCGGAAGCCCTGGGCCACGTTTTTACCGCCATAAAAAAGGCGGACGTTCCCTCCCTGTCTCCGGAAGAAGCGCTTCATATGCGGCACGCGTTCCATTTCATCCTGAATGCCTTCGGCATCATCCTGCCGGAAGAGGAGAAGAAAGAAGCACCGGAGGAAGTGCGCACGCTGGCGGAACAGCGCTGGCAGGCCAAGCAGAACAGGGACTGGGCGGAAGCCGACCGTCTCCGGGCGGAAGTGACGGCCCTGGGCTGGACCATCAAGGACCGGAAGGATGGCTATGACATCGTCAAGAGCTAAGAAGGTATATTCCTGACAATCTGTTAAATGACAATCACGCATCCGGGCAATACTTTCCCAGTATTGCCCGGATCTTTTTTATCAGGCCAAAAAAGCTGACCTGCACCGTTCCTTTCGTGTTTTATTAATTAACTGATTAATTCAATTAAAACACTTTAAACGGACTTTCAGGTTCACAACCCAAAAAACAAAACCGTCTTTTTCCGGAAAGGTTCTCATCTCATTAAATATTAAAACTATTTTCAATAGGCGAATTTGTAATCCGGAGTCAACGAAAATTTTTGATGCAAAGCACTTTAGAAAAGTTGAAAATAGCGAAAGAAAAATCTGATAAAACAGGAAGGAATTATGGAAATGAATATTCAATAATTTCATCTGCAAGGCTTTAAATATTTTTTTAATTAAGTTGAAATCCTATCCGGATTACAAATTCGCTTTGATCCGGCCATGCGCAAAAGCTTGGTGACTATATTTTTCTCCAGCGTCATGGTGGCTGCAACATTCCTGGCTTCAAACGCCGATGCCTCCACCCTACTTTATGGTCTGGATTTCAATGATTTAAATGGGCAGAATTTAACCAATCTGGGAAGCGGAACAACCGCCATAGGCAGAACAACCGGATACATCAACTGGGGCGGAGACGATCTTCCCCTTGCCGATGGAGGCTATGCCCACCGAGTCAACGGCGGAACATTCAATATCAGCAGCAGCAGCGGCATTGACGGCATCAACCTTTCCACCGGGTTCAGCGTCGGCCTCCATCTGAAAAACGGCAACAATCCCGTCTGGCAGAATGCTCTTTCCATCACATTCGGCACTACAACCATCAGGGTGGAAATGACTTCTTCCAACCAGTGGGTGATTTACAACGGGGCCGACATAGGTATTCCGCAAGGAACTCTTCTCTTCCAGACAGATCCCGGCAACTGGGATTACCTGGGTCTGACCTTCCAAGGCGACAAAATGAATGTGTACAAAAACGGCCAGTTGGCCAATTCCATCATGACCGGTCTTTCAGATTCCACCCTCGTTACCGGCATCAGAGGCGGAGGCGAACATGCCGCTACTAATTCCCAGGTCTATATAGACAACGTGGCCGTTTATGACGGCGTGCTCAATGGCAACGATTTCGCCTACCTGAGCCAGAATGCCATGCCTGCCGAACTGGTTCCGGAACCGGCCACCGCTTCCCTGAGCCTGCTGGGGCTGGCTTCCCTGCTTATGCGCAGGAGGAGAAAATAGATTCCCGTCTTTGAAAATTTCAACGCCGTTTTCTCCCACGGGAAAACGGCTTTTTCTTTTCCGGCAATAAAGCACTCCCTGACGAATATTCCGGCATGACTGAAATATCAGTGCCCTTTCCAGAGCTCAGGAATATTTGTGGTTGATCATGCCCGCAAGGGCCTACAGAATGCGCCGAGCTTTTTCAGCCCCCTTTTTCATGCCGCGCCGCCAAAAAACCCTTGGGCACATTGCCGCCCTGCTGACTATCCTGATCTGGGGTACAACCTTCGTCTCCACCAAAGTGTTGCTGCGAGACTTCACACCCGTTACAGTGCTCTTCACGCGCTTTGTTATCGGCTATGCCTTTCTCTGGTGCCTGAAAACTCGCTGGATGCCTTTCTCCGGCTGGAAACAGGAATTCCTGTTCGCCGGGGCCGGTTTGACGGGAGTCACCCTGTACTTCCTGCTGGAAAACATCGCCCTGACGTACACGCTGGCTTCCAACGTGGGAATTATCGTGGCCGTGGTGCCGTTCTTCACAGCCCTCCTGGCCCACTTCCTGATCAAGGGAGAACAGTTCACGCCGCGATTCTTCCTGGGCTTTGTCGCTGCGTTTTCAGGCATTTTCCTCATCATGGCGAATGGAGCCTTCGTTCTGGAATTGAATCCGGCAGGCGACCTGCTGGCCCTGGGAGCGGCCTTTGTCTGGGCGGTTTATTCCATCCTGATGAAGAAAATCGGTGTCAATACGTCCAACATGGTAGCCTGCACGCGCCGCATTTTCTTCTACGGCATCGTGATGATGGTGCCGGCTCTGTTCCTGCTACCGGTGAACTTTGACTGGGATCTGTTCATCCGGCCCGTCAACGCCGCGAACCTGCTGTATCTGGGCTTCTTTGCCTCCGCCCTGTGCTTCCTGGCCTGGAGCCGGGTGGTGGAAGTGCTGGGAGCCGTCAAATCCAGCGTTTACATTTACATGGTCCCTGTCGTGGCCGTGATAGCTTCCGCTCTCATCCTGGGGGAAACCCTGACATGGATTTCCATGACGGGGATTCTTCTGACCCTTTGCGGCGTCATGATTTCCGAATACAGGAAAAAAGGCTGAATACAGCAAATCAGTAAGGCCCTTTCCAGAAAGACCGCTGAATTCATTTACATATTGATATATAGAAGAGAACAGCAGGGATTTTCTTTCCCCGGATTCTAAATCTGGAATCAACATTAAATGATGAGAAAAAGGAAATTCTGTAGGATAAACAGGAAGATAAGAAAAAATACCATGCAACTTCCTGTCTATGGTTAACGTCGGCGACTCTACTAGTCCGTCTGACGGAGTTACTCTGGTGACTGGCGGTTCTCCGAATAACATGACGTCTGTAGCAGGCGGCATTCACTCCACCCTGGCGACATGTACCGGAGATTTGACTTTTTCCTTTGATCTCAAGCTTACTTCCGCAGGAAACAACAACAAAAATCATGCCTTCAGCTTCTTCCTGATGAATGGGGGCGAAACCCTGCAATCCCTTACTTACAACAGTAAAACGGGAGACAATCTGCTTTCTGTTTCTAGTTCCATTAATGTTCAAAGGACATTTACGGCGGAAGAGGTATCAGCAATAAGAGATGCCGAAATCGACCAGGACCTGGTGTTTCTGGCTTCCACCGACAGCGTTACCGGCAACAACCAGGGTGTGCTGATGAGCAACTTCCAATTGTCCGGAGAAGGCCTGGCTGTCCCGGAACCGGCCACCGCTTCCTTAGATCTGGCCGGAATGGCTTTTCTGCTGATGCGCCGCCGCAAAAAATAAATTCATCTTATAAAAGCCTTTGTGAAAATCCGCTCCAAGCCTGGAGCGGATTTTCCATTTCCGGGGATTTCTCCACAGGAATCCGTGTTTGATAAAAACTGCCTCAGACGGTTTCCGCCTCAATACGGGCTTCCGTCTCCTCAATTTCTTCGGAAAGTTCCGCCCATTGGGAGAAACAGGCTTCCAGCTGGCGGTCCGCCTGCTGGAAACGCATGGTCAATTCCATCACCGCATCCGTGTCCACCGCTGTTTCCGGCTGTTTCAGACGGGTCGTAATGTCCGTTTTTTCCGTTTCAAGACGGCTTATTTCCGCTTCCAGGCCTTCCAGTTTTTCCTGGAGGGGACGAAGCAGGCGCGTCTTTTTCTGGCGGATTTCTGCCTCCATGCGCCTGCGTGCCTTCCGGTCCCCCCCGCCGCCCTGCTCCGTTCCTCCAGCGGCGGCAGAACGCGCTGCAACGCCCAGGGCCTGGTCACGCTCCACCTTTTCCAAATAATCGGATACGTTGCCTATGTACAGGCGCGGCTTTTCCCCCGGCACGAATTCCAGCACCTTGGTAACAATGGGGTCCAGAAAGCTGCGGTTGTGGGAAACGATGCAGTAGGAACCCGGATATTCGGCCAGGGCTTTTTGAAGGACCTGCTGGGACTGAATGTCCAAATGGTTCGTCGGTTCGTCCAGAATCAGGAAATTGGCGGGATGCAGCAGCATGCAGACCAGGGCCACGCGGGAGCGTTCTCCACCGGACAGCACGCCCACGCTTTTATGCACGTCGTCCCCCCGGAACAGGAAACAGCCCAGCAGGTTCCGCACCATGGGGGCGGATTCCCGCGTTGCGGCCGCTTCCACGCATTCCAGCACCGTCTTGTCCGGGTCCAGATCGTCGGCGTGGGTCTGGGAGAAGAAGGCGATCCGGGTGTGGTGGCCCATCGTGACGCGGCCCGCAGTCGGTTCCTCCCCGCCGGAGACAAGGCGGGAAAAGGTGGACTTGCCCGCTCCGTTCACGCCCACGATGGCAATCCGGTCGCCCTTGACGATTTCAAAGTCGAAGTTGTCCAGAATGGAAATGGGGCCGTAATTTTTGGAGACCTTTTCCAGCTTGACGACGGAATGGCCTCCCGCCGGGGGAGTGGGGAAGTGAAAGTCCATCACGGCATCGTCTTCCTCCACTTCAATCAGTTCCACTTTTTCCAACTGCTTGATGCGGGACTGCACCAGGGAAGCCTTCGTGGCCTTGTAGCGGAAGCGGTCGATGAATGCCTTCGTTTTGGCTATTTCACGGTCCTGGGCCTTTTTCTGGCGCAGAAGGATTTCCTTCCTCAGCTCGCTTTCCTTCAGGAAGTAGGAGAAGTTCCCCGCATATTCCTCCGCACGGCCATGATAAAAGGCGATCGTCCGGGAAACCAGGGAATCCAGCAGGGCCACGTCATGGGAGATGATCACGATGGCTCCGCGGTAGGTGCGCAGGTATTGTTCCATCCACCGCTGGGACTGGATATCCAAATGGTTGGTGGGTTCGTCCAGCAGCAGCACTTCCGGCTCCCGGAGAAGAAGCTTCGCCAGCGCGATACGCATTTGCCAGCCGCCGGAGAATTCCCCGCAGTCCCGGTCGAAATCCCGGTCCTTGAATCCTAGGCCGCGCAGAATGGATTCCGTCCGCGGCCGGAGACGGGCGGTGTCATGGGCGTGCAGCACGAGTTCCAGCTCCCCGATTTCATTGAGCACCTCGGAATAGGCGGCTGAACGGGGATCCAGCCCGGCCATGTCCTGCGTCAGCGCATCAATACGCTGCTGAATGTCCATCAGGTCCGCAAAAGCCGACATGGCTTCGTCAACCAGTTTGCGCCCCCGGACGTGAATGCCCTCCTGCGGCAAATAACCCACCTGGCAGTGTTTGGAATGAATGATGGAACCGGAGTCCGGCTCATTGAGGCCGGCAATGCATTTCATCAGCGTGGATTTGCCCGCGCCGTTATGCCCCGCCAGGGCAATGCGCTCCCCGTCTTCAATCGTGAAGGAGAGATCGTTGAACAGCACGCGCGCTCCATATTGCACGCGCAGATTTTGAACGGCCAGAACCATGTGCCGGAGTCAATCACCGGGACAGGCGGCGCGGAAAACGTTCCAAGAACGTTTCTGCGCCGCCTGCGCCGTTTGCCTTTTAATCCTTATTTGCCGAGGGCCTTGTTCCACGCGGCGATGCGGTCGGCCTGCTCCGTGAACAGGTCGGCGGTGTCGTCTTCAATCGTGATGCGGGAAATAGTATCCCCCTGCTTGATGGAGTCCACCACGTCCTGGCCTTCGGTCACTTTGCCGAAGACGGTGTGCTTGCCGTTCAGCCAGTCGGTGGGCACATGAGTGATGAAGAACTGGGAGCCGTTGGTACCGGGGCCCGCATTCGCCATGGAAAGTACGCCGGGGCCGTCATGCTTGAGGTCCGGGCGGCATTCGTCTTCAAAACGGTAGCCGGGGCCTCCCATGCCCGTTCCGGTGGGATCGCCGCCCTGGATCATGAAATCCGGAATCACGCGATGGAATTTGAGGCCGTCGTAAAAGCCGCGGGAAGCCAGGTTCAGGAAGGAAGCCGCCGTCACGGGCGTCTTGGAAGCGAACACCGTCAGCTTGATGTCTCCCTTGGAAGTATGGATGGTAATATTCTTGTCGGTTGCCATGCACGCATGTTAAACGCATGGAAAGGCATGGTAAAGGCTGTATTGCGTGCAAATAGAGGGCCTGTTCCTTATTGGTCCCTCGCAATTCCTTTTCACTTTCCCACGCTGGTGCGCAGGGATTTGTCGCGCGTTTACGCGCCTCTTTATGGTGCCGCCTCCGGTCCATGTTGCGGAAGGCCATTTGCCGCATTTCACGGATGAAAAAAGAAATGGCGCAGGGACAGCGGCGGTCCCATCCTCACTCCAGAGAATATGTTAGTTCATCCGTCGGGAATACCCGATTCCGAACGCGGCGTCCCGGAAATCCCCAAGCTTCCCGGCTTTCCTCCCTTCCTGCCCCCCCTTGTTTAACCGTTCCATCATTAAAAGGAACTCGCCAGGTACTTCCGGAAAGAATTCTTTTTCATCTTCCTTTTCAGGAGGGTAACATACCCGCAATTTCCCCGGAACAGGCCATTCCGGCCTGTCATGATAGCCGGCGATGACAGGAGGCATGATTGATTTTCCCTGTAAAAGGGATGAATTTGCATCATATGAGCGAAGAAATGGTAGAAGAATTCGTTACGGTTGAATCTATCTTTGTGCGCGGACGCAACTGCCTGGCGCTTAGGGCAAAGTTCTCACCCCTGTTTACGGACTACTATCTTCATCTCATGCAGTACGGCCTGCGCAATGAAGAGATTTACGACAGCCTGCTGAAAGAGCTGATGGCCTATTTCACGCTGTACATGGTTGCCCGCCCGTGGGCGGAACAGCACGCGTGGACGGTCAATTTGAATACTCCGGTCGTGGCCAACCTGTTCGTTTCCGGTTCATCCCTGACGGAATCCGTCGTGGGCCGGGTCTTCACACAGGACGTGAAAGAACCGGAAGAGAATACGCTGTATTCCACCATGCTCTGCAAGGGTCAGGAGCCGCGTTATTCCGTCGTTCCCATTCCCGGTGCATCCCCTGCCCAGTGGGTGGAGGAGTTTTACAAGCAGAGCGAACAGAGAACGGCGCGCTGCATTGAACTGCCAGACGAATGCTATACGATGGTGACGGCCCAGCCGGACGCCGACGAGGAATGGCTCAATTCCCTCAACCAGGAAAAGATGGCCCACCTGGAAGAAAACGAAAATACGCGCGTGCTGGAAACCCGCCGCTTCCGTTTTTACTGCGGCTGTACCCTGGACCGCATACTCCCAACGCTCAAGGCGCTCCAGGAGAAGGAGAAAGATTTGTTCCAGGGGGAAAATGAACTGGAAATCACCTGCCCCAGATGCGCCGCCATCTACCGCGTGACGAGAGAAAATCTGGAAGATTGAGACATACACGATTTCTTTCTGACAATTAGCCTTTTCGGCAGCGAAATTCGTGCTTAAACTTTCCTCGTGCCGACTTGTCCGAAGTGTTTACATAATTTCCACCGCGGGGCGGAATCATTGTGCCCTCACTGCGGCTTTTCCCTGGAAAATCTGGACAAGAAATACGGCAGGGATTCCATCCCCTACCGCCGCGTGTGCGACAACGCGGGAGCGCTCCGCCAGCAGGACCGGGTGAAGCTGAACGCCCTGCTGGAAAAACTGGAACGCCGCATTCCCCCCGTTCTTCTTTCCGTCTATTTTCCCAATATTCTGGAGCCCTTTTCCCTGATTCCTCACAGCTTCTGGATGATGAACCACCTGACGGTGGATGAAGCCGGGTTCCCCAACCACCAGGGCCCCCTCGATCCTCAGTGGCTCCTGGTTCTGGTGCTGGATGTGCGGACGGATACGGCGTGCTTCATGTGGGGTTATGAACTGGACCCTTATGTGGAACCGGACCTGATCAACAAGTCCATCATGAAAGCCCGCATCCCCCTCCGGGAAAGCATGCTGCTGCACGCCGCGGGCTCCATCATGAAGGACGCCGTCCACCTGGTGGCCCGGAAGGCGCGTTCCAAAGTCAGGCATCCCATGAGGTACGGCCTTACGCCGCCACCTCCGCCGGAAAGGAAAGGAGGCGGTGCGGCATGAAAAAGCTCCTGCCTGCGGCCCTGTTCCTCATGGCGGTCCTGACGGCCCCCGCCCAAGAACTTCCCCTCCTGAAATGGTCTTCCAAAGACCAGCAGTCCCTGATGAAGGGGACATGGTGGGAAAGCCACGCCCCCGTCCTTCCCCCCGTGGAGGCAGCCGTTTCCCCGGTTCCCTCCGTTCCGGAAACGCCTGCGGACGCGGATTCCCCCGCCGTGGACCCCATTCCGGAAGATTTCACGGATGTGAACGAATATTTCCTGCCGGAGTATATCCGGACCACGACAGGGCTGATAGATCCGCAAAAGCTGCTTGGAGAAGTGGAGAGGAACGACGTCATTGAACTTATCCGGCTCATCAAGGACCGCTACAACGTCAATCTGTTTGTCAGCATCTTCGCCGCCGGGCAGAAGGTCCCCCCCTCCGTCAACGCCCCCACCATCGCGCGCCAGATTTTCAAGGACAAGGAGCGCAACCTGCTGCTGCATTTCCATATGGGGGATATCAAAAGCGCCCAGATAGCCTTGGATCCTGACCTCAGCTCCCATCTGGGGGATACCGGACGGCGCGATTTGCTCTACCAGGTGAAGCAGGACGCATCCCGCTTCACCCATCCGCAGGACGAACTGGTCACAGCCATGATTTCCCTGGCCCGGAGAACGGAAGCCAACATGGCCGCCGTTCCCAAGCCCGCACTGCCCGCCCTGGAAGCGGACAATCCCGACAGCATCCCGGAAGCCAATATCACCATCCTGGAGACGGAGGAAGCCCCGGAATCCCACCTGCACGTCCTGATGAAGGCCTGGATGTCTTTCGCCCTGGCGAATGTTGCGGGCATCATCCTGCATGTCTCCGCACTGGTTTCCCTGGTGGTTCTCTGGCTGGTCTGGAAAAACAAGCGGGTGGTGCGCCTGCTTCCGTCGGAACCGGATAAAAGGCTCGGTGCGCCGCACGGGGCCTCCCAGAGCCGCCCCGTCAATTACTGCATGCAGGAAGGCCGCCATCCCGACTCCATCGGCCGCAGGCAAATGCGGCAGCACATGCGCGACGTATCATGACGGCTGTCCCTCCATCCCCTGAAATCCGCGCCGTTTTGAACAATGCCGGAGAACTGGAACTTGCCGCGGTTCATGCTCCGGACGGGGCCGTCATCCGCGTGGACCTTAATGCGGATTCTCCCCGCATGCTGTGCACGCAAGGGCAGTACCTGGCTCCCATCCAGGCGCCTCCGGGAACGCGCATACGCTACCGTCTTTTTATCGGCAAAAAGGGTCTTGGGGAACCGGAAACCTTCGTCATGCCGGGTATTCCCGACGTTCCGCCCATTCCCTCCACGCTGATTCCCTGCACCCAGAACAGGGATTTCCTGATCTATGACTGGGCCGCGCGGCATGAAGCGGTCTGCCGCCTGGTGCGGAAGACGCAGCCGGAATTGCTCTTCATCGGAGATTCCATCACCCATTTCTGGGGAGGAAATCCCGTGGACGAGCCGCACCGCGACATCCTTCAAAAGTCCCCGGAAACCTGGGCCGCATGCACGGAAGGCATGAGGGCCGCCAATCTGGGCTTCGGCTACGACCGCGTGGAAAACGCCCTGTGGAGGCTCCGCCACGGCGAGCTGGACGGCGCCGCCTCAAATGCCGTATGCGTGGTGCTGATCGGCACAAACAATCTTGCGGAAAACACGGATGAAGAGATTCTGCTGGGCATCCGCGCCGTATGCGGGGAAATCAGGAACAGGCTCACCGGAGCTTTCATCATTCTCCAGGGTTTTTACCCGCGCAACAGCGTCCGGGAGGGAACGGCGGAGCGCATTGCCGCCATCAATCTTCGGCTGAAGGCCCTGGCCTCGGAACAGGGCTTTGTTTATACGGAACCGGGGCGGCTGATGACGGATGAATCCGGCCGCGTTCCGGAGGAACTTTCCGCCGACGGGCTGCATCCATCCGCTCCAGGTTATGAACGGATAGCCTCCGTTCTCGCCCCCGTCATCCGCAGGGCGGCGGAAGAAAGAAAAAATGACGCGGCCAAGAAACCTTTCCTCCCCTCCGGGGTTTCTGTAATAGAACCCCCAATGGAACAATCACGATGAACGAACAGGACGATACAAAACTCTGGCAACTGCTGGGCCATGCCTCCCAGGCGGCTCCGGGGGATGATTTTGCCCGCAGGGTCATGATGCGTATTGCCGAAGAGGAACGCACCCAGCTCGTTCCCGTGGAATCCATCCGCAGCTTCAAGTGGAATTCCTTCCGCATCTGGGCCTCCTCCGCGGCAGCGCTGATAGCCGGGGTCATCGGCATTTCCGTACTGATGGAGCCTGCGGCGCCGGAAGTTCCCTTCATATCCGTCGCTTCCCTGGACATCGACGATGTACTTGTGGAAGAAGCCGGGCTGGCCCTGGGCCAGGAAAACCTGGTGGACGCCATTTGCACGCTGTCCTCCACGGAAACGGGCATTATTTCTTCCGACAGTATTCAGGACCTGCTTTTGTAGCCCTTGAAAAGAAAACACGGAAGAGCCGCGCACCCGGTCCGGCTTTCCTGCAGCCTTTTCCAAAAAGCAGTATAGGTTTTTTATCCGCCGTCCGATGCCCTCCCAGCCCATCCATTCCCCGGCTTTCATTCGTCCGGCCGTGCCTGCGGATTTTGCCGCCTGGATGGAAATGGCCGCGGACGTCCGGGACGATTTCCCCGGCATGACTTCCGCCGACCACCGCGACGCCATGGAACGGTGCATTGCCAGAAATACGGCCCTTTGCGCCTGCGTGGAGGGGGAGTTTGCGGGAGGAACGGCGTTCTCCCCGAAGTACGGCGGGATCGGTTTTCTGGCCGTCCGGCCGGAATACAGAAGGCGCGGCATCGGAAGCCTGCTGATACGGGAGGCTCTTTCCTGCATGCCGCAGGACCGCGGAGTGTTTGTCCACGTTTACCCGGGCGTTTCCGCAGCCCGTTTCCTGTACCTTTCCCTGGGCTTCCGGGAGGATGAATTCATCCGGCAGGAGGACCAAGTTTATCAGACTCTGGTTCTCTCTCCCGAACGGTTGAAGGAAATAGTACGCCAACGCCGGAATTTTTCCGCTGCCGGCGGTTGCCTTTGACGGACGCTTCCGCATGGGTTAAAAAGAAGATATTCCATGCAGGACTTTCTTTCCACCGTCATTCTTTTGTTTATCGTCATTGATCCCGTGGGATTGGCGCCGATGATCCAGGGAATGCTGAAAAAATACACGCCGGAGAAGCAAAAGGCCATTCTGAAAAGGGAACTGGTTTTTGCTCTGGGCCTGCTGCTCCTGTTCTTTTTCTCCGGGAAATTCCTGCTGAACCTGCTCGGTCTGGAACCGGCCACCCTGAATATTTCCGGCGGAATCCTGCTGTTCCTCGTGGCTCTGGGAATGGTGTTCCCCGCCAAGGATATGCTCACGTCTGCGGCCCATGCGTCCGGGCAGGACGAACCTTTCATCGTTCCCATCGCCATGCCGCTGATGGCAGGCCCCTCCTCGCTGGCCATCATCATGCTGCATGCCTCCCAGAGTCCGGACAGCATTTCCCAGATGACTTACGCCGCCGCCATTGTCACGGCATGGCTGCTTTCTGGACTGGTCCTTTTCATCGCCCATAAATTCCTCCGCCTGCTGGGGGAAAAGGGAACGATCGCCCTGGAACGGATGATGGGCATGGTGCTCATCATGATTTCCGTCCAGATGTTCATGAATGGCCTGGCGGGATACGGCGTCAAATAGAACAGGAATTCGACCATGCTCTGGCTCCTTCACGGCAATCTGGGATCTCCGGCGGACTGGAAGCCCGTCATGGACGCGCTGCGTTCCAACGGAATCGAATCCCGCGCCCTGAACCTCTGGAAATACCTGGAATGCTGCCCTAAAAGCCTTCCCGAAATGGGCCGCGTGCTTTGCTCTGAAATCGCCGCGCAGGACAGGCACCCCCATATCTGCGGCTATTCCCTGGGAGGAAGGCTGGCCATGCACGCGGTTCTGGCGCATCCCCCCCTCTGGAAGGGAGCCGCGTTCGTCAGCGCCAATCCCGGCCTGGAGAATGAAGCGGAACAGGCTGCCCGCCGCGCCGCGGATGCGGAATGGGCCGTCAAATGCCTCTCCGCCCCGTGGGAGGATTTTTTAAGGGAATGGGATGCCCAGGGAGTCTTCCGGGGGGAGGAAGGGCGCGACCGTTCCCTGCTGAAGCCGTGGCGCAGGTCCATTTCCCGCGCGTTCATCGACTGGTCCGTGGGAGCACAGGCGGACCTGGCCCCTTCTCTGAAGCAATCGCCCGTCCCCCAGTTGTGGATAGCCGGGGAACGGGACTCCAAATTCACCGCCCTTGCCCGCCGGGCAGCCGGGGACAAGGCGGCGATCATCCCCCATGCCGGCCACCGGATTCCCCTGGAAACTCCGGAAAAGCTGGCGGAATGCCTGCAACAACTAATCACTGCAACTTATGAATGATTCAGGAATCCCGGACGCGGAAGATTTGAGAAAACTGGTGGAGGAAATAGCCCAGACCCACATCCCGTTCGGCATGTACGGTCCGGCCAAATACCCGCCCAAGGGATGCCCCCTGATGGATGTGCCCCAGGAATATCTGGCATGGTTCCAGGCCAAGGGGTTTCCCAAGGGGAAACTGGGACGCCTGATGGAGCAATGCCTGCTCCTGAAAGGGAACGGGCTGGACAACCTTTTCGACCCTTTCCGGAAGGCTAACGGCGGCAGGACAAAGAAGAACGCCCGCCGCCGCGTGTGGGATTTTGAGAATGAATGATGCTGCACGGATTGCGGGACAGGCCTGATTTTCCAGCTTGTCTCTACCGCCGCAAACTGCATCCAGTATACAAAAACTATTCTCCACGGCGGGAATCTCCGGCAACCCGCTTCCGGAGATGGCAATACGGTTTTCCTTCCGCATGGCGGGAAGCGCCTTGCCAGTGCCAGGGATGGCCTCACACTCGCAATATTTCAAAATGGCCTCATTCAGCAGGTATGAGCCGTCTCTTGTCTTCCCTCTTTTCTTATCGGCGGCACTCAGAAAAAGCCGTCCATTGGTCTCAGAAATGACGGGAGCCGCGGCAATCCGCATCATGCAGGGTTCTCCGCCGTCATGATGCTCCGCCGGCAAAAACAATACGGCCCCGTCTTCCGGCAATCATTCAACCGGAAAACGGGGCCGCGAAAATAGAGGTTTTTACAATTTTTTGGTATTCAGTTTTTTGTCCACCAGCATGCCGTCCTTGAGTTTCAAATCAAATTTAACATCTCTTCTGGCCTTGAATTTCAACACAAAGAGTTCCTTGGTTCCTTCCACCGGCTCCTTATCGCCGATGTTGACAAAGGTGGGATACAAGGCCTTGTCTCCATTCGTATGGAGCCTGTCGTTCGTCAGATTTTCCATCTTATTCATGTCCTTGACCTCCACACCCACGAATTCATAATCCTTGGGATCATACGGGAGGGCAAAGCTCAAGGCATTCACCAGACTAAGCTTTTGGCCCTTGACGGTAACCTTGGCGACGTCTCCCTTGGCGTATCTCTTTTTGTCCGCACTGATCAGAAGTTTTCCGCCCAGTTCCTCTTTCTTTTTCTCGGCGGCGGCGTCCTTCTTCTCTTCGGCATCCCCCTTATCCTGGCCGGCATCCTCCTGCGGCTGGTCGGAGTCATCTTCCAGCTGGGTGGCTACGACGGAGATGTCATAAGCGTCAATAAGGCCGTTCCTGTTGATGTCCCCATTGCTGATATAACCCTCGAAGTCGGAATCCCCTTTCCTCAATCCCGTGTAGTTGATGTAGGAGGTAAGGTCGTTCCTGTCGATCTTGCCGTCATTGTTGATATCGCCCGGAAGGTAGCTTTCCGTTCCCGGCACCTTGAAGACGTAGATTTCCCGGCCTGAACCGTATCCTCCCACGCCTTCGGTTATATTCAACTTAATGTAGCGGGCGGTGGGAGCGTCCTTGAACCCGAAGATTTTCACTTCGTTGTTCTTGTCCCACTGGAAGGTTCCGGCCTTCGTCCAGTTTTCCTTGTCCATGCTGTAGTAGACGGTACCTTTCAGAAGGGTGCCGTTCCCGGCGTCTTCACGGGGGACGTAATGGAATTTTTCAATCTTGTTGATTGTTTTCAGATCCATGACCAAATCAAACGGGAGGGCATTCGCGCCATATTTCGTGTGCCAGGCATCCTTTTCCTTGAAGTCAAACAGCTTGGTCAGGGAATTGCCCTGGTTTTCCGCAGTCGTTTCACCGACAATTCCCTCAATGGCAAATTCAAGCGGATTCGCCTGCGTTTTGGCATTAAAGGCCGTCCAGTCCGAATGGCCGTCGCGGTTGACGGCGCGCAGTTTGAAGGAGTAGGGGGTTTCGGCTTCCAGGTCCTCGAACAGGAATTCCGTTCCCTTGATGGTGGTGTACAGCATGCCGCCGAACTCAATTTCATAGTAGTCCGCATTGGCCGCTGCATCCCAGGTGGGTTTCAGCGTGTAGGCCGTCGTGTTTTCTTCCGTGACCCCGGCATTCGCAGGAGGGGAAAGAGGACCGGATGAAAGACGGTATTTTTCGGCAGGCTGGAACTGGAAGCCTTCCACGGAAAGCACCACGGGATTTGCCGTGACGTCCGTCGCGGCCAGTTTCACCAGGAGCTGCGGGTTCTTGGAAATCACCTTCTTTTCAAAGTCGCTTCCCTTCGTGGCGAATGTGTTCAGGTTGGGAGCGGCGTCGTAGAAATAAACGTTGTCCCCGGACAGGAAGTCGTCTTTGGACGCCGCTTCCGTCAGTTCCAGATTATCCTTGCCAATCCGTGCGGAAACCTTGTCCGGCTTCCGTGTCACGTTGATGCGGAATTCCGTCGACTTTTTCTTGTCGAATCCGGTGAAGTCGCCAACCGCCGGATGAACGGTTACGGTGACGTTATTACTGCCGTCAAGGGCCGATTCAATCCGGGTTTTGACACCCCTGCCCTGACGGTATTCCTCCGTTACGCCGTCGTCGTCATACGTGGTGAAGGAAGTGCGGCCATGGGGGTAAATTTCATATATCCTGTGGTTCGGATTTATTTCCGACACGTTGTTGTTCGGGCCCGTCATGGGAATGATAGCCCCGTTTTTCACGAAGACGGGCAATTTCCAGACGGGGGCGTCAAAACAATTGTAGATTTTACCCCCTTCGTACAGGTCGCCCGTGAAGTAGTCGATCCACTGGCCCTCCGGCAGGTAAATGCCGTGGCGCACGTCGTTGCCCTCCTTGTCCGCGTTCGTATCCTGATAGACGGGAGCCACCAGGAAATAGGGGCCGAAGAGGAACTGGTACTGCGTTGCCTTGCCCAAGGTATAGGGATTGGGATATTCCAGGAACATGGCCCGGACCATGGGCATTCCGCTGACGGATTCTTCCGCAATGCTGTAGGCGTAAGGCATCAGTTCCGATTTGAGCTTCAGATACCACCGGTTGATGGAGGTGGCGGGTTCCCCGAATACATGGGGATATTTTTCATTGGCTCCCCATCCGTCCATGTTGAGTTCCATGGGGGTGAAGGTTTTCCATTGGAAATCGCGAATGTTGACCGCGGGATTTTTCCCGCCGAAGATACCGTCCATGTCCGAACAGATGTTCGGCTGGCCGGAGAGGCCGGAGCCGATGTAGGTAGGAATATGGAAACGGATGTATTCCCAGGCTCCGCCCGTCTGGTCGCCCGTCCAGATGCCGGCATAACGCTGGGTCCCGGCCCAGCCGTCCAGGGAGATGATGAACGGGCGGCTGTTGTTCCCGTAATAGGTCATGATCTGGGCCACATCCGTAATGCCGTTCAGGCCGAAGGAATAGCCGGCTCCGACCCAGGCGACGTCCGTTTTCAATACGCGCACCCCGGCATCCCTGACTTCCTTGACGATGTCACGCTGCAGAAGGGCGCTTATCTCCGGTTTGGGGTGCAGGTCCGACTGGGTCCACAAGCCTATTTCCACCCCGTTTTTCAGAGCGTAGTCTGCCAGGCTTTTCAAGTTTGCAATGTTCCCGTCCAGAGTATCCGTCTGTCCGTACCCGGCGCCGTAGCCGTCGTTCGGGAGGAGCCAGCCCAGCGGCATGTCATGGGCCTTGTAGCGGTCAATCACGGCACGGGCGGAAAACTGGTAGTTGTCCAGCTCTCCGTTCAGGGATTCCCTGATTCCCCCGTTGTCCTTCTGGCTTTCCTTGTATCTCTTGCCGTCTTCAAACAGGATGCCTTTTTCATCTTCCTTCCAGTAGTCCCTGTTGTAGGCATTCAGATGACCCTGGTAGAAGGCGAATTTGGGCAGCAGCACGGGGTTCCCCGTCAATTGGTAAAACTTTCTGAGCAGGTTGACCGCTCCGTCGTCAACCATGAAGAAGACATCCAGATAGTTTTCATCATGGCTGAGATTGACGGTGCCTTTTTCTTTGGCGCCAAAGTCATACTGCCCCTTCTTGAACGTATGCCACAGAAGGCCGTAGCCGTTCGTGGACCAATAGAAGGGAGTGGGGGAGGCTACGCCTCCGTCCGTCCAACTGTTCTGGTTTTCAATGGAAATTACTTTTCCCTTGTGCGAGAAGCGGCCGTTTTGCACGCCTCCTCCGTAGAAGTATTCCTCCGGCCCCGTTTTCAGGGACAGGGTGGTTTTGCCTTTTTCAAAGAGGACGGGAGCCGCCTGCTCCACAGCCACGGCTCCGGTTTTCAAATCAACGATTTTGATGAGGGAAGTCTTTTTGTCAATTTCCACCCTGATTTTTCCCGTGGTGAGCGTGACCGTATCCCCCTCGGTGCCGACATCCAGTCTGGAAACGGGCTTCCTGGGCTGGTCGACCAGTATTTTAGCTTCGGGCTCCGCCTTCGGATCCCGGATAATTCCTCCCGAATCGTCGCGGAAAAGGCGGAAGATGTTGTCCCCGTAAAAGTCGAAGGTCATCCGGTGGTCTTTCCCGAGCAGCACCTCGACTGCTGAAGGATTGATTTTCCGGGCATTCTCCACCATCGGGGACTGCGGCCCTTCCTGCGGACCGCTCTGGGCGGAAAAGGCAAAGCCGGAGAAGAAGAGAGACAGGCCGCAGGTCAGTAACACCGTTTTCCTCAGCATGCCGCTGTCAGTTGATTTTCCCATTATCATATCATTTTTATCACGTCAGCCGGAACACCGTCTCAAAATGAACTCAAATAATCAATCCAAAGGTGAATGGCATCCCCTTTTTTTCCACCATGCGGTTTCCTGTACAGGCTGTGCCCGCGACATCGCATGTGTATTGAATCATGCAAAAAAGAGTCAGGCGCTCCGGCATTTTCCAGTTGCCAGATATACCGGCAGTTTCCTGCGCTTTTTTCATACTTTCCCCTGCCTGCATTCCGTCCGGGTAAAATCCGCTTTTGAACTATTTCACAATGCCCTTCCTGGTCAATGTAATAGAAAATCCGGGCATTATATTGAGGAGCGCCGCAAAATGCGGCATGCCGCCGGCTCTTTCACCAAGAACCGGCGGCATGCAGGTTATTCCCGAATGTTTCAGGCGGCGCATCCCACGCCCACGATATTTCCCTTTTTGGCGCGGCAGACAAGAAAACGGCCGGAGAGGGAAGACGGCAAGCCGTCAATGGGAGAGCAGTCCCCCGGATCATGGCTGCCTTCATGGGACCAATCCAGAGCATGACCCGCGGAGTCATACAGAACGTACCGGGCCGTTCCGTCCAGGGAATCAAACCATACGACGCGGGATTCATCTGGCGGAACCTGATGCTCCTTCCGGAGAAAACGGTCCATGACTTCCAGCAGCCGATCCATGGCGGCATCAAAGGAAGGCTGTTCCGTATCATAATGGATTTGCTCTGTCTGTTCCTCCATGGAATGGCTGTGGACCACGGCGATGTTTTCCACGCCGATGGCGGCGGCAATTTCTCCCAGCTTCCGCTGGTAGGCTTCCGACTGCTCCCGGCGATTTTCATCAATGATCAGGATATATCCCTTGGAGGCGCACAGCCCCGACACGATTTCCGGAAGGTATTCCAGATGCCCGGGGCAGTCACAAAAGACCAGATCGGTATGGTCATTGACGGGGCAGGCGATGCGGGTCCCCGTGATCGTACGGCCCGTGGCCTGTTCAATGCACAGGGCATCCGGTTCAATCACGCGTCCGGTGTTCTTCCGGAGAAGGCTCTTGATGAGCGTGGATTTTCCACTGTCCATCAGACCGCATACGGCTATTGTGGCTTTTGATTTCATATGTTTGAATGTGGGGGAATGGATCAGCAAAAACCGTTGCGGCGGAGCATTTCCATGCAATGCGGCACGGCTTCGTCCTGGCGCGCCCTGCTGGCGCGTTCCGGAACCAGAGTCACGGCTACTTCATCAATGATTTTTTCAATGGTATCCGCCCCGGACTCCACCGGAGTGGTTACAGGCATGCATCCGAGGGAACGGTAGCGTTTGCCGTCAACTGCAAGGTAAAGAGGGCACAGGGGAAGTTTGTGTTCCAGGGTATATTGCCAGATGTCCAGTTCCGTCCAGTCCAACAGGGTATTGACCCGGTAATGCCCTTTTTCCGGAGAAGAAATATTGACTCCTTCAAAGGGGTGGAATTCCGGATTGTTGTCCGACGGTTCATAGACGCCTTGGGCATCCCGGTAGGAGAAGTAGCGTTCCTTGGCCCGAGAACCTTCTTCGTCCCGGCGGATTCCCGTGAACAGGAAGTCGATTGCTTCATCACGGATAACCTGCTTGAGGGGTTCCGTCTTGAGGGCAGCCGTCACTTCGAAAACAGGCGTGTTTTCATAGTTCATCCCGGAATTGAGGGCAGCCGTATTGGTCACGGTGAGATCACCGGAACCAATGCCGAATTCCTTGATAATGTTTTTCTTGTAGGCATAAAGCTGCGGGAATTCAAAGGTCGTATCGACGTGAATGACCCTCAGCCGGTCCAGGTTGACGTGCTGCCGGAGCAAATCCAGCAGGACGATGCTGTCTTTGCCGTAGGAGCAGAGGACGGCCGGGCGCTTTGCCTTGGAAAGAGCCGTTTCAATGATTCTGTGCGTTTTTTCTATCCAGTCAGTCATGGTTTGTTATTTCGTAGGGTTGATCCAGAAAAGTTCCTTGAAGCGTTCTTCAAGCAGGAAATCGCCGGCCCAGTTTTCCCTGATCCTGGCGATGTCTTCCTCTGTCAGATCGTCGCGCGTCAGTTCGTATTTGCCGTCCACATTGCAGTTGTACGACTCCACGTTCATGACGGTTTTCATATAGTCGGTCAGGTCTTCAACGCGGACCACCGTGTCAATGCGGGGGCAGTGGTCGTAATACCAGGCCTGCCCTTCAAGATGCTGCTCAAATCTGCCGGGATGATTGGCTTCATTCATCCGGACAAGCAGATGCATGGTGTCCAGCAGCTGCCTTTTGCTTTTGCAGGATGAAGTGAAGGGAGAAAACATTCCCCGGTTGATGCACCAGGCATAATTGGCGAGGTTGACAAATCTTTCGACAGGATCGCGGAAAACGACCAGATGATTGTATTTCTCGAATTTGTCCGCATCGTAGTCCTCATTGTTCAGGCAGTGGCTGTAGGCATTGCCGTTCCAAACCCTTGACGGGCTACCCGCTGCGGGCCTGAATCCCAATTCGTGAAGCACGGTTCCCATTTGCGTACTGCACGCGTTTTTGGGGATCAGGTACATCAATGTTCTGCTCGGTTCGTGAAGAACATATTTCGCGCCGGTTACGCTTGCGGCACAATGCCG
The DNA here is from genome assembly GCF_001580195.1 of Akkermansia sp. KLE1798. Taxonomy (NCBI): domain Bacteria; kingdom Pseudomonadati; phylum Verrucomicrobiota; class Verrucomicrobiia; order Verrucomicrobiales; family Akkermansiaceae; genus Akkermansia; species Akkermansia sp. KLE1798. The sequence goes on from NZ_KQ971070.1 coordinate 28,985, forward strand.
GGACTGCCACTGCCCCGCCGCCCCCGTTGCAAAATACTCATCGGTAGCCGGGTTGTAGGTCAGCAGTTCGACACTTTCGTATCCGGGCCAGAACAGGGCACGGGGGTTTTCCCCGTCCCCTTCCGTAATGATAGCCATGTCGTTCCCTTGTTCGCGGAAAAGCCGGAGCCCCTCTATGCGGCAATTTCCCTGCCATCGCGAATGAATAACGCGTATGTTTCGTTTTGTCTTTGTATTCATGGTGAATTGATCCAAGTTTCATTTTATTATATTAAGGCACTGAAGCTTAAATTTTTATCCATTTCTCCCGATAGACGTCCTGATAGTCCTTAATTTTGCCTACAAACCACTCTTTCTGGATGAAAACCTTATCCTGGTCTCCCAGATAGGCCCCCCACCAGGAGAAGGAGGAACAGGAAAGAACGAGTTCCTGCATGGATGTCAATTCCCGAAGAGCACCCAGTGTTTCATGTTCATCCATCACTATTTCAAAACGCCGGGCCTCAGGAACATTATCCATCAGTTTACGGGCCCGTTTCGGAGAGTCGGAGAAAATGACCAGCTTGCTGATATTGCCGGACAGCCTTGCAAGCGCTTCATTCAAGAAGGGTACATCCGGAGTATGGTAGAGGGAGGTCAGATGGAGGTAATCGCCCATCCTTAAATGGACACCCGCCGTTCCCTCCCGAGTGGGAGCTATTAAATTCCCGAAGAGGGAACGTATTTCGTTTCCATATTCCTCAAAATATTTTTCACTCTGAAAATAACCTTCTATGGCTCCCTTCCGAATCATGCCGGGAATGGCGCGATAGGAAAAACACGGCTCCTTGTAAACAACGGGAAACTCGTATCCCCCTTCAGGACAGCATGCACAGGAGTCCCCCAGCCACGCCCTCAACCTCACGGTTTCTTCCCTCCGTTTCCAAGGGATTCTGCATTCAAGCCCATGGCGGAGGGCGTGAGCGTAAATAGCGGCAATCTGGAAAAGGTGGTTCCCCGTGCGTGTACAATCCGTGAAGAAAGGAGCCACGCAACCATTCCACTTATCCGTGGAAAGGACACGGAAATCGGCGGGGGCCTGTCTGACTTGGGTTCCGTATGCCGGCTTTTTCGCCTCCATGCAAACAGTTCCCAGCAGATCGAAAGGATGCTCATCCCGGTCGGAACGACGTTCCAGCGACTGCAAGTGGGTATGCTCCGACACGCCCGGATCCAGAACCTCCACTTCAAAACCTGCGGATTTCAGTACTTCCGTCAGTAAATCAACCGTCCACAAGGATTTTTGCCTGTAGAAGGCAAGGATGGCACCCACTTTATTAGAGGGAATGAACGTGTCCGGATACTTGTTTTTCATGTACTGGCGGAATGCAGGGGTAACGGTCCCCGCCAGAGACAGCACATCCCGGAACGCAAGTCTCAATATGCCGCCGGGTTTCAGGGAGCGAAACGCCTCAAAAAAGAAGCCGCAGGCTTTCTCCGAGCTTACCTGGTCAATGACATGTTCCAAATAATAAGCATCTACAGATTCATTCTCCCAAGGCAGCGGACGGGATATATCATAATTGGGGGCATCCAGATTCAACCAGCCGCTTAAATGACGGTCCCCGCAGCCAAGATGGACATACAATTTGGAGGAATGCGGAAATCCGGCATTGCTCCCGTGTTCCTGGCGCAATTGTTCCAGCGGCATCATTCCGGCATGGAATTGAATCGTGATGGATGATCCCACATATTTCCCATGCCGAGGCAGCAGTTGTTCCATGGGCCAGACGAGCCATTTCAATATCAGCTCTCCCTGGCTGCCCATACTCCACCAGCCATAACAGCCGGAAGATTTGCGGCGGAATACTCCACTGGCATAAAAATGCAGTTCATCCTTCCAATGGGGATGGCAGGCATCCCCCACCACATCCGGTCGGGAATAGTTGAATTCATGCAGAGCGCGCAAAATAGGAGGCGTACACCAGTGTGCCGTCACCATGTCATTCCCGGCATCAGGATAAT
>NZ_KQ971071.1:0-5951 GCF_001580195.1 Akkermansia sp. KLE1798
TTAATGGACTTTATGGACATATTGGCCGTAATGGCCCCGACATCAAACCCACTCTGTCCGTTAAGTCTACTGAGTCCCTTGAGTCTATTAGGTCCCTTTGGTCCCTTAATATCTTAATGGGATGTTTGAATGGGTTGTTTTCAAGAAAAAGAACAAGCCCCTGGAGTTGTTTAAACTCGAGGGGCTTGATGGTAAAAAATCCCGGCGGCGACCTACTCTTGCGGGACCTATCGTCCGACTACCATTGGCGCGGCAGCGTTTCACTTCCGGGTTCGGAACGGGACCGGGTGGGACCACTGCGCTCTGGCCACCGGGCTTCAGGGGGGAGCTTCTCTGTTGTGTGAGAGGGGGCTTCGTCCTGCCTGCCCGGCGCCCTTGTTAGGGGTGCTTTTCAGGGGGGGGATTTTTTATGTCTGGTTTTTTGTGTGTGGCAAGGAGATTTTCTTCCTGTTTAAGGGGAATGTTATTGGGAAGGGGGTCAGCGTAAACTGACATCTGCGTGGCTGGTGGTGTTATTTCATGCATATGGTGAATATGGGACAACCGGCAAGTTGTATTCACGATTGGGAGTGATGTAATATGATGAAGTCTATCGGTGATTAGTATCGCTTGGCTCAATACATTGCTGCACTTACACCTGCGACCTATCGACGTGGTGGTCTTCCACGAACCTATAGGGAAAACTCATCTTGGGATGGGCTTGGCGCTTAGATGCTTTCAGCGCTTATCCCTTCCGCACTTAGCTACTCGGCCATGCACTTGACAGTACAACCGATGCACCAGTGGTGCGTCAGACCCGGTCCTCTCGTACTAAGGTCTGAACCCCTCAATTTTCCAACGCCCACAGAGGATAGAGGACCGAACTGTCTCGCGACGTTCTGAACCCAGCTCGCGTGCCGCTTTAACCGGCGAACAGCCGGACCCTTGGGACCTTCTCCAGCCCCAGGATGCGACGAGCCGACATCGAGGTGCCAAACCACGCCGTCGATATGAACTCTTGGGCGTGATCAGCCTGTTATCCCTAAGGTACCTTTTATCCGTTGAGCGACGGCAATTCCACTTTCTACCGCCGGATCACTTGGGCCTGCTTTCGCATCTGCTCGACTTGTTGGTCTCACAGTTAGGCGGGCTTATGCCCATGCACTCGACACCCGGTTGCCAACCGGGCTGAGCCCACCTTCGCGCTCCTCCGTTACTCTTTGGGAGGATACCGCCCCAGTAAAACTGACCGGCTGACACGGTCCTCTGGCCGGATTCACGGCTCAGGGTTAGATCCTCCAGTTTCAAAGGGTGGTGTCTCATTGATGACTCGGATGCCCCCTAAAGGGCATCTTCAGCGTCTCCCACTTACTCTGAGCATTAAAACCGAAGAAACAATGACAGCTTACAGTTAAGGTCTATAGGGTCTCTCCGTCCTTCTGCGGGTAGGCGGCATCTTCACCGCCACTACAATTTCACTGAGCGCCTGGTTGAGACAGTGCCCAACTCGTTTCACGATTCGTGCAGGTCGGAACTTACCCGACAAGGAATTTCGCTACCTTAGGACCGTTATAGTTACGGCCGACATTCACCGGGACTTGGGTTCAGAGCTTCGCCTTGCGGCTAACCCCTTGCCTTAATCTTTCGGCATTGGTCACGTGTCACACCCTATACTTCGACTTGCGTCTTTGCAGAGTGCTGTGTTTTTGATAAACAGTCGGTTGGGCCATTTCTCTGCGGCCTGCATCGCTGCAGGCACCCCTTCTTCCGAAGTTACGGGGCTAATTTGCCGAGTTCCTTAACCAGGTTTCACTCTTACGCCTTGGTATATTCTACCCACCCACCTGTGTCGGTTTGCGGTACGGGTCGCTTAGCATACGCTGGGGCTTTTCTTGGCACTCGATTTGATGATGCGCTGGGTCCGTGGACCCAGCTCGGAATTCAATAACCTAGTCATCTCTTCTCATGCGTCCCCCCAGTTTAAGGGTCGCGAGCTCAGGATTATTAACCTGATATCCATCGCCTACGCCTCTCGGCCTCGGCTTAGGTCCCGGCTAACCCAGGGACGAAACACGTTGCCCTGGAAACCTCGGGTTTACGGCGGCCGGGGATTTCACCCGGCTTTACGTTACTCATGTCTGCATACTCACTTGCATGCGCTCCAGGGTCAGTCGCCATCACCCTTCAATGCGCATGCAACGCTCTTCTACCACTCTGCCTTGCGGCAAAGTCCAGAGCTTCGGTATAACGCTTGATCGCCAATCATTTTCGGCGCAGGATCACTCGATGAGTAAGCTATTACGCATTTTTTAAATGGTGGCTGCTTCTAAGCCAACATCCTCACTGTCTGTGTAATCCCACATCCTTTCCACTCAGCGTTATTTAGGCACCTTAGCTGCTGGTCTGGGTTGTTTCCCTCTCGACAATGAAGCTTATCCCCCACTGTCTCACTGCCACGTTCCATTGCACGGTATTCGGAGTTTGATAAGGTTTGGTAAGCGGGTGTGCCCCCTAGCCTTGTCAGTGCTCTACCCCCGCGCATCAGCACGTGACGCTGCACCTAAATGCATTTCGAAGAGAACCAGCTATCACGGGGTTTGATTAGCCTTTCACTCCTACCCTCAGCTCATCAGAGAACTTTTCAACGTTCACCTGTTCGGTCCTCCACATGGTTTTACCCATGCTTCAACCTGGCCAAGGGTAGGTCACCTCCGCTTCGGGTCCAGTACCTGCGACTTAATGCGCCCTATTCGGACTTGCTTTCGCTACGACTCCGGGCCGGAAGCCCTTAGTCTTGCCACAAACACTGACTCGCAGACTCATTAAACAAAAGGCACGCCATCGCAGATTGCTCTGCTCTGACACTTTGTAGACATACGGTTTCAGGTTCTATTTCACTCCGCTCACAGCGGTTCTTTTCACCTTTCCCTCGCGGTACTTGTTCACTATCGGTCGCCAACTAGTATTTAGCCTTGCGCGGTGGTCCGCGCTGATTCATACATCGTTCCACGTGTGATGTATTACTCAGGATTCCACTAATTCCCACTCTGGATTTCGTCTACAGGGCTTTCACCTTCTATGGCCAGCCTTTCCAGGCTGTTCTACTATCCACTATGGTCGAATATGTCGTGGTCCTACAACCCCGAAGGAGTACCTTCGGTTTGGGCTCCATCCGCTTTCGCTCGCCACTACTTACGGAATCGATTTCTCTTTCTTTTCCTCCGCTTACTGAGATGTTTCACTTCAGCGGGTATTGCGTTTCATACCCTATGTATTCAGGTATGAACGACCAGGTATTACCCCAGTCAGGTTACCCCATTCGGACACCCCCGGATCATCGCTTGCTTGCAGCTTCCCGAGGTTTTTCGCAGCTTGCCGCGTCCTTCTTCGCCTGTTGGCACCAAGGCATTCACCGTACGCCCTTACTTACTTCATCATATTGCAAAAGCTTTTTACCACTCTTACAATACCACAAAGCCCTTTCGTGACTTACTGTATTGTCTTTTTATCTTGGTATGCATGTTTTTTGTGTTGTTGTAGTTGTTGTTATTCAACTACCCACTTGTTGGAAAGCGATTGCTTCTCAGCAATCGTTTCTTTTGCCACGCAGATGTCAATTTTCGTCTTCCTTCCAATAAGCAATTTCTTGGTGGGCCTGACAGGACTTGAACCTGTGACCCCGCGCTTATCAAGCGCGTGCTCTAACCAACTGAGCTACAGGCCCGGCTTGGGTCTCTCGCGGTTAAAAGGGAATAGGTAACAGTTAATAGTTAACAGTTCTTTTCCTTTTTCAACCCGCTTACCGAAACTGGTGGAGGCACGGGGACTCGAACCCCGGACATCCAGCTTGCAAAGCTGGCGCTCTACCAACTGAGCTATACCCCCAGTTGCGGGTCTTTCCGAAAAAAAGGCCGTGACGCACGTCGTACCGGCTCCGCTCAAAGGCGAGCCTGCTTTACACATCTTGTTGTAGTTCGTTGCGCTCCCTCGCGAGATACGCTTTCTCATCCCTCGGGACGAGAGCCGACCTATGCAGTCAATGCTGCACTTACTCCATAGAAAGGAGGTGATCCAGCCGCAGGTTCCCCTACGGCTACCTTGTTACGACTTCATCCCAGTTACCAGTCTCACCTTAGGACCCTGCCTCCTTGCGGTTGGCTTCAGATACTTCGGGTGCGACCGGCTTCCATGATGTGACGGGCGGTGTGTACAAGACCCGGGAACGTATTCACGGCGCCGTAGCTGATGCGCCATTACTAGCGATTCCGGCTTCGTGTAGGCGGGTTGCAGCCTACAGTCCGAACTGGGCCCAGTTTTCAGGATTTCCTCCGCCTCGCGGCTTCGGCCCCCTCTGTACTGGGCATTGTAGTACGTGTGCAGCCCTGGGCATAAGGGCCATACTGACCTGACGTCGTCCCCACCTTCCTCCCAGTTGATCTGGGCAGTCTCGCCAGAGTCCCCGACTTTACTCGCTGGTAACTGGCAACAGGGGTTGCGCTCGTTGCTGGACTTAACCAAACATCTCACGACACGAGCTGACGACGGCCATGCAGCACCTGTGTAACGCCTCCGAAGAGTCGCATGCTTTCACATGCTGTTCATTACATGTCAAGCCCAGGTAAGGTTCTTCGCGTTGCATCGAATTAAGCCACATACTCCACCGCTTGTGCGGGTCCCCGTCAATTTCTTTGAGTTTTAATCTTGCGACCGTACTCCCCAGGCGGCACGCTTAACGCGTTAGCTCCGGCACGCAGGGGGTCGAATCCCCGCACACCAAGCGTGCACCGTTTACTGCCAGGACTACAGGGGTATCTAATCCCTTTCGCTCCCCTGGCCTTCGTGCCTCAGCGTCAGTTAATGTCCAGGAACCCGCCTTCGCCACGAGTGTTCCTCTCGATATCTACGCATTTCACTGCTACACCGAGAATTCCGGTTCCCCCTCCATTACTCTAGTCTCGCAGTATCATGTGCAATCCAGGGGTTGAGCCCCTGCCTTTCACACACGACTTACGAAACAGCCTACGCACGCTTTACGCCCAGTGATTCCGAACAACGCTTGAGACCTCTGTATTACCGCGGCTGCTGGCACAGAGTTAGCCGTCTCTTCCTCTTGTGGTACTATCTTTTTAATTTGCTCCCACATGACAGGGGTTTACAATCCGAAGACCTTCATTCCCCCACGCGGCGTCGCACCATCAGGGTTGCCCCCATTGTGAATGATTCTCGACTGCTGCCACCCGTAGGTGTCTGGACCGTGTCTCAGTTCCAGTGTGGCCGGACATCCTCTCAGACCGGCTACCCGTCATCGCCTTGGTGAGCCGTTACCTCACCAACTAACTAATAGGCCGCGAGCCCATCTCCTAGCGCATTGCTGCTTTGATCTTTCAATCGTATGCGGTATTAATCCCGGTTTCCCAGGGCTATCCCCCACTAAGAGGCAGGTTACTCACGTGTTACTCACCCGTGCGCCACTAGAGAATTATTAGCAAGCTAGCAATTCTCCCGTTCGACTTGCATGTCTTATCCACGCCGCCAGCGTTCGTTCTGAGCCAGAATCAAACTCTCCATCAAATATAATTTTTGAAATTGCTGGACCAAATGGAATCTCTCGATTTCATTTGCGCCATGCTTCGCAAGCTCTTCACTCGGGTTTGTCTCCCTCGTGCCTCCTCGCTTATACCAGCACGGCGCGCGTCACGACCTTTTTTCCTTCCCTTGCTTCTACCAACCCTCCCCTCTCAGAGCTAGGTCGCTCCTTCAAGCCAGTGCTCCTCCGGGCGATTCTCATCGCTCAAAGGCCGGCCCTGCGAAGGGTTCGGTAGTCATTCCCTTGAAAATCTTCTTATCGGCGCTCTCTATCTAAAAAAGCTTCCTGCAGACGGCCGGCTTCCCTTCCCTTCGTTTCCCTTTCCGGGGCCCTCAGAGACGTTGGCCTTTCGTACTGCCGCCGTGTTGGCGTGCCGAGAAGTCTA
>NZ_KQ971072.1:0-34745 GCF_001580195.1 Akkermansia sp. KLE1798
GGCGGTGCCCAGGGCGTTGACCGTGGAGCCCGCCGCTGCCGCCATGGAACGGGCGGCCTGTCCCGCGTTGCCGGACTGGATGTCGTTGCGTACTGCTTCACGCAGGTCACCCAGCACCGTACCCTTGGGCGCGTTGCCGCGGTTGTTCCACAGGAGGTTGGCTCCCGCCACGGAGTTGGCCGTATCCGCCGCGTCCATGAAGGCGTTGTCCGTCTTGACCATGCCGCTGACGATGATTTTGCCGCCTTCCGCACGAATGCCAAGTTCCTGGTAGTAGAAGTCAAAGTAGCCGGAGGACGTCACCGAAGCGCCGTCAGCCGTTACCGTACCGCCTGCCCCCTGCGCGTCCACCAGCGTGAAGTTGAGGTTGGCCGTCGGGTCCGCCGGGTCGTCGTAGTCGCCCAGGCTGTCCAGGGAAACAGTGGTGCCGTTCAGGTTGACGTTCCCTGCCAGAACCGTGATGACGGGGTTGGCGAAGAGGTCGTCCCTGTTGGTGTTGATGACCAGGTCCAGATTGGCTCCCGCCAGATTGAGGCCGTTGCCGACCGTCAGCGTCGTGTTGACAGCATCCACGCCGTCGCCCACCGCCGTAAGGCGCACATGGCCGCCGGTGCCTGCCGTGAGCGTCTTGTAGGTGACGGAGCCATTGCCGCCTTCAGCGCCCATGAGTTCCAGAGTTCCCTTCGTGACGTTGAGGGACTGCCCGGCGGAGCCGTTGCCCTTGAGAGTCTGCGTACCCGTTCCGTTCATGGTGATGCTGCCGTCCCCGGCGAGCGTGCCTTCAAAGACGGACTGGCCGGAGGCGGTGATTTCCAGGGCGGAGCCGTTGGTCAGCGTACCGCTCCCCGCAAGGCCGGAAATGCTGTTGGCCGCGTTACCGAGTTCCAGCGTTCCATCCGCGGAGAGTTCCACCTGCACGCCGTTAAGCCTGGAGGTACCGTTGAACGCAAGGGAGGCGTTGTCCGCCACCTGGAGCGTACCGGAACCCGTAATGGTACTGTTGGAGAGTTCGGAACCCGCCGCATCAAGCGTGAGCTTACCGTCCCCGCCGATGTTGAGCGTTCCGCCGTTGCCTTCATCCGTGAGAGTCCCGGCGGTTGCCGTGCCGGTAACGTCCAGGGTGGAGAGGCTGTCTGCATCCGCAGAGTTGAGTACAATGGAGCCCAGGTCCGCCGTACCGGAAAGCGCAAGGCTGCCTTCCTGCATTTCCAGCGCACCGTCCGTGTTCAGGCTGCCGGAAAGTTCCAGGGAACCCGCTCCCGTCTTGGTGATATTGGCCGTGCCGCCGTTGATGGTTCCGGCGTATTTCGTGTCCGGTCCGGACGTGTTGGGAGCGGTTCCCAGCAGTTCGTTGTTCAGGATGACGGAGGCCGTCTTGTCATCGGTTGCCGTGATGTTGATGACACCGGAAGCCGCGCCGGAGAGGTTATTGATGGTCAGGCCTTCCGCCTTGTCGTCCACACCGGGGATGTTGAGAGCCAGGTTGCCGTCCACAATAACCGCCCGGTAGGGATCAAGTTCCGCGTTGCTGGTGATGGTCTTGTCTTCACTGCCCACCGCATAGATCTGCGTGGCGTCGCCCGTGATGCCGATGGAGCCGCCGTTGATACCCGTGACGGTAAAGCCCAGGCCTTCCAGAAGCGGGTTGAAGGTGGCCGTGCCGTAACTCAGAGAGCCATTGGTCAGGTTGAGCCATGCGGTGCGTTCTCCGGCTCCCCAGCCCTGCATGGCGTTGATCACGTCCGCAGAGAGGGAAAGCGTCAGAGTGGTGATGTCCAGACTGGTGCCGTTCGCATTGAACTGAATGATGGAATCGCTGCCCGCCAGGTCCTGCGTCTTGGCGACGTTGCCCGTGCCGACGACCAGACTGGCGCTGTCCAGGCTGGCCGCCCCGTTGATGCCGCTGATGATCGTACCGACATCCGTGATGCTTATGGATTTGAGCGAGGAGCCGTGCAAACCGCCCAGGGAGATGGAACTGATTCCGGTCGCCGCATTGACGGTGACGTTTTTGCTGGTGTTGCTGTAGTATTGGCCGCCCTGCAGTTCGCCCCCGGTGATGTTGAGGGCGCCCTTGTAACCGTCAGCCCCTGCCAGGAAGGCCAGCGTGCCGGAAGAGAGCGTTACGGTTCCCGCATAGTCCGCGCTGGCCGAACCAAGGCTGAGCTGGCCCGTTCCGGTTTTGGCGAGACTGCCCGTTCCGCTGAGTGCGCCGTTGAGGGTGATATTCCCTCCCGTGGTGTCTACCGTAGTGGTTTTACCCTGCGCCGCATTGAGCACCACTCCGCTTTCCGCGGACCAGGCCGCACTGGAGTTGAGCGTGCCTTCTCCCAGCGTGAGCGTACCGGAGGCACCGGTAATGTTGCCGCCCATGGTAAGCGTGCCGTTTCCGTTCAGCGTAATGCCGGAGCCGGCCGTTCCACTGAAAGCAAGAGCGCCCAGTTGTGCCGTTCCCCCCGCAATGTTGAGTTCCCCGACCACGTCTCCCCCCAGCGTTACACTGTTGCTGGTGAGGGTGACGCCCGCTCCGATATTGACTGCGGAGGCCTGCGTGTTGCCGTCATAGGTTCCGCCGCCGATCTGCAGCGTGCCTATGTTCTGGGAATGTTTCAGGTCCAGCGTCACGCCGTAGGTTGCGCTGACCACCGAGGCGTCCAGCGTTCCGTTGACCGTGACGGTCCGGTTGGCCGTAGCCGCCCCGTAGCCGGAGAAGACGATGTCCGCCCCGTTGTTGCGGAGCGTTCCGTTGATCGCGTCATTGCCATTGATCGTCTTGATGAGCAGGGAGCCTCCATCCGTCTTTTCCAGGGTTCCGGAGATATTTTTGAGGATGCCGGAAAGCGCTATTTCCGATCCGCCGGAAAGATTGAGCGTGGAACCCGCCGCCACGGCAATGGTGCCGGAAAGAACTTTCGTGTCTGCAATGCCGCCCAGCGCGACACTGCCGTCACCGGAAACGTTCCAGTTAAGACCCAGGAAGCTGTCCTGGCCGCCGGTGTTCACCGTCAATACCGTATCGGCGCCCGTGGCTGCCAGTTTTACGGCGTCTCCGGCGGTTTTCTGCACCATGACCTGGGTCAGCGTTACATTGCCGGAGGCCTGCAGTGTGCCGCCCCCGAAGATGATGGAGCCCGTTCCCAGCGCTCCGTCCCCGTTGATGTCCACCACACCGCCTTCCAGAGCAGTGGAACCGCCGTAGCTGTTGGTGTTGCGGATGACCAGCGTTCCGTCCCCCCTCTTGGTGAGGATGGTCGTGTTCCCCGTAATGTGGCCGTTTCCTTCAAAGGTGTAGGTGTTGGCCCCGCTGTTGCTGACCACGATGGAAGACGGCGCCACGTCCCCCGTAATCGTCACGGTTTTGTTGGCCGCCGTGTTGTCAAAGAGCAGCGGCTGGCCGTCCGTGCTTACCGGAGGAGTGCTGCTCCCCGCATAGGTCCAGTTGGAAACGTCTCCGGCGCTCCACGTCCCGGCATTCTCCGTTCCGTTCCATGTGAGCATGTCCGCGGAAGATTCTATTTTAAGCTGGAGCGTCTTTCCGTCCGCCGAGGTTCCCAGCGTGTAGGTGAGTTCCGGATGAGTCTCATTAACGAGGTCTCCGACATTGAAGGAACCCGGCATGAGCGTTCCGGTTCCCACCGTCAGCAGGGAGTAGTCCCCGGAATCGGTAAGCGTCTCATAGTTGGAGAGGGTCAGCTTGTGCGTTCCGTTGACCGTCAGGCCGCCGGTGAGCGTTACCAGCGCATTGTCACCCGCCGTTACCCCTGTCATGTCAAAGGTAAGCTCCGCCCCGGAGGCCAGGGCCATGCTGCCGGTGACATTCAACCGGGAATAGCTGCCCAGCGTCAGGCTGCCCAGCGTACCGCCATCGCTGGTGACGGATGCCGTGGAAAGAGAGCCGGAGGCGCCTGCCTTTACCGTGACGGCATTGCCGAGCGCATAGTTTCCGATGTCAAGCGTAGCCCCGGAAGAGAGGGATACCGAGCTCGTGCCGAAGGCCGTGGCGCTTCCCGCCTTGAGCGTTCCGGCTTCCACGCTGGTCGTGCCGGTGTAGGTGTTGGCCCCGTTAAGCGTCACGGTTCCCGCCCCCTTCTGGGTAAAGGTGCCCGTGCCGCCAATGGCGTTGCCCACCGTACGGTCTCCATCCACCGCAAAAGTCAGGAAAGCGTCCCCGTTGCCGCCTAGCGTCACGGCACCGGCGCCATTGCCCAGCGTGGCGGCGCCCGTCAGAAGAAGCGTGCCTTCCTTGAGCAGGGTCTGTCCCGAGTATGTGTTGGCGCGCGTCAGCTGAAGAACGCCGTTGCCCGTCTTGGTGATGTTGCTGCCGCCCTGGACGATCACATCAATCTTCAAGTCCGCCGTATTGGTGTCATCCAGTGCAAAGTTGCCCCGGGCAATGTTAAAGGACGTAGCCCCCGAGATCGTCATCTTGTTGTTGTTGAAATCACCATTAGAAGTGAACAGGGACATGCCGGAGGCGCTGGACAGCGTGTTGATTCGGTGGCTGCCGTTGAGGACATAGAAGCCGTTGCCGCTGGTGTTGACCCGAACGGAGCTGGCGTCCATCGTCAGGTTCAGGGTATTGAGCGTATTGTGCTTGGTGCCCGTGAGCGTCCACACGGCGCCGTTCTGCAGCGTCAGGGAACCGAGTGTCGCCCCGGTGTAGCCGAAGCTGTCGCCGGCCGTGTTCAAGCTGCCGCCGTTGACCGTCAGGCTGCCGGACAGCAGGGTGTTCATGGTGTTCGTCGCCGTGATGGACAGGATGGAACCTGTTCCCACATAGGTGGAGGTGATGTTCCTTTGAGGATTGTCATTGAGCAGGTTCAGGGTGGTTCCCTCGCCCGTTACTTCCAGATTGGCGCCCGTGCCGCTGCCAAGGTTTTTGTTCAGCGTGACTTCCACCCCGGAGGTGAAGGCCAGCGTTCCGCCATTCACTACGGGCATTGTCTCGCCCAGAATGTCCGTGATATTGCCGCCTACGCCGATTTCCAGCGTTCCCTCACCCGCCACCGTTACGGTGCCCGTACCCAGCGCCTTGTTCGCCGTCACGGCCACCGTTCCTTCCTGAATGTTGACCGCCCCAGCGTAATTTTCGTTGGAGCTGTTGAAGCTTACCTTGCCTTCTCCCAGCTTGGTGATGGTACCGTTGCCGGCCAGTTCCCCTCCGTTGTTGGTCAACGCCAGATCCTGCCCCGCTCCGTTGTTGAAGTAGATGGCCTTGGCGTTCATGCTTCCCGTCAGGGAAACCGCGCCGGTATGGGTTCCGTCAAACAGGTATGTCTTGGTGTTGTCTACCGCGCCGATGGGATTGCCGTCCCAGACAATCACTCCATCCGCCATGCTCACGCTGACGGATACCGTCTTGCCAGCCGTATCCACGGTGAACGTGCCCTGATACAGGCCCGCCAGGGTTCCTGTCAGGGTCATGGAGTTTGCATCCACAAAGTTCCCGGACGTCAGGTTGTCCCAACCCACCAGCGTGTATGTTCCCTCGGTCACATTGCTGTCAATATTCAGGCTTACTCCGGCATCCGCACCCAGCGCCAGATTGGCCACCGTCAGGACGGTTCCGTCCGCACTCAGGGCGGTTCCGTCAACGGCCAGGGAGGCGGCATTCAGAGTTCCGGTCACATTCTGGGTTCGCAGAGCGGTTACTTTGGCGGAAGAGGCGTTCAGCGTTCCTCCCAAAGCCGTATCCGCATCCAGATACAGGTTGGAACCGGTCAGATTCAGCGTTCCGGAAAATCCGGCGACATCTCCTCCCAGTGTCAGGGCTCCGGCGCTGTTTCTGGTATTCACCGCCAGCGTTCCCGTTCCGGCCAGGCCGCCTCCCATCCGCAGGCCGTCACCGCTGCCGATCGTGGCCGTTCCGGTGCCGGACGTTTCTACGGATACCAAGCCGTTGAGAGTCATGGTTCCGGCCGACCCGGCAAAAATGTTCAGCCGCGTGGCGGCATTGGCCCCTTTCAGGGTAATATTTCCATCCAGGGAAATTCCGTTTGAGGCAGCGGTACCGCCCACCCCGCTGAATGTTACCGTCATGGTATTCGCTCCTCCGCCGATCGTGACGTCTCCCTGTCCCCAGGGAGTCACCGTTTGTCCGCCCGTAACCGAAGCGCTTCCTATGTCATAGGTCAGGCTAAGCTGCTTGTCCGTAGCAATAATTTCCGTATTGCCGTCATAGGAGTTTTTCACCCAGCCTCCACTGAATTTCCAGTTATTGCTGCCGTTATTAAGGTGCGTAATCCTCAAATTGCCCGTACCGCTGATCGTGCTTCCCACGGATGTTTTGTTGCCGTTGACAGATCCTCTCAGGGAAACCAGTCCCTCTCCAGCATCCAGAACGATATTCATATTGAATGTATTGGAAGAACCGTTCCCGTTGCTCAAATTCAAGGTGGTTCCGCCGCCCATGGTCAGCGTTCCCGTTCCGTTTACGCCTACGCCATAAGGGACATTCATCGTCACGTTGTCACCCAGCACGATATTCATGGTTCCAGTCCAGGCCCCTTCATTTTGTATCAGGGAAAGAGTCCCGCTTTCCACCACCAGCGTGGAGCCGTTGGAATTGGTAAAAGCATTCCTGTTGATGGTCAGAGTGCCGTCTCCCGTCTTGCTTACGGTGCCGCCAATACCGCCGGCCAGAGAAGCATTTCCCGCTCCGATGATCAGGGAACCCGCCCCTTCATTCGTCAGCTTTCCTTCATAAGTGCCTGCGCCCAGCATCAGGCTACCTTCTCCCGAACGGGTGAGCGTTCCGGCCCATCCCGCCAGGGAGGCCCATGTCACGGCATTCCCGCTGGTATCCACCAGGATGGCATTGCTTGCCAGGGCATCCGTCTTGAGCTGGCCGGATATGTCCGCCGTGATTCCCGTGCCGTATTTGAGGGCGCCGCCGTTGAAAACAATGTCCCCCGTGCCCAGCGCCCCGGCGTTCTGTATTTCCACCAGGCCGCCGCCCAGCAGGACTTCCCCGGAAAAGCCGGAGTTGTCCGTGGCGATCGTCAGCGTTCCGTTTCCGGTCTTCTGAAGTTTGCCACTTCCCGTAAGGGAGCCTGTTCCCGTCCATGTGTAATCCGTAGATTCCGCATTGACCAGAATCAGGCCGGGATTTACCTGCCCGGCAATGTTGACCGTCTGGGGAGGATTGCTGGCAATATCCCCAAAGGATACTCCCTTGCCGTTTTCAAAAGTATCCCCGGCGCTCCACGGGGAATTGGCTCCGCTTCCCCCCACCGTCCAGGTGGAGTCTCCGCCGCCCGTCCAGCTTATGGAGGTCAGCTCCGTCACCACGAATTTCAGGACATTGTCCGCCGTATCCCAATTCCCCATATACTGGGTTCCGAGCAGGATGGTGTTGGCCAGATCCCCGGTAACGCCTTCCGTGGCGCTGATCAGGTTGTACGTTCCGGCGCTCCAGGAAACGCCGTCTGCATTCTCCAGCAGAAGACTGCCGTTCACCGTCAAAGCGCCGGTCAGCGCCAGCAGGGCGTTCCCGTTCGGCGTCATCCGGCTGGCGTCAATGAACAGGCCGGTTCCCAGAGTCAGATTGCCGGTCATCGTATTCTGCCCGCCCAGGGACAGGGTTCCCTCATTCAAAACCAGATTGCCGGTAATTGCACTTTGTGCGCCCAGGGTGACGTTGCCGGAGGCAATGGTCAGCCCAGCACCGGTATCCACCGCGGACACATCAAGGGTGACGCCGGAAGACAGGGAAAGGCCCTGATACGCGGCGGACGTGCCTCCAATGGCCGCATTGCCCGTTACGGAAAGAACCTTGTTCGTCCCCATGCCGTCGGCATGATCCACAATCAGCGTGCCTCCATTCAGTTCCACACCACCGCCGAAGGAGTTGGCAAATTTCAATGTCAGCGTTCCGGTCCCCACTTTTTTCAGTCCTCCGTTCCCGATGAACATGTCATTCGCGTCCCCTCCTTCGATATTGCCCGCACCGCCCAGGGTCAGCACGTCATTTAGAACGGCCTGAATGGTCTTTTCCGGGTTCAGAATCATTTTTACCGTCGTTCCCGCATTGGTTACCAGGTAACTGCCGCCGCCTTCATTCACGGTAAAGCCGATGTTGGATATCGTTTCCGCCGCAGTGGCCGTCACCTCAATGGTGCCACCGCCGGACAGGAGCAAATTTTCCTTATTGGTCAGTCTGGCCCCAAATACGTAATCCCCTGCCGCCATGCTGCGTGTTTTCAACACGCTGTTATCCGCTACGGAGATGATGAACCGGGTCCAGTTGGCATCCTGCGCCACGGAAAGGCGTGCATCCGGAGCCGTCAGGTCCAGCGTGGAGCCGCCCTGGATATTCAGGCGCCCGTCTGCCGCCAGCGTGTGTTCCGTAGCAGTGCTAAGAATGCTGAGCGTGCCTCCGCCGTCAATCGTCAGCGTATGCCCTCCAATGACCAGAGAGCCCGTCTCCTGGGTAACGGTAACGTCCGGGTTAATGGTCAGGGTGACGTTGGCCGTTACATTTGTATTTTCCGTCCAGTCCGTATTCTCCGTAATGGTTTCATTGGCTCCCAGATCAAGGGAATAGGCGGGAGTGGAAAGAAGGGCACAGCAGGCAAGCACGGCGGACAGCAGTTGCAAAGGCAAATGAAGCTTCATAGATAAAATGTTGGTTATTAATATGTTGTATTACAATCTATTTTTACAAGAAAACAGAGGGGGACTCCCTATATCGTTATCGGTCTATCGGATTTGAAATCCGGTGTCAATCTGGAAGTTCCATTTACAATGCTTTAAATCATTTTCCTTCTTCCAAACGCCTCTCATCACAATCAAGAAAAAACAATTATTTTCAACAATTTCATACATTCCACCCATTACACATTTTTCTTTATATGAAATACTTACGTAATTTTCAAAAGATATTTTTCTTCCGAATTTCCTATCCTGAACGGATTTCAAATCCGCGCATTTCCTTCCCTTCTTTTTTCCGTTTTCCTCTTTCCCGCGCATCCGCCAATGGATTCAGCGGGCAAAAGGCACGGAGCGGCGGCCTTACATTCAAGTCTTTCATCTGCATGATATTGTCATTGCTACAGATTAACAGGGACTGTGCCGCAGGCCTCTCTCCGCTCTGACTGAACAACATTTTTTGAATAAAAATGCAGGAAAACTCAATTGCGCCCTGCCGCGGAAAACCGCCTGCACACTAATCCCGAATATGGAAAAAAGCCTCCGGACAGATTGCCTTTTTCAAAAATTCCTGCCATGGGTGAAAAATTTTCTCAAAAAAATCGTATATTTCTGATGACAGACGGAAATGCTCCTTCATCCGCCTCCTCCGGTTATTGCGGCGAACTCATGACAGCGGGAAAAGCAACGGCTTTCCTTCTTGCCCTCCGGGCATCAGGTCGCTAGAATAAATGGAGCAAGTTTTTCATTTTTCCCTCATGGCCATTTTCGGTACCTCCCATCTATCCGACGCCGGCGACCTGCTGATTTTCAATAAGCTGTCCCACAAAACCCTGCTCATGTTCGAAAAGGAACTGGGCAGGGACCGCATTACCTACCTGGTGGAGGAAGCCCTCCCTCCGGACGCGGCCATCGCAGCCCATCTGGAATCCACCAAGGCGGACGGCATTCTGTTCCGCGCGGAAACCAGCGACCCCATCGCCCTGCGCGCGGCGATCATGGAGCGCATCAACCAGGGGCGCAGGGTGGTTTTCCTGCCCGGCCCTGTGGCGCATATCAAGGGTTCCATCTGCCAGATTCCCCCGCGGGTCATGAAAACCCTGGGAGCCCTGCACATTTCCCCCGTCCCGGTGTATGTGGGTTTTTACACCAGCTCCGTATTGGATGCGGAAGCGGATACGGACGCCCAGGCGGATATCCAGATTCACATTCTTCCCAAGCTGGCTCCGGGAGCTGAAATGGCCGCACGCCTGACCACGGCGTGGCTGGAATGCTCCGCCCAGGCGTATGCCACGCTGCCCCAGCTCCACGGCTCCCTTTCCGCGCTGCTGTTCCGCAGCCTCAAGCAGCATTCGGACTGCCGGGTGATTGACGGGATTGACGACACCTCCCTGACGTACGGCCAGCTTCTGGCCATTTCCGTGGCCTTCGCCAAGCGGCTGAAGAAAATCACCTCCAACCGGAGGGTAGGCATCATCCTGCCGCCGGGCAAGGGGGCGGCTATTGCCAACCTGGGCTGCCTGTTTGCGGGCAAAACCCCGGTCAACTTCAATTATTCCGCCTCGGAAAGCGCTTTCTCCAGTTCCGTGAAGCAGTCCGGCGTGGACTGGTTCATCACGGCGGATACCTTCATGCGCAAGCTCCAGAATTTTCCCTGGCCCCCCCAGAGGGACCTGATTTTCATGGAGCGCGAACTTCCCCAGCTCAAAGGCTCCGCCAAGCGGTGGGGACTAGCCATCAAGTTCCTGACGGCCGGGTTCATGATCAGGAAGCTGGGGCTGGACACCCCCGTGGGCGGGGATGAAGCCGTGCTGATGTTTACTTCCGGTTCTTCCGGGGAACCCAAGGGGGTACCCCTTACCCACCACAACCTGCTGGCCAATATTTCCCAGTGTTCCTCCCGCATCACGCTGGCCCCGCAGAGCAGGTTCCTGGGCAGTCTGCCCGTGTTCCACTGCTTCGGCATCACCATCGGCCTGTGGTACCCCATGATCGGCGGGTACGACATGGTCACCTACCCTTCCCCGCTGGAGGCCAAACGCCTGGGAGCTCTGATCAAGCAGTACGGCATCAGCCTGGTGGTCACCACCCCCACCTTCCTGCGCGGCTTCATGAAGCGGTGCGAACCGGATACTTTCAAGACGGTCCGCTACCTGATCGTGGGCGCGGAAAAGCTGCCGGAAGACCTCGCCACCGCCTTCCGGGAAAAATTCGGCACCATTCCGTGTGAAGGATACGGCCTGACGGAGGCCTCCCCCGTCTGTTCCGTCAATTTTGTGGACCCCGCCCCGTCCAATGCCGCCGGCGATTTCATCCCCGGCATGAAAAAGGGAACCGTAGGCGCGTTGCTGCCCGGCATTGCCGTACGCATCACCAGCCCGCACACGGGGCGCGTGGTGCCCGTGACCACTTCCGGCATGATCTGGCTGAAAGGGCCGAATATTTTCCCCGGCTATCTGGGGGGACCGGAAGTGAACAGGGACATTTTCGTAGATGGCTGGCTGAAGACCGGAGACATCGGTTCCGCGGACGAATACGGCTTTTTGAAAATAGAGGGGCGCGTTTCCCGCTTTTCCAAGATAGGCGGGGAAATGGTTCCCCATGAAGCGCTGGAAGCAGCCATCATGAATATCTGGAACCTGGACCCCACGGACGACGAACGGAGAATTGCCGTGGTCACCATTCCGGACCAGGCCAAGGGGGAAGCCGTGGCTCTGCTCACCACCCTGGTGACGGATTACGTGCACCAGGCGCGCACCCTGATCCGGCACGGCCTGATCGACCAGGGGCTGCCCGCCCTGTGGTGCCCCAAGGAGATCATCCCCGTGGAGCATATCCCGGTGCTGCCCTCCGGCAAGCTGGACCTGAAGCAGTGCAGGATGCTGGCCTACGAGGCGCTGAACATTCCCTTTGAACCGTAAGCCATGGAATTTCCGCAGGAAACGGCTTCCGCGCCCCGGCCCATCACGGTCAAGCAGCTCGTTTACCGTCTCCGGGACGTGGTCGGCATCGCCGTCGGCACGCAGTGGGTCGTCGGAGAGCTGAGCAACGTCAAGTACCATACCAGCGGGCACATTTATTTTACCCTGAAGGAACAGGGGGCGGAAATTTTCTGCGCTTTTTTCAAGAATGCCGCCGCGCGCTGTCCCCTGCGGCTCCAGGAGGGCATGAAGGTGCACGTGCTGGGGAACGCCACCGTGTACCCGGACCGGGGCCAGCTTCAACTGGTCATCAAGGAGGTGCGGGCCGCCGGCATGGGGGATCTCCAGGCGCGCTTTCTGGAGTTGAAGGAGAAGCTTCAGCGGGAAGGCCTGTTTGACGCAGAAAGAAAAAAAGCCATTCCCGCTTTTCCCCGCTCCATCGGCATCGTCACCTCCCCCACCGGAGCCGTCATCCAGGACATGCGCCACGTGCTGGAGCGCCGCGCCCCCTGGGTGAAGGCGTACCTGCTGCCCGTGCGCGTCCAGGGGAGCGGAGCGGAGCGCGAGATTGCCGCCGCCATCCGGGCATGGTCCCATGCGCCGCACAACGGGCTGCCGCCCGTGGACGTTCTCATCGTAGGCCGCGGAGGCGGCTCCATAGAAGATTTGTGGAATTTTAACGAGGAGATCGTGGCGCGAGCCATTCACGAATGCACCGTTCCCGTTATTTCCGCGGTGGGGCACGACACGGATTTCACCATTGCGGATTTTGTGGCGGACCTGCGGGCGCCCACCCCCACCGCGGCGGCGGAACTCGCTACGCCGGACGGCCCGGAATGGCTCCGCAAACTGGGCAGAATGGAGCAGGCGCTGCACGCTTCCGCGCGCCATTCCCTGCTGCACGCCCGGCTGAAACTGGACGTTTATCTGCGCGGCAGATTGCTGGATGCAGACTCTCTCCTGGCCCCGTACGCCCAGCGTCTGGACGGGATGGAGGAATCCCTGCTGGCTTCCTCCGCACTCAGGATTCAACAGAACTCACTTTTAATCAATCAACTGGAACACAAGCTCCAATTGAGCCATCCCCGCCATCTCAACAGGGAGCGGGCTCAGCAGCTCTCCGCCCTGCAGTCCCGTCTGCTTCATGCCGCAACCGTCAGAATGACGGCGTTTTCATCTTCCCTGGCTCTTTTGCAGGCCAGGCTGGAAGCCCACAGTCCCGAACAGACGCTGAGCCGGGGATACGCCCTCGTGGAGAATGAAGAGAGGCAGCTAATCCGGAAAACCGACCAGGTTCATGCCGGAGAAAAGCTGAAAGTCCGTGTCTTCAACGGTCATTTTTTTGTCACGGCCGATAAACATCAATAAGTTTATTACAAGCATATAATCGCACATTTTTTGCACACAATCTAACAAATTGTGTTTTTTCTGGATTTTACCGGAATTGGGACCTATCCTAAGAGAAGCTCATTACCACTGCCCGCATTCTCTGGTCCCAATAATTCACGCGCATATGCCCTGTAAAAACATCACCCGCTATACTTACGAAACCACGGCCTTTCAAGGTTACCGATTGGCTATTTGTAAGAACAAGCGCTTATTCACCCGCTATTTTTCGGATTCCCAGTACGGAGGTGCGGAGGCGGCGCTTCAGGAGGCAATGAGGGTGAGGGACAATATTTTCAAGCTTCTTGAACAGGGCAACCTGACCGTTAGCCAAGTTTTCGCAAAATATACCGTGCGCTCCCGGCGCCAGTCCGCCGCGGACCGCCGGGAAAAAATGGCCCACGGCAAACGGACATCCCTCACCTCAAAACAAAAGGCCAAAGTGCGCAGTTGATTCGCCTTTGGTACGGTTTACCGCCCCTCCTCCCGAAAACATATGCGGGACGGACACATGCCGGAAAAGGATGGAGACGGAGGGAAAAGCCTTTCCGGCAGTGATCTTCAGGAGGAAGTCCGGCAATATTCCGTGTCCGGCTGGAACTAAATGAAAGCAACTTCCGGATTTTTGTTTCCGCCACGTTATCTCTTGTCCACACGCAGACATCAGGGCTGGCTTCCATTACCTTCTGCGGCGGCGTGCGGCAGGCCGCTCCGGTTCTTCCGCAGGAGCTTCTCCGATCTTTGTCAATACCCGGCGCGCCTCCGTGGTCCTGTTCTGCTTGCGGCATACTTCCGCCCAGTCGCGGTGGATTTTCTTGTAAAGTTCCTCCGACTGGATGGATGCCAGATTGTTCTGGAGAGTGGCCTTGTCTTCATCACTCAGGCCATCCCATGTTTCCACCAGCTTTCCGTACTGCGATTCCGCCACCGCCCATTGTTCCCTTCCGGCGCTGATTTCCGCCTGAAGAGTCATGATCACGGGCTGAAGAGCCTGGATGAAGGCGGTGCTTTCCAGAGCCACTTTCATCGCCTGGTCGGAATATTTCACCGCCTGGTCGTAATCCTTCGCCCGCAGGAAAGCCGCGGCAATGTTCACATCTTCATACGCCCGCTTTACCAGGGCTTCCGCCTGCGCGTACTTGTCCAGCTGGGAGCGCAGTTCCGCAATTTCCTGGCTCAGGCTGGAACCGCTGAGAATGCGCGGGGCATCCACCCCCAGCGTCATGGCGGAGCCTTCCGCGCGGGAGAGCAAACGCGCCGCTTCCTTCAAATTCCCCATTTGCATCCTCACGCGAGCCAGCGCCAGCATGGTTTCCGGGGTGCAGTCCATTTCCGTTTCCGCGGCACGGAAGCAGATCAGGGCGGCTTCCAGCTGGTCCGCCATGCCCTTCAATTCCGCCTGGGAATATTTCCGCCGCGCCTTGAGGGGCATGTTCAGTTCATTCAGGATGATGCGCCCCATGTCCGGACTGGCCGTGAGGCGGAATTGGGCAAGCAATTCCCTGGCGATGGTGCTGCCCGTACGGCCGGGCTGGCCGGTCGCCTTTTCCGGCAGGGTATCCTGAAGCAGCAGTATCTTCACCATGCTTTTCACATCCTCCGGCTTTTTCAGCATGCTCCGCATGACGGGAGAGGAGGCCTGCTTGCACAGGGAGGAAAAACGTTCGAATTTGGCCTGGTCATAGGCATAATGGGCCAGCGGTTCCAGGCAGGCCAGCAGAACGGAAACGTGGTCCTCCGGCGTATTTTTAAGAATTACTTCATACAGACGTTCCGCTACGGCGTCATGCTTGCGCCCGGCAAATTCACGCGCCCAGTTCAGGCTGACGTTCAGCAGGCGGTCCCTGTCCGCCTCCGGCAGGGCGCCGGAATGAGAGAGCTTCTTTTCCAGAAGGGATGCAATCATGGGCTCCGACTCCTTCACCATGCCGCGCCGGTCCATTTCCACGGCCAGAAGCCAAGCAAAGGAGTCGCGCGCCTCCGTGGAATTCATCCATTCCACCTGCTTGTCCACGGTTGCGGCCAGCGCCGCCAGCTCTTCATCAGAGCCGTTCCAGGAGTCTAGCATGCCCTGGAGATGCCCCATGGCCTGTGTCTGGCTGTGCACCTCGTGAATCGTGGGCTTGAACCAGCTTTCAATGGTAGGCCAGTACTGGACGTAACCGAACCAGAGGCCGCCCAGCGCCACCAGGCAGAGGACCGGTTTCCAGTAAGACTTTTTCTTGCGCGACGGACGATAAGGCTTATTGGAAAAATGGCGCTCGGAACTCATGCAGGCATTGAGCCAAAAAGAGGGCACAAATCAAGCAAAATCAGCAGTCCGCAACGTCTTACGGCGCAGCGGCGGCGGTCCGTCACCGACGGGAGGATATCCTGCCGCCGTCCGTCCGGCGTACGGGAGAACTCCGGCGCACCCGCGGAAAGCCGGATTCCTTCCAGCATTCATCCGCCTTCGCCGTCATTCCCAGTTCGTCGTAACAGCGGCCCAGCTGCTTGTAGTTTTCCGACCTTTGTTCCCCTTCCAGCAATGGCAGCACGGCTTCAAAAGCGTCCACGGCCTCCTGCCACTGCTCGCCGTCGCACAGGGCGTAGGCCTTGCACAGGTAGGACTGGACCAGCAAATTCTTCCGTTCCGGGCCGTCTCCGCATTTCAGCAGGGCGTCCACGGCGCGGGAGTAGGCCTGGAGGGCTCCTTCACGGTCCCCTTCCATATCGCTGGCTATTCCCAGGGAATGGTACACTCTGCCCAGGGAAAGGGTGTCTGAAGAGAAGTTGGATTCCCGGACCTGGATGGATTGCCGGAGGTTTTCCCGCGCCTTTGCCCCTTCCCCGGCGTCCAGCCACGCCTTCCCCAGGCCCTCGCGGGACTGGGCGGCAATCATGGGGGAGACCGCCGCGTTGCTCACCGCCTTCAGGAAATCCGCACGGGCTTCCGGGGCTGCCTTGCGCATGATGTTGACCCATCCACGCTGGTCATACAGCCCGGCCCAAAAAGCGTGGTCCGCCGGAAGCACGCCGCGTGCGGCGCCTTCCGCCTGGTGAAGATAGGCCAGCGCCTCTTCATAATTACCCTGCTCCGTGGAAATGCGCGCCAGCCCGCGCAGGGCGTTCAGGCAGTCGTTGAGCAGATAGGAGGCGTTTTCCGAACCGGTGAGCCCCTTCAGGAACAGCTCGCGGGCCTCCTCCTTCCTGCCTGCTTCCAGCATGGCTTCTCCCATGCTGATGCTGGCCAGCGCCAGGTCCCCCGTGGTCTTTTCCTGCTCCTGGGGGAACAGAACCAGAGCCTCCTTGAAATAGGCCCGCGATTCCGGAATATGGCCCGCGGCGCGGGCCAGCCTGCCCTGGGCGGCCAGGAGCCTGGACTTCACGGCAAGGGAGTCGCTCCCCAGCCGGGCGGAAGCTTCCACGGCGCGCTGCAGCAGCGCGTTGGCCTGGTCATTCCGGTTCAATATCTGGTCAATGGAACTCATGGTCTGGAGGGCCTTCACCAGCTCGGCGGCCATGCTCTCCTTTTCATACCCGTCCACGGCCGTTTTCAGATAGTCGTAGGCGGCCGCGTACTGGTGCTCCGCCAGCAGGGCCCGGGCCACGGCATCAGCGCGGGGAGCCCATACCTGCCGCTTTCCTTCCGCGTAGGCCGCCTCAATCAATTCCCTGGCCGTGGGGAGCGCCTGCTCCACGCCGCCGCGGCTGATCAGTTCGCGGGTCAGCCCCCAGGCCGTTTCCGACCGTACTTCCGGATCCCTGATCCACGCCAGGCGTTCCTCACGTTTGTCCAGAATTCCGGCCAGGCTTTCCCGTGAGGCGAACACGTCCGCCATGAAACGGGACAAAGTCTGGAAGGCCTTTTCATCGCTCTTCTGGATCACGACCGGAGGGGTATGGAGGGCCCCTTCATCGTAACCGATGCGGTAGGCCATGTGGTACGTCAAAAACTCCAGCAGCAGGACGGCAATGCACAGGCACAGGGCAATCAGCCATTTGGTGCGTGAAGAAAGAGGTTTCAGGGGGGGAGTGGACGCCTGCATAACGGGAGCACAACGTTAACGGCCCTTCCCCGGAATTCAAGCCTTTTGAATGCCGCGCGCGCCGCAACGCAGTTGGAAGGCGGGAGGCAGCACTCCGCTCAAGCCGCCGTCAACCCATCATTTCCCGGAAAAAGGGGGCCCGCGGGACACGATCAAAGACGGAACCGCCTAATTTCCGTTCCGGCGCCTGTGTTCGGACGCACGGTAAAGCTGCCACGCATTCCACAAATTATGCCACAGCACATAAAACGTGGGCCCCAGCGCGGCAATGGGATTGGAATATGTCAGCGCCAGGTAGATGGAAAGCGTAGTGTTTTTCTGTCCCAGGGCCTGGCTGCATTCCGCGGAGCGCGCCTTGCCGCCCAGCAGATGGCCCAGGCCGAAGTTCAGGGCGCAAATCAGCAGGGAAAGGGCGCCTATCTGCTCCAGCACGCGTTCCGAAATGCCGTCCCGGGAGGAAATATCATAGGAGGCGTTGGCCGCAATCAGCACCAGAATCACCACCCAGACGCCGAAGGTAACGTCCTTCAGCTTCCGGGGCCACGCGATGGCGCGGGGATAAAAGCGGCGTGCGGCCAGGGCCAGAACCAGAGGCAGGAGCATCACCAGGGCTATGTTCTGGGCCACGCTGAGATAAATCTCAAAGCCGCCCCGGCCCACCACCATGGGCAGAATGAAGGGAAGCAGGAAGCAAATGATCCCGTTGGTCAGAAGGAGGGCGGTCAGCATGAACTCCACGCTGCCGCCCAGCAGCCCCATCACCACCGGCGCCGCGGTGGCCGTGGGCATGACGCCCACGAAGAACGCCGCCTCCGCCAGGTAGCCGGCCCCAAAGGACGCGCGGCACAGGCCCCAGGCAGCCAGGGCGATCAGCAAATTGGCCCCCACCAGCAGCCAGTGCGGCCGTTCCGGCTTCATCCGCTTGAAACGGATCCCCAGAAAAGTCACAAACAGCATGCCGATGAGCATCCATTTGAACGTCCAGCCGTACACGTGGAGCCAGGGCATCATGTAGCCCGCAACGAACGCGACCACGATGGCAAACGTACGGATGAGGGACTTGAACATGCTTCGCTCCGGAAAGATAAAATGCCTACATGGTCTTTCCGCACATGCGGATCAGGGATTCTACCTGACGGACGATCAATTCAAACAGGTCTTTCACACTTCCCTTCGGAATCCTGTTGACCTCCATCAGTTCCATGATCATCCGCAAACGCGTCAGAAGCCCGATCATGATGCTTTCAATGGCGAGCACCGTCCAGAAAATCTGGTACGAGGAAGCGCCCGGAAACATCTTGCGGATGCTGTCATGAAGCTGCCGCCGGATGGGGGAATATACTTCCTTGATGTATTCCACGGCAATTTCAGGCGTCTGCACATGGCAGATGCCCATCAGGCGCAAATAATGGGGGAACGTGTTCAGTTCTTCCAGGGTCAGATCCCCCGTGTTCAGGAGTCCGTAAAAGGAGGGATACACGTATGCGTGGGCCAGGGCTTCAATGGAGCCGTCCCGCTCCATGGCTTCCGCCACCCGGGCCATCCGGAAATCCCGTGCCATCGGCGCGTACTTCATCATGACCGCCTTCCACAGGCCTTCCTTGCCGCCGAAGTGGTAGTTGGCAGAAGCTATATTGACGTCGGCCGCCTGGGAAATCATGCGCAGCGACGTTTCCGTATAGCCGTATTCGGCAAACAGGTTTTCAGCGGCTTCCAGCAGCCGTTCCCTGGTCCCTTGCTGTTGTTTCATAATGGGACGTATGTTATCTGGGTTACTGTTACCGGTTCACGCGGGAGGCGCGCACCTGGAGGGAATGGTTGTGGGCATCCAACCCCTCTACGCGGGCGAATTCCGCCACGTACGGCGCCGATTTCAGAACGGCGTCCCCGTTCATGCGGACCACGCTCGTGCGCCGCTGGAACTGGTCCGCCCGAAGGCCGGAGAACGACTTGCCTGCGCCGCCCGTGGGCAGCGTATGGCTGGGGCCCGCCAGAAAATCCCCGCAGGCCACCGTGGACAGGGCACCCGCATAAATGGCTCCGGCCGTCCGGATGGCCGCCAGCACGGAATCTTCATCCTCCGTCACCAGGACCAGGTGTTCCGGAGCAAATGCATTCACCAGGTCCACTCCCTCCTGAATGGAGGAGACCAGAAAACCGTACGCGTGCTTGTCCAGCACCTCCCGGATGATGGCGCCCCGGCTCAGCAGGGCCGCCTGGCGTTCCACTTCCGCCTCCACCCGTTCCAGCAGCTCTTCCGAGGTGGTCACAAATACCACGACGCTGTCCGGCCCGTGCTCGCCCTGGGCCAGCAGGTCGGCGGCCAGAAACTCGGCGTCCGCCGTCTCATCCGCCAGCACCATCACTTCGCTCGGCCCGGGAAGAAGATCGATGGCTACGGCGCCCACCAGCTGGCGCTTGGCCTCTACTACAAACCGGTTGCCGGGGCCGAAAATCTTTTCCACGGGCTTCATGCTCTCCGTACCCAGCGCCAGCGCGGCGATCGCCTGGGCGCCGCCTATCTTGATAATCTCCGTGGCGCCGGAAGCCTTCAGCGCATATAAAAGAGCGGGGTTCACCCGCCCGTCCGGCCCGCACGGCGTGGCGGCCACGATTTCCCGCACGCCGGCGGCCTGGGCAAAGCCGCCCGTCATGATGGAGGTGGACACGAGGGGAGCCTTGCCCCCGGGAATGTAAATGCCCACGCGGTCATAGGGAAGGAAGCGTTCCGCAACCTCCACGCCCTGGGCGTTCACTCCGGACCAGTCCTGCCTGCGGCTGCGGTCTGAAAAATAATGGATGTTCGCCAGAGAAGCGGCAATGGCCTCCTTCACGGATTCCTCCACGGCGGCTTCCGCCTCCGCCAGTTCCTCCGCGGTGACAAACAGGGAACCGCTGTCCAGGCTGACCTTGTCAAACCTGGCGGCATAATCAAACAGGGCGGCGTCTCCGCGGACGGCAACGTCCTGAATAATGGAATTAACGGTATCTCTTACGGAATTCTCGGGAAGGGCCCGGCGGTTCATCCGGCCTTTCATCTCTTTAAAACAACTGTCGGCAGGTCGATAAATTTTCATAAAATAGCAACATACGGAAAATGGGAGGGAAGTTTCCCAATCTTTATGCAGACAGTCAAGCCTTCTGTCCTCTTCGACTTCCACAACGGCAACGGAAAAAAATAAAAAGACCAAACCATTATCCCTTGACCGGCACGGGAAATAGTCCTAGCCTTTCTTCCGCAAACATTTGGCCGAACGGCCCACTGTCATGAATATTCACGAATATCAAGCAAAACAACTCTTTGAGCGCTTTGGCGTGGCAACTCCCAAGGGCATTGCCGCCACCACCGCCCAGGAAGCCGCACAAATAGCCCGCGACATGGGCGTTTCCCAATACGTAGTTAAGGCACAGGTACATGCCGGAGGACGCGGCAAAGGCACATTCAAAAACGGGTTCCAGGGCGGCGTGCACGTCGTCAATTCCGTGGAGGAAGTGGAAGACGTAGCCGGCAAAATGCTCAACCAGGTACTGGTCACCAAGCAGACCGGGGAAGCCGGCAAGCTGGTCAGCAAGATCATGGTGGCGGAAGCCGTGGACCTTAAAAAGGAATGCTACTTCGCCATCCTGCAGGACCGCGCCCGGGAATGCCCCGTCATCGTCGCCAGCACGGAAGGCGGCATGGACATTGAAGAAGTGGCGGCCACCCGTCCGGAAGCCATCATCCGCGAACACATTGACCCGGCCCTGGGCATCCTGCCCTTCCAGGCCCTCAAGATCGCCGTGGCCCTGGGCCTCACCGGCCCCCTGCTCCGCCAGGCGACCAAGCTCATCACCAACGTTTACAAGCTCTTCACCGCCCTGGACTGCTCCCTGGTGGAAATCAACCCCCTCGTCGTCACCACGGATGACCGCGTATGCGCCCTGGACGCCAAATTCAACTTTGACGACAACGCCCTGTACCGCCATCCGGAAATCATGGAAATGCGGGATGAAACGGAAGAAGACCCCCGCGAAGTGGAAGCCGGCAAGTACGACCTGAACTACATCGGGCTGGACGGCAACATCGGCTGCATGGTGAACGGCGCCGGACTAGCCATGGCCACGATGGACATCATCAAATACTACGGCGGAGATCCCGCCAACTTCCTGGACGTGGGCGGTTCCGCCACGGAGGAAATGGTGACCAACGCGTTCCGCATCCTCACCAGCGACAAGAACGTGAAGGCCCTTCTCGTCAACATTTTCGGCGGCATCATGCGCTGCGACGTCATTGCCCAAGGCATCGTGGCCGCTGCGAAAAACATCGACATGAAAATCCCGCTCGTCGTCCGCCTGGAAGGCACCAACGTGGAAATCGGCAAGAAAATCCTTGCCGACAGCGGCATCGCCATCATCCCTGCCGACAACCTGGACGAAGCCGCCCAGAAGGCGGTTGCGGCCGTCAAATAACCCTCACCATTTATTACGACAATGACATCTCTCATTGACAAAAACACCCGTCTCGTCGTGCAAGGCATCACCGGCAGCGCCGGCGCATTCCATGCCAAAAACTGCATGGACTTCGGCACCAACGTGGTTGCCGGCGTGACCCCCGGCAAGGGCGGCCAGCTCTTTGAAGGCAAGGTCCCCGTATTCGACACCGTGGCGGAAGCCAAAAAGGCCACGGACTGCAACGCCTCCATGATCTTCGTCCCGCCGCCCTTCGCGGCCGACGCCATCATGGAAGCCGCGGACGCGGGCGTCAAGCTCATCGTCTGCATCACGGAAGGCATCCCGGTGCAGGACATGCAGAAAGTGAAAGTATTCCTGAAAGACAAGGACGTAACCCTCATCGGCCCGAACTGCCCCGGCATCGTCAACCCCTCCGCCAGCTGCAAGATCGGCATCATGCCGGCCTACATCTTCAAGCCCGGCAGAATCGGCATCGTCTCCCGTTCCGGCACGCTCACCTATGAAGCCGTCTGGCAGGTCACCAACATGGGACTGGGCCAGAGCATGTGCATCGGCATCGGCGGCGACCCCGTCCACGGCATGACCCAGCAGCAGGCCGTTCAATTCTTCACGGAAGACCCCAACACGGACGCCTTCATCATGATCGGTGAAATCGGCGGTTCCGAGGAAGAGGAAGCCGCCGAATGGATCAAGAACAACTGCAAGAAGCCCGTAGCCGCGTTCATCGCCGGAGCCACGGCTCCCAAGGGACGCCGCATGGGCCACGCGGGCGCCATCGTGGCCGGAGGCAAAGGCACCGCCGCCGCCAAGCAGGAAGCCCTGCGCGAAGCGGGCATCGTGGTCGCCAAGACCCCGGCCCAGATGGGTGCAGCCCTGGCGGAAGCCATGAAGAACAAGGGTATGTAACTGGCTGTTTTCATCCACCTGTTTTCAAGCGCCTCCCGCAATAGGAGGCGCTTTTTTATAGGTAAACAAAATTCCTGGCATTCCATGCTCTCCCACGGATTTACCAGGACGATCAATTTCATATAAGGTCCTTTCATTTCCAATATACCTCGCCTCAGGCCCTCCATGACTCCATCTTTTAAGACTGCATGTTTGCGGACTCTTCTTCCCTATTCCTACGGTTTTGGTTTTATTCTCTGGGAATCTGATTCAGTGCCAACATCCTATTGACAGAGGGGAAAATGTGATTTCCCTGTTCATTCAGAGAATGTCAGGCCTGGAAATGAAAAAGAAAATGCTATTTTTCAGGGAAGCAAAATGGCAAGCTTATATTGAGGCCATTGACAAACTTACGACGAAAACCATCGCAGAAAAATCTGGCACGGCCTTTAAAAAAAACAGCAATAAAGGTTGAACCCCCATGAACATGTTGCCGCCTTTATGCACATGTGTCGTCTGTCTCTCTATGGGGGCGGCCAGTGCTGCCGACTTCCACCCCATGCTGGAGAGTCCCGCCTGCATTGCCCCATACCAACAGACCTCTCCCGCCATCCGGGAACTTTCCTCCTTCCTGCGGAACAAGCAGTTCAAATCATTTTATGAAAAGGCTGAAAAGAATACACATGCCTTCAAGGTAACGACACGGGACAATGTTGATACCGAGTTGGGGGAGAAAATATGGCATTGCTATCTCGTAGCTTCGGCACCCGCCTTTTCCTTCAACACATACAAGCAAACCGAGCTGGAAATAAACATTGACGACATGTCTGATATTAACCAAAAATCCAAGGTTTGCCTTTTCATGGAAAAATACATCAGGCTGGTTAGAAAAACCCATAAAATCAGGGAGCCTGAAAAGAAGCGGATCATTACACGCCTCCTGCTCTCTTATTATGCCCATATATTGAGGCAATTCAAAAGTGCGCACGAGACCAATCCCTTCCGGATTGCCGAAGACGAACCTCAACAACGAGGCCTTGCTCATCGATCTGCTGAAGAACAAGTAAAAAAACTCCGCCATCTTAAAATGGAAGACCTTCGGAAGCTCATGAACGAGGTTGCAACAGGAGAGTCTTTTATCAACACAAGAAATCAGGTCTTCGAAGACGAAGTCAAGGAGCTTGAAAAAACTTTCATGGAAATCCTTGTCTCTGTATTTCCAGGCAACTATGCCAACATGGAGGAATTCCTTCTCAAGGCAGGATATTCAAAGGAAGACATTCCCGATCTCATTGACCGTACAGTTGGCAGAAACAGCAAAACTGATTTTCTTTATAAAGGGAAAACACCGTTCTGACCATGACAGGCCTCTCAGGAAAAAGAAATAAGTTCCTTCTAAAAAGATTATTTCATCCGGCAAGTTTCCATGCAATAAAACGGGGCCATTTTTTCCGTTCCTCTCCCCGGTTTGACTTGCCCTTTATTCGGAGTTAACCTGGGGACAAGGCAGCCGGAAAGCCGTCTCTCCACAGGCGGCCGGTCAACAACCTCATCACCGACATGAACATATCCGTTATTCTGGGACACCCCTACAAGGAGAGTTTTAATGCGGCCATGGCCGCGGCAGCCGTGGAAACCCTGAAGGAACACGGCCATACCGTCAGTTTTCACGACCTCTACCGGGAACAATTCAATCCCGTCCTTCCTGAAACGGAACTGGTCAGCGACGTGCCCGAAGACTCTTTGACGGCTCTCCACCAGCGGGAAATCAGGCAGGCGGACGGCATCGTCATCATCCATCCCAACTGGTGGGGGCAGCCTCCCGCCATCATGAAAGGGTGGGTGGACCGCGTTCTGAGAGAGGAAGTGGCCTACACCTTTGCCAAGGGAGACAACGGGAGCGGTCTTCCCATCGGCCTTCTGAAAGCAAAAGCGGCCTTGGTTTTCAATACCTCCAATACCCCGGAGGAGCGCGAACAATCCGTCTTCGGCGATCCCCTCCAGCGCATCTGGAAAGACTGCATCTTTGCTTTCTGCGGCGTAACCGCCTTTGAAAGAAAAATGTTCCGCATCATCGCAGACAGCACGCCCGGCGACCGCCGCGAATGGCTGAAAGAAGTACGGGAAACCGTAGCCGACTATTTTCCCGCAGAGAAAAGAGAATGACTCCCAAACAAAAAATTGCTTTCACAGGAATTGGGAAAACGTGAGGAACCGGGTTAAACCGCGGACCAATTCTCTGCCGCAAATGGGACAGCGCAGAATGATCTTTCCTTTCAAGTAATCGCAAACGAACTGTTTTTCATATTCTCCCGCCAGGAAACATTCCCTCGGAAATACCTTCCGGACAAATGGTTTCCATAAGCTTTGGAAAAAAGTACACGCAGAGATACCGACTGGCAATAACCCCACATGCCAGGGAAGTGGCACTCTTTTCCCTGCTCCGTTTCCTGTTACATGCCTCACAAACATCCTGTAAAACTAAAGCATGTCTAACAACCAAATCATTCGCGTCGTTGCCTACCACTTCCAGGCTGATTGTGAAATTCAAGGCGACAGGCTCACTCGCACGGACTCCTGCCCGGACCAGGCCCAGATTCTCTCCAGATCGGAAACTGCCATGACCTTGTGGTGGCCCAAATACCGTTCTCTGGAATACCTGCACCGCAACCCCGCCACAGACGAATGGATTCTGCTCAACTCCCGGAGAGGACTGCATTTTCTGTGCACTGACCCCCATGCAAGGGAAGGCACACGCTTCATTGTCTCTCATGAGCATAAGACTGTAGGCTATCTGGTCGCCAAAAATGCCTGTTCCACTCTGCTCGGAACCGCGCTGCACGAACACAACGGATACACGATACGCGAAACCGGAGCCCAAAACCCGATATGGAGGGACGGTTACGCCTGTTCCCAGGTCAGGGGACATGCGAGCTACAATGCGGAAAAACTGGGAAGCTACCGTCACATCATCACCTACCGCAACCCTGTAGACCGCTTCGTCAACCTCTGCAATTATGCCTGGTGCATCGCCGCAAATCTGCTCCTTCCTTACACGGCAGCCTGCAAGGACAAGCGCTGTTTTATTGAAACAATACTCCTGCTCATCAAGCTCAACGACCGGAACTACCCGGATCCATTTGAAGTTCATCTTCAGTCGCAATATAACCATTTCCTCTTCACCCACCGGATTGACACGGTTATCCGCATAGAGGAATTTTCCGACTACATCCGCAAGGAATGGGGCTGCGAACCCTACAACTGCAACGTAGATAATAAAAACGAACTGACGGCTGACGACCTCATTCCCGAAGACATAGAACAGCTTAAACAGACATCCTGGGGCAAGGACTGGCTCATCCCCCAATATTACGGCAACCTTTTTTACAAAAACGCCAATAAATAGAGAGGGGCACTTTCCATCTCCCGGTTCACTTCATCAGCTCCGTCCATGGCATATTCCATGGACGGAGCTCTTCATTCTTCAACAACCCGATAGAATGTAAGAAGCTTTTGGGACCTTTTTCCCCAGATATTCCGGAATAAGTTTGAACCCCTCAATCCAGGGCAGGCAGATTGGCCAGCACGGTTGTGCAAGCTTTTCCGGTCTTCCTTTTTACCTTTTCATCAATCCGGCTCTTGGGCAGTCCATACCCAGTATCCTCCATTTCCGGCGTTGTTGAGTATGACGCTTCTTAGGGCCGACAAAGGTATGGTCCTTCCTGCAGCAGAAGGATATATTCCTGGTACAATCAAGAGGATGCTATCTTCCGGCCTCATCTTCACTATCCTTTCCATTATCTGAGCATCCCTGAACCGGACATAATAAATTATCCCTGCTTTTCAGCGGCAAGAATATTCCAAGAAATGAAAAAGCCCTGATGTTTCAGGGCTAAACATGCACCAACATACTGAAATGCTGGCGGAGCGGGAGGGATTATAGTTATTGATTATAAATATATTTATGGATATAATGTTCAGCTTTTTGTACAGTTCCTTTCTTCTACTGCGGAGCCAAACCGATAACGGAACAACGCATTCATGACGCGGGCCCGGTCTGCTTTTGAGATATGGGGAGGCCGGGGGCTACCCACGGTCACAACGTCAAACCCAGCATATTTTTCTGGAGTGACCGCAACACTGAACCAGTTCCAGGCCGACCAGCGCCCTGCCCTGTTTTGCGGTGTCCATGGGGGGATGATTTTCCCTTTACCCACACCGAACAGGTCAATGACCGTGCGTCCGATGGTAAGATCCTCCGGTGCGTTGGGGGGGAGTTCTGCCTGCATCAGCACTGCTGCGGCTCGTTTGGCGGCCAGTCCGGTCATGGCATAACACAGGCCGTAGAATTGCCGGCTATCTGCGCCCGATGCGCACCAGTGAATACCGGAACCAGCCATGTCCCTGATCCACGCTCCATTGAGCAGCGCCGTGTCGGAGTCAATTTTGACAACGATGTCGTCGTCCGCCGCATCTCTGGCCAGCGTGGAAATAATACCCCTGACGCATTCGGGGCCGTTGAGGTTGCCGTTGCGCTCAAAAATGCTTTGACGATACCGCGCCCCATACGCTACAAGAGCCCTCCTGGCCTCCGGGGGCGCCGGGACGGCTTCATCGTCCACAACGGTAATCACGGATTCAGGGATGGCCGCCTTGGCGCACCGAACGCATGCAATAGCTTCGTCCGCATCTCCACCATAGGTAAATAGATAGATTCTGATCATGACGGGCCGTAGGGATAGAAGGTTCCGCCGAACACGGGCACCTGGATCATGCCGAGGGCATATTGCGTTACCTTGTCTCCATCGATGTCGGCTACATGGAAGGCGTAGTCAAACGCGACGTTGGGTTTTTCAGTATTGAGGAAAATTGGATATACCGGCCCGGGAATGCCGGAAATATCCCAGGTGTCCAGTTTCGCGTCTTGGTCAAAGTGGAGGTTCAGCCATACTTCCCCCGCCGTGACCGGGATTTTCACCCAGGACGATCCGGATCCGGCGCCGGCCGGATACATTCCCAGGAACGAGCCGTTGAGGTAGATGGCGCCGGGTTTGATACTCGCACCGGTGACAGCTCCACTGGTGTCCTTTTCAAGACGTATTTGGAATCCGTATTCAGGAGCCGGCTCGGAAGATCCGGTGGATGCGGTTATTTGCTGACTGATGGTCGGGGATTCTGGCTTGGGGTCGTACGTCAGGTCGCCGGGTTCGGGCGCGCCCTGCATGTTTTCTAAAGAGGAAGATTGCCGAGATATAGCATTTACTTGATTTAGTTCCAATAAATCTTCGACTCCAAGTTGGTTTGCTGCCCCATAGGCAAGAGTAATAACGTCTGTCTGTAAATCATGGCTGACAGTCTGGACAAGCGTGTTGATGTTTTCCCATTCAGGGTTTCCTCCGGTCAGCGATACGCGCCGTCCCATATACTGCCAGTTTTGAGCGCCGCCACGAGCTGCGAAGGCGATGTCCCCATCGTAAGGGAGTTCTTGCATGGATTCCCATACGGCCCGGGCAATGTCCGCATATGGCACGCCATCAGCAGGCTCGTCGCCGCCATCATCCTCATTGGAGGGCTGCTCGCCGTTGTACATGCCATCGATCGGATAAGTAGAGTAGGCGCGGTCCATCGTGACCAGGTCAACGGCAAATTCCTGCCAGTACACCGTGGTGGTACCGATGGTGCCGATGTTTTTGAATTTATCCCTCCACTGGGCAGGAGCAGATTCCGGGATGCAGAGCCGCTGCTTGATGGTAGTCTTGCACCATTTAGGGTTGAGGGCCTTGGTGTGGATTTGACCTTCGACCAGTTCAAACCCTGTTGCTGATGTGTCATATCCTTTCGGCTCATCCTCTCCGCTTGCTCCATCCCATGCCTTTCCGGTGATAGACGGCGCCGCATACGGTATTATTTGGTTGGCAGCCTCAAGCTCTTGCATCCACGGGAAGTGACGCTCCCAGAAACTGGTGATCATGCTGGATTGGTTGATCTGGCGGCCGCGGATTTTCATTCGCTGGTAGGCCAGACTGCCCGACCTGGTGGATGACACAGGAACGGGCTCGGATGCGGCAGAGCCGTCTGAGTTGTATTTGGAGTAATAAAAATCAGAGGCAACCCGGTAAACAATGGAGTGGGGGAGCGTAGGATCGCCGTCAGCCGGATATCTGGAGAGGTAAGAGACATTGTAGCCGCTGCTTCCACTGGTGTCTGCGACAATGGCGACGCAAGGCGGCACAAGATCGCCGCGAGGAGAGAGGGAAACGTCAATGCTCTTGACGGTGTCCGTGGGCTGCAAGGGCATCGATATAGGCTCCAAAGAGTCATAGTCCGTGATAATGAGCTTGGGCTGATTGCCGCTGTAGTCGTAGTAGCTGACCATGCGAGGAGACCATCGACGGATAGATTGAAGCAGGCTGCCTATGGTATCGCATGAGGCATTCCAGGGGATTATTAATTTGTCGTCGTTGATCCGCAGTTCATACGTGGCCGGGTGGTGCTTGGCCGTGTCTAATACCCCTTTAATGGCATCGCTGATTTTGGCTTTGGGGATGACGTTGTCGGAGGCATAGAGATTGTAGACAGGCCGCCATCCGCCCTTAAGGGCATAGCAATTTTCCAGGTAATACCAAGGGTCTGAGAAAACAATTTTCCAGGATCGCGCTTGCCCGCTGTACACTTTTTCGACGGAGGACACTAATCCTACCAGGATGGCAACGCCATCCCTAGATATGGAGACTGTGTCAAATTGATTATACGGCAAAGTTTCTCCGAGCGTCCGGACAGGATAAATCGCGGTAATGGTGGAAACGGAGAAACTTTGTTGGTCGTGGATAAGGCTCGACGGCTTGAGGGCCAGCAAATCGTCTATGGTAATATTATGATTCCTGAGTTGTCTAGATTTTGGGTGTTAATAATATTAGTATGTTTTTTGACTCATACTACCGGTCTTTATTTTTTTGTAAGTAAAACATATAGTGTGTACCAAAGAATACTTGCTATGATACCCCCAAAAATATAATAAAATCCTAAGTCTATAATTCCTCCCGCAATGCAACTTACTCCCATAAATAGCCCTCCACCAATCGAAAATATGCATAATAGTATTAATACTGCTTTCAAAAGAGAATGGGGGTGATTTTTACAATGATTAGAACAAATTGTATTTGTAACTAGAGGTGTTACTTTGTTATTTTCTCTTAATAATTCTAACGTAAATAATAAATCATCTGCTGGAAACCATCTTTCAGTTCCTTCTGCACAGATCGGAGTATCGCTATCTATTATAAATTGATCACGTAAAGTCTCAAGCTCTTGAAGGGAATAAGGTCCTTCAATATCTGAACTTTTTGCTACAAAATATTTCATAGCTTTTAAATATATCAAATAAATGTCTTTATCAATCAAAATCTATCGACGCCTCAATCCTTTAACATTATTTTGAGCCTGAGCTAAGTCTCGTTTCATTTGTTGAATCTGATCTTGTTGTGCCCTTAATTGAGAGGATTGTTGATTTAAAAGTGAGAGAGCCTCCCTCATATTCCCGGTTAGTCCTCTTAGGATTGTTTGATTTTGTATACCCTGCTGCCTCAAAGCATCCCTGAAAGCCACTCCAATTTGATCATATTCTCTAGAGTCAATTATTCCATCTGATAAAGCTATTTTAACTTGATTTCGAATTGCTTCTGAAGCAGCTCTCACCATTGCTTTTTGTTGATCGTTTGCTGATTTACCAGCATCAGCTGCTAATTGGTTTATGTTAGACTCTAGATTATTCTTAATATTGAGTTCTCTTTCTTGAGCTTTTTCTATTTGTTCTTTTAACTGATTAGCTCTTCCCTGCTTATCTTCTCGCTCATCAAAAGTATTTACTCTTACATATCTAATCTTTTCTCTTATTCCTCTAATTTCTTCAATATTTTGAATGTCAGTTTCTTTTAATGGAATTTCTTTATCTAAAGATTTTAAAGTATCTGATAAATCAGCAGCTGATTTTTCTAACTCTAATTGTTTTTTTGTGAGCGAATCAAGAGCGACTTGATATTCTTTTGTTCTATCTAAATCAGTTTTCCCTTCCCCATAAGAAGGAGCAAATTCGACGCCTGCATTTTGTAAAGATAACTGTGCTGCTTGTATTCTGGATGAAGCCCTAGCGTTGTCTTTAAATAATATATCATATTCTTTTTTATATTGTGCCGGGTCTATTTCCAAATTATTCATTTTATTATCAAGAACTTGCATTCTTCGACGAGTATTGCTTTCTTCTCTTAAACTAGAAGACATTTCTTCTAAAGAAGGCAAAGACCGTATTAAATTAAAAAAATTACTTAATTCAAGTCCTATCTGCCCTAATGAATATTCTGCTTCAGAACGTCTTTCATCTAAAGATTTCAATTCGTTTTCGGCAATTAATAATTGTGCGTTTTCTCTTCTTCGTTCAAATTCTTGATCTATTTCAAGATTTTGTCTATCTCTTTCTCTTTTAGTGATACGTCCTTGTTCAAACTCTAACTCTGTTTGAGCTTTTTGCAAATCCAAATCAGCAGTTTTTATATTCTCACGATTTGCTATTTCACGTTTTCTTAAATTTAATTGATATTCTATTTCATCTGTTTGTTTCTTGTACTCCTGCGTTATTCCTTCAACATATCTTTTATATTCTTGATTAACCGTATTAGATAAATTTTCTTTATTGGCATTTTGAATAAATGTAATACGTTCTCTTTCTGCATCACGAAGAAAATCAGCAATCTCTTTGCTTCGATCCTTCATCTTCTTGGAAAGATCGTCCGTCTTGTCAGCGCTGTCGGAAAGCCACTCATAGAGTTTTGCGCCGGCAAGAGTAGCAAGGGAGATGGCCCCGGCCAGGCCGGCCCCGCCGCCGAAGCCTATTACGAGTCCCGGGATGTTATTGAGAATACCTTTGATGCCATACTGCACGTCATCCATGAAGTAAGCGACCTGAAGCATTCCCTGCCCCATTCTCTTGACGCTTCTGGTAGCCTGTTGGCTGCCTTTGTCGAGCTGTTCCGTTGATTTGTTCAGCGAGTCAATTTGCTGCTTGGCTTCTTGCACACCCTTCCCGTCCAGAGTGGACTTGAGATTGATTTCAATTTCTTTCTTGGTTGCCATGGTAGTGTTTGTAAGTGGTTAGTGTAGGTCTTTGGATTCTTCTATAACGAAGGCAGGCAGTTCGCCCGCCGTGAGGCTGGCGCGAGCGTCTTCCACCCGCTTCTGGAAGTATTCCAGCAGCATTATGTCCCGGAAGATGATGCCGAAGGCGGTGGGAGGATTGACCGCGGCTTTTTCGGCAGCGGCAAAGATGCTTGCCTGAAGAGAGCGCGCGGCTTGCTCCAGATGGGGGTTCTTACGGCAGGCTTCTGCGAATTGCGCGGAAATCCCTTCCAGGCCGTTTTCAGGATTGTTTGATTGTTGTTTTACAGTCATGGTTATTAGTATGTTAAGC
This sequence comes from Akkermansia sp. KLE1798, assembly GCF_001580195.1. Lineage (NCBI taxonomy): Bacteria > Pseudomonadati > Verrucomicrobiota > Verrucomicrobiia > Verrucomicrobiales > Akkermansiaceae > Akkermansia > Akkermansia sp. KLE1798. Next base: position 31,782 of record NZ_KQ971072.1, read on the forward strand.
TGTTGTTACCCAATATATTCAATGTCCAGGGACATAGCCGGCATATATTCCGGATAGATGATTGGCTGGGGGTAGGGAAGAAAAGCCATGCCGGCCCATTCGCCGTGTTTCACGCCCGTTTCAACTTTTGTGTAAACGACGGCGCCGGGAGAGAATATAAGCTTCATCTCTTCTTTTACCTGAACAGGATCCGGAAATACGAATGTGGCTTGTTGATTGGCAGCGTCATTAACCGCGGCATTGCTGGTTCCAAGCAACGTCGTGCTTGATCCGTCCTCATTGAGGACATAGATGGAAAGGGTCGTGCTGATGTTGTTGGCGCTTCCCCGGGCCACAGTGACAGACTTAATAGATGCCGAAGGCGGAGGATTTCCATCCATCTGCTCTCCCCACTGAAGCCGGTATTGCTGCCAGTTCAGGCCGCCCAAGGCTGCAATCTTTGCCGGGTCGCCCTCAAGAAATACCGGAGAGCCGACTGCTTCCTCGTGGAGAGTGCCGGCCGCCTGGATAAATTCAACCAGTGATGTGCGTCCCGTACCGTCCTGAGAGAGGGTGGCGTACATGCTTTTTTCCGACGTGGTGTCATTGGATGCTATGGCCGCCATAAATGACCCATTGTTGCCGTTGATGATCTTGCTTGTTTTCAGCCCTTCCGATGTCGACAAGGTCCATGACTGCCCAATTTCACCCGGGTTGAAGTAAGAGGTGATATTGATTTTATATTCACCTCCAGACGATGGAACGTCTACGGACTCAGGAGAGGCGGAGAATTCCCAGGCTGTAATATCCGGCATCCTGTCGGTGAGTGTCATGCTCAGCGATACCAGAAGACACAAATAACCGCCTTCCGGCGCCGGAGGAGGAATAAAATTCTTCGTCTCAAATTGGTAGCCGGTAATGACGGACGCAAAGCTCCATTGGGGCTGATCGGCAAACTGCATCAGCAAGTTGCCGCTTTGGTTGGAGGCGAGCCAGACGGCCAGATTTTCCTGGTATCTGGCCATGTCTTCATAATTTGTAAACCAGCGATAAAAGGCCAAGGTGCGATGCTCCAACGCGGAGCCAAGCCCCGCCGCAAAAGCCCTCGGCCCATCCACCAGGGATGTTTCATAGGTTTCCAGCTCTCCGCCGAAGCGGGGAGGTTCGGGGGTCGGGTCCCAAAGATTGAGTAATTCCAGCGTATTTCCTGCGCTGGAAACATATCTGGCCGAGTATGGAGCCTCGTAGATCATGGCGGCTTACAGCTGGGTATAATCCTCCACTCCCTGTGCGATGGCGCGTGCAATGGCACCGGGGTTGTCACGCATAAGTGCTGCGTCGTGTGAATTGGTGATGAATCCGCACTCACACAATACCCATGCCGGACGAGTCTGCTTGAGGATGGCAAGGCCTGGACGCGCTTGAATGGCATTGGCACGTCCAGGAAGCAATTTTGTCAGCGGTCCGGCAATGGAGGCGGCCAAGCGAGTCCCTTTTAGAGAGCCGGGATAGAAGCACACATGACCGCCACGGGCGTCTGAATTGTCCGAGCTGTCACAATGGATGCTGATGCCTATATCATATCCTCCTGCATTGGCGGTCCTGATGGTGGCGTTGAGGTCTTCCCGGTTGGACTTGCCCGGGTAATCAATGATTGTCACTTTGTGACCCTGGGCCCGCAGCATGGGGGCAAGATGGTCAGCAATGGTGGTTGCCACGGCGTGTTCTTCCAGGCCGTTGCCACGAGCCCCCGTATTGTGGGCGTGTCCGATGTCGATTGCGATGTTCATTTGTTCAGGTATTGGTTTATAATTGATGAGAAGTATCGAGGAATGCTCGGTAGTTGCCTATTTCCCGAGCTTGCGCTCAATGTCCTCCACACGGAGAGCGAGCAGTTGAATGGCCTTGGCGGTTTCCACTTGCGCCTGCGTCTGCATGGTCATCAGGTCGCAAAGCCGGTCATTGTGGTGGCTCATGACGTCACCGATGTACCAGCACGCCCCGCCGCAAATGGACAGAGACAAAATGACACAAGCAATCATTGGAGATGCCTTGGCTAATTCCAAAAAACGTGCCGGTACTTCGGAGAGTTTGCACATGGTCTTATTTCTTGCTCGGAATTACTTGTACGACGGGCGGCACATCCGTTTCCGGCTGGGCCTGGGAATAGGACAGGTGGCCCGGTTCCAGCACCAAGCAAGAACCGTCCTTACAAATCACCGTCTTGCCCTGGGTAACGTCCACGGAGTGGCCGCAGCCGGACAGGGACATTCCCAAACCGCCAATGACGGCGCCGGCGATGGCCGCCCCGGCCCAGTGCAGGGCCTTTTTCCACCAGGAGGACGCACCAGCAGCTTGTCCGGTCAGATAGTCCTTTACATCCTCAAGCGCATGCTTGCCCATAATCGGCAGGGCATGTTGCGTCAACGTATTCCAACCGGCTTTCTCGTCGTTTGGTAGTTCCTCATATTTGACCTGTACTTGCCCATTATACCAAGATTTACCGGCTGCATAAGCATTGTACATTTCCTCGGCTATTGCCTCGATGTGATTGCATTGATTTTTGTTAGTCATTGTTTTGTGTTTTGGTAAAATGTTTGAAGAACGCCACGGCGGCAGGGTCTGTGATGACAAATTCCGGATAGTCGCGGACTGTGAATATCCGCCGTCCTCCCTGAGCATTGATGGCCTCGACATCCAGCGCAATCTCATCCTGATGCCCGACGGGGGTGTAAGGATCATCCTCGCCGTAGATGGTAGCTGTCATCAAATGCGCCCATACCTGGGACGCCTGCCAGTCCTCTCCCATGCCCACTAGCGCGGCCACCACGGCGGACATAGCCGGAGCCTGGTCGGCGGGGATATCGTCTTGGGTGTAGTTGTCCCTATGAGTGTATCCGTCCTTATCTGGAAAAACAGCGGTCATCGTGAACTTGTCCCACGCGCCGGGAGAAGGAAACTGTATCTGTATTTGGGTATTATCCA
>NZ_KQ971073.1:0-505 GCF_001580195.1 Akkermansia sp. KLE1798
TGTAGAAGTCCTGCTGGCTCACCTCCCTCTGGTCGCGCGCCGTGCGTATCCAGCCGTAGGGCTCTCCGATTTTCTCCCGGCTCCTCTGGTCAAAGCCCAAAAACAGGCCCCGCTTGAAGAGGGGGGAGACGAAGTATTCGTAGATGTGGAGCGTGTTGGCGGCGAATTTGTCCGCGTCCTGCCGGGAGATGCGCCCGCAACCGAAGTATTCCCCGCTCCTCTCGGCGATGAAGGGGAAGGAGTCGTTGTGGAAGTAGGGCTTGAAGGTGAGGAAGGAGATGGCCGGATCGTCGTTGCAGCGCTTGAGCAGGGGCATGTTTTTCTGCCTGACTTCCTCATTCTGGTAGAGGAACATGGCAATCATGCCCTGCTTCATGAGTTCCTTTTCCTTGTTGAAGAGCCAGGTCATGCAGTTGACGAAGATGGTGCGTTTGGTGTGCTGGCGAATGGCTGGCATGTTTTCCAGGTATTCGCCGTTGCAGAATCCGATGATGGCATCCCCTTC
>NZ_KQ971074.1:0-24689 GCF_001580195.1 Akkermansia sp. KLE1798
AATACCCCTGTTCCAGTACGACGCTCTCCGGCTTGACGGAAAGGTCTTTTGCTTCTTGGATGAGTTCCACATTCTTGAAGGGAATGGACAGGGAGATGGAGGAATCGGCGGCCAGGGAAAGGAAATAGGTTCCGCCTTTCATAATTTTGAGGTATCCGGTCCATTCATGGCGAGTGTCATCGGAAACGGAGCGTGGGGAGATGAGAACGGGAGCGGTGATTCCGTTGACGTAGAAGTCGCCTTGTGGGAGGCCATTGGCGAACATGGGAACGAAGGGATAGCGGGGATCCAGGGTGTTGTCGGTATTGTTCATTGTCTTGTAACTTAGGTTTTTGAATGATTTGAAAAATGTAAAAATCAGGATCAGAATTAGTTGTTTAATTCAACGGCACAAGGGATAAAAGGGAGAGGACATTACAGGCAACTTACCTTGAATGATTATGGCAATAATTTGTGCCACAAGGGTTTCCACGCCTTATACGTTTACGTGTGAACACCCCCGTTTTTAAGAGAAGAAAGGATACAGAGGGAGCGGGCTTTTTGGCCAGCAGTCAGGGCAGTTTTTGAGCAATGTGCCCAAGTGAAGAACTCATTAATTAAGATCGCAAAAGAACAGTCGCATTGATTAATCACCTTCCCAGAACCACGGTTCTTCTAGCTGACTGGAAATATGATACCGTCTGATTCAGGAAAATCCACTTCCCCAAGAAATCACTCCCTGTATCCCATCCATGAAATGCCGCAATCCATCTGTTCTTATGATAAGGCTCTTTACAAGCACCGCTTCAAATCAGAAAATATATTAAAATAAAAAAGATATGGCCTTAGCACTGCCATGCGCTACACGAATGTCCCACATCTTTTCACGACCATTTAAGCTATCATTAATCAATGATCCCTCAGCTTAATAGTCAGATTTTTTCCAGAGCAAAAGGAAAGTTTTCCCACAGGGAGCGTTTTGAAAAGAATTCCTCAAACCAAATCCTTTTCAGATCAGATTCCACCCTCAGGCGCCCTTGGGCCCAATCTTTTTCCGGATTACGATTTCCAGTATAAAGCAGCCGGCAACAAACAGCACGATCAGCGGAATGAGGTAAGGCTGGCTGAAAAACATCTGGTAGAAGAAGGCCGCCAGAATGCCCAGCATCAAGACAAATCCGGCAATGATCAGCAGGGCGTTTCCGTGCGTCTCCTTCCGCAGCCGCCAGTGGGCCACGAATACGGCCAGATAACTGATCAGGAAACAGGCCCCCGCAAGGTTGGCGATGGCGACAAGATTAAACGCGTTGGTCAGCACCAGAATACCCAGCAGCAGATAGAAGAAGCCCTGCGTTCCCCTTCCCCAGAAAGGCTGTTTGAACATGGCGTTCAACTGCCCGTTGCGGGCCAATCCCCTGGAAATGTCCAGCATGCTGAACATTGTGGCGTTGATTGCGGATGCCGTCGCAATCAGGGCCGCCACGGATACGGCCACGAATCCCCATACGCCCAAAACAGGAAAGGCCGCCTGCGCCACGGCGGTTTCCGCATGCTTGTCCAGGGAGGACGCGGAGACATTGGTCAGAACTACGTATGACAGCACCAGATACAAAACCATCACAACGCCGATCGCCAGAAAGATGGCGCGGGGAAGCGTCCTGGCGGGATTTTGAAGATTGCCGGCCGTGTTGGCCATCATGCCGTATCCGGCAAAGGCAAAGAAGGTGAGGCCCACGCTTCCCAGCAGTCCGTCCAGGCCCTTGACGGGAATGACGTCCGCCCCAACGGGCACGGAAGAACCGAAGCTGGCGAGCATCAGGATGGTCAGAATCAGCAGTTTGAAGGCTACCAGCACCACTTCCGACTTGCCGACGGCCTTGACGCCTCCCATGTTCAGCGCCCCAAGCAGCAGAATGGCAATACTGGAAAAAAGACCCGTAGTAAACACCGTGACGGATTCATCCGGCAGGAACAGGCGGGAAGCGTACGCCCCGAAGGATTTGGCCACCAGGGCCACCGTGATGACCAGCGTGCCCAGATAAATCAGTGTGAGGGCCCCGGCCAGCGTTTTGTGGGAGAATCCCTTGTTGAAATAATCCATAATGCCGCCGGAACCGGGATAACGGGACCCGAGGCGCGCATAGGTATAACCGGAAAGCAGGGCGGCCACTCCGCCAATCAGGAAGGACCAGTACACGTTTTTGCCCGCCATGAGGGTCGCCTGACCCATCAGGGCGAATATGCCCGCTCCCACCATGGAGCCTATCCCCAATGCAATGACGTTCCACAGGGACAAATAAACTTTGGGAGCCGCTCCTTGCATAAAGGAATTAGAGGCTGCCAGCCGCCGGAACGTTGATCTTTGCACGCGGCATGACACGTCTCCCGCCCATCCGAGGGCCTCTGTCATCATGACTATTCCGGCACGGCTTTCCCCTTGAACCTGCGGGATGCGGCATGTAGGGTACGGCCAGATGATCAAGACTGCCATTTTCGATTTTGACGGCACCCTTGCAGACACGATCCCCTTGTGCCTGGAAGCTTTCCGCCGGGCGGTAAATGATCTGGACGGAAGAGTCCTGACAGATAGGGAAATAGAACGGAATTTCGGTCCGGACGATTTAGGCGTCATCCGGAAGCTGTTTCCCGGCAAACCGGAATGGCACGAACGCGGGCGCGAATTGTTTATCCATTATTATCAGGAATTGCATGCGGAAATGGCTCCCGCTCCGTTTGCCGGCACGGTCGAATTGCTCCACAGTCTCCGCAACAGCGGCATTCGTCTGGCGATGGTTACGGGCAAACGCAGGGAAAGTGCGGATATTTCCCTCAAGTTTTTTCATTTGGACGGTTTTTTTCCCGTGCTGGAAACGGGTTCTCCGGAAGGCGGCGTAAAAACGGACCGCATCAACCGGGCTCTGGAACGCCTGGGAGCTTCCGCACGGGAAGCGGTTTACATTGGAGACTCCCCGTCGGACGTGGACGCATGCCGTGCCGTACCCGTCCGCATTATTGCCGCGGGATGGGCTCCCGGAGCCAACGTCAAGGGACTGGAAGAACGCCGCCCCGACTGGCTGCTGACGCGGTTTGCAGACCTGGAACCCTTTTTCCGAAAGCACGCCGCTGATGCAAATCATCAAAATGCAGCCCTTTGATATTGCAATCCCCGGCAAATTCGACCAACATTATCCGGCTCATTTCACCCCAATCCATTGATGACTCCTCAGAAAGAACCCGGAAAAGAAGGCTTGAAAATCCTGCTTATGCTGGCAAGCGCCATTATTATCACGGCCGGGCTTCAGGCAGGCAAGCAGGTGCTACTCCCCATCGTCCTGTCCGGGTTTCTGGCGATCGTCAGTTACCCGATCACCACATTTTTCAAAAACAAGCTCCGTTTTCCGCACTGGCTGGCAGTCCTGTTTACGGTCATCATGGACTTCGGCGTCCTGGTCGGCCTCGGTTATCTGGCCCAGTATCTGGGGCAGGACCTGGCCAAGACCATCAATGCCAAATATTATCCTCTACTGTTTGAAAAAGTCCACGAATTCCGCGCCTTCCTGATTGAAAGGGACTGGAACAATCTGGCGGACCAGATGCTGCAGGAAATTCCCGACATCCTCAACAGCCAGCGCATTGTGGCTCTTTCCACCGGGGTCATGGGGCAACTGGCCTCCATGCTCACCTTCACCACCCTGATCCTGATTCTGATGACCTTTTTCCTGGGGGAAGCCCCCAGATTCCGGGCAAACATCAACAAGCTGGGAAGCAACAGCGACACGGGTATCCGCAAATTCTCCAAAGCGCTTGAAGGTGTCCAGAAATACCTGGTCATCAAGACATTCATCAGCGCCCTCACCGGTCTGCTGGCTTTCCTGCTCTGCTATTACATGGGGGTGGACTTCCCCCTGCTCTGGGGCATCGTGGCTTTCGCGCTCAATTTCATTCCCACGTTCGGCTCCATCATCGCCGCCATTCCCCCCACGCTGCTGGCCCTGCTGCTCATCAGCCCCACGGCGGGCATCATCGTGGCGGGAGGGTACCTGCTCATCAACACGGCCCTGGGCAACTGCCTGGAGCCCATGCTGCTGGGACGCCAGTTCGGGATCGTCACCAGCATGGTCCTTCTCTCCGTCATCTTCTGGGGCTGGGTATGGGGGCCTATCGGCATGCTTCTGGCCGTCCCCATCACCATGCTGGTGAAGCTGGGCCTGGAAAGCTCCAAGGATCTGGCGTGGATCGCCCAGCTCGTTGACAATCCCCCCGTATCCAGATTCCCGCTCCCTCCTCGTCATTCCGGGAAAACAAACGAAAACATCAACAAGGAATAAACCCATGCACTCATTCGCTTACAAAAACGGCTTGCTGTACTGTGAAAACGTCAACCTCCAAGAACTGGCGGACAAGGAGGGGACTCCCCTGTACGTTTACAGCAAACATACCATTCTGAGCCACTTCCACCGCCTGAGGGAATCCCTGGAGCCGCTGAACGCGGAAGTAGCGTATGCGGTGAAGGCGTGCTCCAACATTGCCATTCTGAACCTCATGGCCCGCAACGGAGCGGGATTCGACATCGTGTCCGGCGGAGAACTCTTCCGCGTTATCAAGGCCGGAGGAGATCCGGCAAAATGCACGTACGCCGGCGTAGGAAAGACGGAAAAGGAAATCCGCTATGCCCTGGAGCAGGGCATTTACTGCTTCAACGTGGAATCCGAGGCGGAAATGCGAGCGATCAACGATATTGCCGCCTCCATGAACCTCACGGCCCCGGTAGCCGTCCGCGTCAACCCCAACGTGGAGGCGGGCACGCACAAGTATATCACCACCGGCAAGTCGGAGAACAAATTCGGGGTGGATTTCGAACAGATCGAGTCCCTGTATGAAATGACCGCCCGCGAATTGCCGCACGTCCATCTGAAGGGGCTGCAAATGCACATCGGCTCCCAGCTCACCCAGGCAAAGCCCTTTATGGAGGCCGTCAGGAAAGTGGCGCCCCTGGCCGCACGGCTGAAGGAAAAGCACGGCATTGAATTCTTCTCCATCGGCGGCGGTATCGGCATTGTTTACCAGAACTCCCTGGAATCAGGCGTTCAGGAATGGTGGAACGAGGATTGCGCCCAGCTTACGCTGAGCACATACGCCCAGGCCGTCGTTCCCGTCCTTCAGCCTCTGGGGCTGCATATCATTGTGGAGCCGGGACGTCTGATCGTCGGCAACGCCGGAGCCCTCATCACGCGCTGCCTGTATGAAAAATCAGGCAAGGCAAAGACTTTCAAGATAGTGGACGCGGGAATGAACGACCTCATCCGCCCGGCCCTCTATCAGGGATACCATGAAATTATTCCGGTCAGGGAGCATCTCTCGGAATCCTGCATCACAGCGGACGTCGTGGGGCCCATCTGCGAATCCGGGGACTTCCTGGCCCAGGACAGGAAAATGACGGACGTGCGGCAGGGAGAATTGCTGGCCGTTCTTTCCGCCGGAGCCTATGGCTTTTCCATGTCTTCCAACTACAACTCCCGTCCGATGGCGGAAGAGGTACTGGTAGATGGAAGCCAATGGAACGTCATCCGCCGCCGCCAGACCTGGGAAGACCTCATTGCCGGGGAAATCATCCCCGAATAGTCCCGTTTACGGGAGCGTGCCGGAAACCGCCTTTTTTTCAAACCCGTTACCACCCCAACGGTATCAGGGGCTTTTCCTGACCGCTTTCCCTTCCCCAGACCACTGATCCATTCACAGGGCCACTCCGCTTTTCCGGAGCGGCCCTTTCACCTGTCCGGCAAAAACGGCTTCCCAGGGAGTTTCCTTGCAATGCCCGGAAAAATGCATTATTCGCTAGGCGATTCACTTATTCCATGCTCATGCTTCCCAAAAACCTTCTTCTTGCCACCGTTCTCCTGTTCGTGCCCGCGGCCCTTTCCCTTCCTTCCGGCCCTGTAGAGGGCAATCCCGCCATTATTCCCCTTCCGGCAGCGCTGTCCGTAGAAAAGGACAAGCCGGGATTTTTAATCAACAACAGCCTGCCCATCCTCAAAGCAGGGGACAAAGCGTGCCTGTCCTCCTTTCTGACCGGTTTTTCCAACAATATTCATCAAATCAAGGCGGTGCCCGTGCAGAACGCGAACAATGCCGTGCAGATACTCCTGAAAAAGAATTCCTCCCTTTCTCCGGAATGGTATTCCATTAAAGTCACTACACAGGGAATCACCATTTCCTGCACTTCCCCGGCCGGAGCCTTTTATGCGGCCCAAACCCTCAAGCAATCCCTGACAAAAGACGCGGCGGGGAAATGGGCCATTCCCTGCATGAATGTGACGGACAGCCCCCGTTTTTCATGGAGGGGCATCATGATTGACAGCGGCCGCAACCCTCTTTCCGTAACAGAACTGAAAGGCATAATCGACCTGCTGGCGCAATACAAGGTAAACACCATTCACTGGCATTTGACGGAAGACCAGGGCTGGCGCCTGGAAATCAAAAAGTACCCGAAGCTCACTTCCATCGGAGCCACCCGCCCGGAAAGCCCCGTTCCCGGCAACCGCAACAAGGGAGACGGCAAACCCTTTACCTTCTTTTACACTCAAAAGGAAGTGAAGGAACTGGTGGACTACGCTAGAAACAGGCATATCACCATTGTTCCGGAAATAGAAACGCCGGGGCACGCAGCCGCAGCCATCACCGCCTATCCCGAATTCGGCAACAGCGACATTCCCGGATACAAGCCACGCGTCGCAACACGCTGGGGAATCCTGCCCTTTACGTTCAGCCCCACAGAAGCCACTTTCAAATTCATTGACGGCATCATAGAAGAGGTCTGCCAGCTTTTTCCGAATTCCCCCTACATTCATATGGGAGGAGATGAAGCACCGAAGCAGCAGTGGAAAAACTCCGCAACAGCCCAGGCTGTTATGAAAAAGAACGGGCTGAAAAACGAACAGGAGCTTCAGAGCTACTTCATCCACTGCGTGGAAAAATCCGTCCGCTCCCGAGGACGGCAGATGATCGGCTGGGATGAAATACGGGAAGGAGGGCTTTCTAAAACAGCCATTCTGATGGTGTGGCACCAGCCGGGAATTGCCAGGGAAGCCATCAAGAAAGGAAACAAAGTCATCATGACGCCCTTTGAAAGCACCTATCTCATCCGGCAGGAAGGCCCCCATCCGGAAGGCCCGGAGTACGAAATGGCCACCTTCTCCACCATCCCCCTGCAAAAGGTGTACAATATGAACCCCATTCCTTCCGGACTTACCAGGGAGGAGGAGAAAAACGTCCTGGGCGTCCAGGCCAGCTGCTGGAGCGAATACATGACCACGCTGGCCAAGTGGCAATACATGGTTTTTCCCCGCATGTTCGCCATGGCGGAACTGGGATGGACCCCGGCCGACCGCAAGGATTTCACTGATTTCAAGGAACGCCTAGACAAACACAAGCCTTTCCTGGATGCCCTGAAGATCAACTACCGGACGGACTCCGGAGACCCGGCGCAGCCGGATGCCAAAATGATCCGCGAGTAAACGGAACCCCAGAAAAATCACGGACGCCGCGCCGTACCGCGAGCGCCGGAGTTCAGTCTTGCCCTTCCCTGAAAAAGCGCCTATCATAACCCCGTTATGCCAATAGCCACACCAGAACAATACATCACCATGCTTGAAACGGCCAAGAAGGAAGGCTACGCCTACCCTGCCGTTAACGTAACCACGATTGAAGTGATCAACGGCGCCCTCCGCGCCTTCTCCGAAGCCAAGAGCGACGGCATCATCCAGGTTTCCATCGGCGGCGGCAAATTCGCCTCCGGCACCTCCGTCGGCAGCTCCGCCATCGGCGCCATTGTTCTGGCGGAAGCCACCCGCCGCCTGGCTGAAGAGCACCAGGTGCTCGTAGGCTTGCACACGGACCACTGCCAGCCCGAACACGTAGATACCTTCCTGCGTCCCCTCCTGGCCGAATCCCGCCGCCGCGTGGAACGGGGTGAAGCTCCCCTTTTCAACTCCCACATGCTGGATGCCTCCACCCTGCCCATGGCCGAAAACCTCAAGCTTTCCCAGGAACTGCTGAAGGAATGCGCCGAACTGGGCATCGTCCTTGAAATTGAAATCGGCGTCGTGGGCGGTGAAGAAGACGGCGTGGACAATTCCGGCCACCCGGCCGACAAGCTTTACACGTCTCCGGAAGACATGCTGATGACCTACGAAGCCCTGGCTCCGATCGGCAAATTCATGCTTGCGGCCACCTTCGGCAACGTTCACGGCGTCTACAAGCCCGGCCACGTCAAGCTGAAGCCCAGCATCCTGCGCGACGGCCAGGACGCCGTAGCCGCCAAGCACGGCGAAGAAGCGCGCATGCCCCTCGTCTTCCACGGCGGTTCCGGTTCCGAACTGTCCGACATCCGTGAAGCCGTCTCCTACGGCGTGGTGAAGATGAACATCGACACCGATACGCAGTACGCCTTCACCCGCCCGATCGTCACCCATATCTGCGAGCACATCAACGGAGTGCTCAAGATTGACGGTGAAGTCGGCAACAAGAAGGACTACGATCCCCGCTCCTATCTCGCCAAGGGTGAAAAGGGCGTTGCCGCCCGTCTCCAGGAAGCCGCAGACAACCTCATGTCCGCCGGCAAGACCCTGTTCGGCAAGATCTGAACAGCCTTTCAACGGCTTTGATGCAATGCCCGGTTTCCCGAAAGAAACCGGGCATTTTTTCGTTCTGCAGATAGCGGATAAGAAATCCGCCAACCGGACGGGAATAGAACATTTTCTCTGAACCATTCATTCGACAGAGAGTTTGGAAGAAAAATGTATAGGGCGTTTTTTTCCATTCTTTCTTCCATTCTCTCCCCTTCTGCCGCTACCCCTTCTCCCTCAAAAAAACATATTGTCTGCGGATTTCTTATCCGTTAAGGTTCGTCTGTCTTTAAGACCAACTCCGTTCCGGCATGACTCACGAACTCCGCATTCTTCCCCCCGAGGTACACTCCCCGCACCGAACCACGCTGAAAGCAGTCCTCTCCACAGCCGCAGATCGGAAAATTCATCAATACATGGACATTGAATCAACCGGGAACGTGGACATTGACGAAGACGACCTAGCGGACGCCTGGTGCATTTTCTTCATCCATAAAATGATGGAAACGGGAGGCGAATTCTCCGTTACGGGACCGGGGTGCCTCTCCCGTTCCCTGCTGGTTAATCTGGACCGCTACGCAGAAGCCTGGAACCGCTGGATGCCTGAAACATTCCACCGCATCACCATCAGAAGCTCTGCCATGCGTGATGACTCCACCGTTCCCCAGCGGGAAGAAGCCATCTCTTGCTTTTCCGGAGGTCTGGACGCCTGTTTCACCGCCTACCGCCACCGGAAAGGACTGGCAGGCCCTCAAGCGCTGAATCTGACGGCCTGCGTGATGTTCCAGGGAGCAGACATTGCGGAAAGCAACCAGGAGCATTTTGACAAGGCTTTCTCCAAAGCGAATGAACTGCTGGAAGACATTGGCATCCGCCAATTCTACCGCCTCCGGACCAATTTCCGAGAAATGGGGATGGATTATGAAATGACCTACCACACCATGCTGATGGGAGGCATGCGCGTTTTCACCTCCCGCTTCGGCTATTTTATGGCCGGCAGTGAAGGCTCCTATGATTCCTTCTCCTATCCCTGGGCTTCCAACCCTATCACGGACCATTACCTTGGCTCCCACAGCAAGGAGGCCGTTACGGACGGAATGGGATACGACCGTACGGAAAAGGCCGCTGTCGTGGCCCAATGGGACAAGGCCATGTCTCTGCTCAGGTGCTGCTGGGAAGGGGAAGACGCTTCCGGCAACTGCGGCATATGCACCAAATGCCGCCTGACGATCATGAACTTCATGGCCATGGGAGTACCCAGAGACAGGATAGCCTGCATGCCGCGTAACGCCATGAATGAAGACATCTCCCAAATTCAGTTCAACCGACCTTTCCGTGTTCTCTATGCCCAGGAAATACTCAAGCATGCCAAGGCCAACGGCTTGGGGAAAGAGCCGTGGGTGACCACCCTGGAACGGCGGCTGGCGGAAAAGGATCTTCCGCCAACCGGTATGGGATCTAAAATTCGCCGGCTTTTTCAACGTTCATGATCACGATTGATCATCCATCCATACAGACAGAGGGAGATACGGTCACCATCTCCTACCCTATTCTTCAGGACGGGCAGGCGCCCCGCACGCTTTCATTTACGGTAGACTCCCGTTTCCGTGACTTTTTGGATCCCCGCAGGGCGGACGGAGCCCTTGTGGCCTTGCTACCCTGGATTTCCCAGCAAGGCGGGCAGGTGCGCGTCCTTCCTGCCATCTCCCCGCGTCTGTACCACTTCGGCATACGACTTCTCGCCCATATTCTGACGGGAGTAGGATCTTTTCTGAAACCCATTAGACTCGCTGAAGAAGTTCGTGTGGAAACACTTCCTTCCATTCCCGGCTTCCGCATCGGCACGGGTGGCTCCCTGGGGGTGGATTCTCTGTGCACCATTGCAGAACTGGAAAAGGCGAACATACCTGTCACCCATCTGTTTCATAACAACTGCGGCTCCCACTGGGGTAGCCGGGAACTGCTGGATGGCCGCAGAGAGCTCTGCCGGAAATTTGCAGTAGAACAGCACAAGGAATTCGTCTGGATGGACTCCACCCTCTCTGATTTTTATGGTAATGAAGGATATCTGAACTTCTTTCCCTTTCTGGATGCCGGAAGCATTCTGGCGTTAAACGGCCTGTTTTCTTCCTACTACTATTCCACTTCCTGTGAAATCAACCATCCCAGCTTCACCAGACGGGATAAAACAGAATATTGCGCTTTTCACCTGGAATCCCACATCCTTCAAGGCTGTGAAACGGAAACCACCCGTTTTCAAATGCATGGTCTTGACTTGACGCGGTCCCGGAAAACCGCCATTATTGCGGATTATCCTCCGGCGTATAAGGCGCTAAACGTCTGTCTGGAACGTGTGGAAAACTGCGGCAGGTATGCGAAATGCCGCCGCACCATTTCGCAGCTTTTTCTGCTGGAAAAACTTTCCCTATTCTCCGGAGTTTTCAATCTGGCGCCCTTCCGGAAAGACCCTGTCCGATTCCTGGTTCTGAGTATGCTGCAAGATCCGCATTTCAGGAAGGAAACGGAGAGTCTTATCCCGATTTCCAACGCCCTGACACAACAGGAAAAACACCGCCTCTGCCTCCTTTACCTCCGCAAACGATTCTCCCAGTCTTTCCAGTGGTCCAGACATTAAAGGGAAGAAGTTCCCGCCTTCCCCACCGGAGGAGGCCCCAGCCGTTTCTTGCAGACCCGTAATCCGCAGACTTTGATGCGGAGCACTCCGTTCTCCTCCTTGCGGTAATAAAGGTATTTGGACAAAGTGGCGGCCTTCCCTATCTTCCGGGCGTACGCCGCTTTCTTTTTCCGGCAGCGGGCCATATCCGGAGCGGCCAAAACCTTGTCCACCCAGGGAAATTCATTCAACTCATTCAATACATGCAGGCGGGGAAAACGTTCCCGCAGGGACAATTCATAAATTCCGGAAATCTTGCCGTAAACGTTGTCCATCAAAAAAACCTCCTTGCCCAGAAGCGCTCCGGAAATGCCTACATGCAACCTGTCCGTCAAAATAACGTCCGCCTGATCCAGCGCCTTTAAAAGCCACCTGGTATAGGCAAAGGCATGGGGTATGTCATCAATCACACGCATGAAATACAGGGAAATATCCGTATTCAGGGGAAGGGAGGCCAGAGCTTCCGCCCGGCCCGTGCTTTCCGGATCACGGCGCAGGCAGACGGCCAGTTTTCCACCTCCCTCCAGCGCGACCAGGGAAACCTTTATATCTCTTTTCATGCATTTGCCCCATGCCCGTTCCTCCATTTTCAGAAGCGGCAGGGGAATGCGCCGTTTTTCAACATCCCGGCGTCTGCCACCAGCGCCATATCATCTGCCAGCAGGAAACGCGCCCGCCCATTCCGGGACAGGCAATACTCATAACTGGCGCGTTCCCGGCAGCATACGGTAAAACGCTCGTCCAATACGTCCACCAGTTCATCACATTCCCTGAAACTCTGCGGAAGGATCACGCACCTCCGGATACGCGAATCGGAGAAAAGCTGCACATAATGAGGCAACATGCCGAACCAGGGAACAAAACCTCCGCCGCCGCCATACACAAGGACGATTTCCTCCATGCCGGAAGGGAGATTCTGCCCGCAGGGAATGAAGGGCAGCCCCTCCTTTTCAAACAGGGCAACGGTGGATGCCGCAATCAATGCGTCCCCTACATTGCCCTGGTTGATCATGTAAAGGAAGGGGCCCAACTCACGCAAAATTTCTGTAAGCATGCGCACGGAGGCTGAGGAAGAAGGAATCCGGCTATCGTCCATGATCCCTATCCTATCTCAACATCAACGGGGACGCAATCCCAGATACGGGGCCATTCGTTCCCTATTCCGGGCGGCTAGTTGCCGGCTTTGCGGGACTCCCTCACGCGGTCGTTGGCGTTCAGGATGCGCTTGCGCAGGCGGATGAAATGAGGAGTAGCCTCTACCAGTTCATCCGCTTCAATGTATTCAATAGCGCGTTCCAGGGAGAAGTTGACGGGAGGTGAAAGCTGGATGCCGTCCCCCTTCGTGGCGGAACGGATGTTGTTCAAATGCTTTTCCTTGCACGGATTCACGGGCATGTCCATCTGGCGCGGGTTTTCACCCACGATCTGCCCTTCGTAAATGTCCTCCTGCGGCCCCACGAACAGGCGCCCGCGCTCTTCCAGGGCGGCCAGGGCGAAGGGAGTGGAAACTCCCGTTTCCATGGAAACAAGCGTGCCCGTGGTGCGCGTGGTGATTTCCCCGGCGTAGGGGCCGTAATCCCGGAACAGGTGGGAGAAAATGCCGTGGCCGGACGTCAGGTTCACCAGCTCGAATTCAAACCCGATGATGCCGCGGGTGGGGATGTACGCCTGGATGAAGGTATGGCCCGTGCCCTCCTTGCATACCATGTCTTCCATCTGTCCCTTGCGGGCGTTCAGGAGCTTCATGACGCCGTTGGAATATTCGTCCGGCACTTCCACGTAAATCGTCTCGTACGGCTCCGTCAGGCGGTCGTTCTCATCCCTTTTCATGATCACGGTGGGACGGGAAACGCACAGCTCGTAATTTTCACGGCGCATGGTTTCCACAAGCACGGCAATCTGCATGGCCCCGCGGGCGGAAACGGAGAACACGCCAGCCTTGTCCGTATCCTCCACCTGGATGGAAATGTTCGTACGCATCTCCCGCATCAGGCGGTCGCGAATCACACGGGAAGTGACGTTCTTGCCGTCACGGCCGCCAAAGGGACCGTTGTTGATGGAAAATTCCATGGAAATCGTAGGCGGGTCAATCGCCACGAATGGCAACGGTTCCGTCTCCTGGGAACCGCCGAGGGTTTCACCGATATTTACGTTCTCAAACCCCGCTACGCCCACAATATTGCCCGCCACGCCCACGGCGGAATCCGTGGTGCCCAGTCCGGAATATTCAAACATGCGGGTAACCTTGCCGGAAACGGAAACTCCCCCGCTCTGGTGGAGCCAGACGGTGTCTCCCTTCTTTACGGAACCGGAAGTGATGCGGCCAATGGCGACACGGCCCACATAATCATCCCAGTCAATGTTGGAAACGAGCATCTTGAACTCCCCTTCCGGGTCGGCGTCCTTCGGTGCCGGGATATGTTCCACAATCTTGAACAGGAGGGGTGTGCAGTCCACGGGGGGCTCCCCTTCCATGGAATTCATGAAATAGCCGTCGCGGGCGGACCCGTACACGAAGGGGGCTTCAAACTGTTCATCCGTAGCGCCCAGTTCCAGGAACAATTCCAGCACCTGGTCATGCACGGCGGCGGGATCGGCGTGCGGACGGTCGATCTTGTTGATCACCACGATAGGCATCAATCCTTCCTGGAGAGCCTTGCGGAGCACGAAGCGCGTCTGGGCCTGCGGCCCTTCAAAAGCATCCACCACCAGAAGAACGCCGTCCACCATCTTCATCACGCGTTCCACTTCACCGCCGAAGTCGGCGTGTCCTGGAGTATCAACAATGTTGATGGTGTATCCGTTCCAGAGGATGGAAGTGTTCTTCGCCTTGATCGTGATGCCTTTTTCACGTTCCAGATCCATGGAATCCATGGCGCGTTCCTGCACGGCCTGGTTGGCCCGGTAGGCGCCGCCCGCCTGCAGAAGTTGGTCAACCAGGGTCGTTTTTCCATGGTCAACGTGAGCGATGATGGCGAGATTGCGGAACTTGGAAGGATCTGACATTTCGCGCGAGAGCTAAAGGCACGGGAAAATAAATGTCAAGCCTGCTCCACGAATACCGTCATAATAATTTCGCGCGCGCGAGGCTTCCGTGAAGGACCGTGATTGACGGAACTTTTCCCTCACGCGTGAATTTATAGCTTTCCCCGGCGGACAAATGCGGCTATCCTGCTCCGGCACAAACAATTTCCTAATTTTAAACGACAATGAAGATTTGGTTAGACGGCAAGCTAGTGGAACAGGAGGAAGCCAAGACCTCCGTGTTTGATCATGGCACACTTTACGGCGACGGTATTTTTGAGGGCATCCGCTTTTACAACAGGCGCGTCTTCCGGCTGGAAGACCACATGGACCGCCTGTTCAACTGCGCCCATTACCTGCTGCTGGACATGCCCTACAGCAAGGAGGAACTGTCCAAAGCCGTTTGCGAAACCGCGGCGGCCTCCGGCCTGGACGACGGCTATATCCGCCTGGTAGTCACGCGCGGCATCGGCAACCTGGGCCTCAATCCTTTCAACTGCAAGCGTTCCTGCGTTTATATCATCGCGGATAAAATAGCCCTGTACGATCCGGCAGTTTATGAAAACGGCCTGTCCCTGATCACCAGTTCCATCCGCCGCAATCGTCCGGACACCATTTGTCCGCAGGTGAAATCCCTCAATTACCTCAACAATATCCTGGCCAAGGTGGAAGCCGTGCGCCAGGGAGCGGCGGAAGCCCTGATGCTGAACGACCAGGGCAACGTGGCGGAATGCACGGGGGACAACATCTTCATCGTGAAGGACGGTACCGTTTATACGCCCCCGGTGACGGACGGTGCGCTGGACGGCATCACCCGCCGCGTGGTTCTGGAAATCTGCCGTGAACAGCAAATCCCGGCGGAAGAAAAAACCATGAACCGCTTCACGGTCACGTGCGCGGACGAATGCTTCCTGACCGGAACGGCCGCGGAATGCGTTCCCGTCACCAAACTGGACAGCTACGAACTGGGTTCCGGCAAAATCGGGCCCGTGACCGCCCGCATTCTGGCGCGCTTCCAGGAACTGACCCAGCACACGGGCACGGAATTTTAATTCCGTTTCCTTTTCAACCATAAAGCCGCTCTTCTTTCCGGGAAGAGCGGCTTTTTCTTTCAGGAGGATTCCTTAAAAGTTAATCCTGAATGAGAGGGGAGGAACTGTTCCAACCCCTTGCATCGGAATATGGAAAAAACAGGCTTATTGCTTCTTCGGCAGACCGGTTTCCGGGTCAAACTGCTTGGCCTGCTCCATGTGTTCCTTGGTCTGGTAAAAACGCACGTAGTCAATCAGGAACTCGACCGGATATCCCGTGCCGTCCTGGGGAGCTTTTTCACACCAGTTGCCGCCTACGGCGGAATTGAGGATCAGGTAAAAGGGCGTGCGGAAGGGATTGCCCGCCCCATTCGCGTAATTTGTGGTATTCAGGTCGATGGACTTTACCAGCTTGTCGTCCACCATCAGCTTGATGCTGTCCTTGTCCCACTCCATAACGTAAATATGGAAATCGTCGGAAAGATTGTTGATCTTCACCGTGCCGCCGCGTGAGGCGTCTTTCTTGGAGACGCCGTCCGGGCTCAGATGGAAGGTGGAATAAACCACGTCCGGCTGCTGGGAAATATTTTCCATCATGTCAATTTCCCCGTTGGTGGGCCATCCCCACTTGTTCTTGCCCAGCAGCCAGATAGCGGGCCAGATGCCCTTGGCCTTGTTGGGAAGCTTGGCGCGGACTTCCAGTCTGCCAAACAGGAAAGTCTTCGTTTTAAGCGTGCTGACGGAGCCGGAAGTATAAGGCATGAATTTGGTGTTTTTAATCCATTCCGCGTTGCTTTTCTTGTAATTGATGTTGGCAAACTTCTCAAAATGGGTCTCCAGCACCAGATTGCCGTCTTTCACGCGCAAATTCTTCGGGCGTGCGGTATATGTCTGCTGGGAACCCTGGTTGCGGACAACACCCAGTTCCGGCTGCCATTTCTTGGGGTTGATCTTGGTGCCGTTGAACTCGTCGCCCCACACGTACACCCAGCCGCCCGGCAGGGTCTTGGGAGGATTGACGTTTTCTCCCTTTCCGGACGTGCACAGACACGCCGCCAGCAATACGGCAAACAGGCCTTTCTTCATCATATGGACCAATACTGTACTTGAAGGGTCCGCCTTTCAATCAAAATCCAGCCCATGCATGCTTGCCATTGAAAATTCCGGAGCGAGCCTGTTCAGGCCCTGGTAAAAATTTAAGGAGAAATGGCCTCCTGCCTGTGTTATATTCCATCCATGAATACAAATTTTCCGGAGAAATGCTGGGCGATGCTCCATCAAACGCCCCTGGGGCCGGTCGGCATCGTGGAAAACGGAACGGCCATCACGCATATCTTTTGGGGACACATGGTGCGGCCGGAGCAACTGCGATGGAAGGATACTCCCCTGCTGAAAGAGGCCGCCGGACAGCTTGACGAATATTTCCGGGGAACCCGCCGCATTTTTGACCTGCCGCTTGCTCCGCAGGGCACTCCCTTTGAAGAAGCCGTCTGGCAGGCTCTTCTGACCATTCCCTACGGGGAGACGAGAAGCTATGCCGACATCGCCCGGCAAACGGGCAGGCCGTCTGCCTGCCGCCCCGTAGGCCGAGCCAACGGGCACAATCCCATAAGCATTATTATTCCCTGCCACAGGGTCATCGGCGCCAACAAAAAACTGACCGGGTATACAGGAGGGTTGTCCATCAAGCAATACCTGCTTGAACTGGAACAGGGGGCGACATCTTCCTTCCTGCCCCTTCCGGAAGAGCAACACATGTCCCGGGACCTTTCCTCCACCTGTTAAGGCGGGAAAACTGAAAAAAGCCTATTCCTGCGGAGCTTCCTCCTGATTCTCCTGGTTTTCCTGATTCTCAAGGGATTTCAGGGCGTCCTTGGGCGACTCAATGCCCAGCCACTGCAAAGGAAGGAGTTCTCCGGTAACCTTGTAATGCTTGTAAGTCAGCCCGGCGAACAGCGCCAGGAAAAACATCAGAACGGCGTACAAAGCCATCCACATGTAATTTTTCCGGGCCGTGCGGGTAGCCTGGTCCGCAAGCTGCTGCAAATTCTGCATGGCGGGAGAAAAGTATTCTTCCTGTCTGTTCCCTCCGTCCGTTCCGGAGGCCGGAAGGGAACCCGGTTCTTCAGAAAACTTCAAATGCACTTCTCCCAGAATAATATCGTCCCCTTCATACAGGGCGGCAGGCCCCATGGGAGTCAGGCCGTTGATTTTGACACCATTGGTCGAACCAAGGTCTTCAATGACATAACCGCCGTCCTTGTACTGGAGCAATGCATGTTCTCCTGATACGGAAGGGGAAGGAATGGCAATTTCACAATGTTCATCCCGACCGATGCGGGCGAAATATTCGCCGTTTTTCGGGAGGACGATGGTTTTCTCGGAGCCGTCGGGCAGCAGGATGGAAAGGCGGGGCATGATTTGCGACAGATGATGCCATGCCGGTACTTCTTTTCAATCCAAAAGACCGTTTGCACGCATTCCATGGGGGGAAAAGCCGCACCAATACCCTCTATTGACACCTCTGACTGCAAGTGATTTAATAAATTCATGCCCCCCCTCTCTCCTTCTTTTAACGGCTACAACCTGGTCACAGCCGTCAAAAGTGTTTTCCGCAAATACGCGCGCTTTTCCGGCCGCGCCGTCTTGTCTGAATTCTGGTACTGGATGCTATTTTGCTTTCTGCTCGGCTCCATCCTGGGCTGGAAGCCTTCGTTTATATTCGGAGGCAACAGCGGAGGGGTTTTGGGAATCCTGCTGTTCATCCCTACCCTGGCCGTAATCTTCCGCCGTCTTCACGATACAGGAAAAAGCGGATGGTACAGCTGCCTGCTGCTCCTTCCCGGAATCGGGTTCCTGATTATCCTGATCCTGTGTCTTGCGGACAGTCAAAAGGGTACGAACCAGTATGGTCCCTCGGAAAAATATCCCGACCATCCATTCTCCGGTGCTGGAAAAGCTTTTTCCAAAAAATAAAACCAGCTGAATTTATGACAGGCAACGCATGCCGGAACAGCCATGATTTCCGGCAGATATATGGAAACGCCCAGAGGAAACGTTAAGACATGAACACGCCCATCCATAAGCACATCTTTCAAAATCCCGACTTCAAGGGCTATACCCTGATAACCGCAACCAAGTCCGTACTCTCCAAATACGCCGTTTTTTCAGGAAGAGCCACTCGTTCGGAATATTGGTATTGGATACTGGGCCAAACCGTCATTTTCCTTCTCCTGTGGATGCTCGGCCTGACGCTTATGCTGAACCTGACGCCGCCCTCCAGGGTTTTCAACCATGTTCTGGCAGGAGAAAGCCCGGTGCTGTTATGGGCGCTCTTCACGCTGCTCCCTTCTCTGGCCGTGGAATGCAGACGCCTGCATGATACCAATAAAAGCGGCGCACTTCTTCTGCTGAACCTGGTTCCGCTGGCGGGCCCCATCCTTCTCATCATCTTTTTTTGCGAGGACAGCCAGCGGGGAACAAACCAATACGGCCCTTCGGAAAAATATCCGGAAGACAGCAATCGGGCCGGTCTTGTCCCTCCCGGACGTATTCCACCCCCCTAGGTGGCATGAATCCCATGCCGTGGAAACGGACGTACAGTCCTGCACTTGTCTTGCTTTCGGGCCAAAAATGCCTAAGATCAAGCC
Organism: Akkermansia sp. KLE1798; assembly: GCF_001580195.1. Lineage (NCBI taxonomy): Bacteria > Pseudomonadati > Verrucomicrobiota > Verrucomicrobiia > Verrucomicrobiales > Akkermansiaceae > Akkermansia > Akkermansia sp. KLE1798. Next base: position 18,983 of record NZ_KQ971074.1, read on the forward strand.
ATGTTTGTTGACAACATCCGCATATTTGCCAAGGCAGGAAAGGGAGGAAACGGGCTGGTCAGCTTCCGCAGGGCCAAATTCGTGCCCAAGGGCGGCCCGGACGGCGGGGACGGCGGCGATGGCGGTAGCGTCATTCTGGAAGTGGATCCGCACACGAATGACCTGCGTTCCTTTTTCTATGATCCCAAGCTGATCGCTACGGACGGCGTAGGCGGCCAGGGAGCTAAAAAACACGGCAAAAACGGGAAATCCGTCATTGGGAAAGTTCCGCCCGGCACCATCATCTACCGCAGCAATGCCTCTTCCATGTCGGAAGCCACGTGGCTGGAGCGGGAAGGCGACGGCATCGAACTGGAAAAAATCGCGGACCTGACGGAAATAGGAACCCGGTTTACGCTGTGCCAGGGCGGCATCGGCGGCAAAGGCAACTGGCACTTCCGTTCCGCCACCAACCAGGCCCCCACGGAAGCGGAACTGGGCACGGAAGGGGAGGAAGGCGTCTTTTTCATGGAACTGCGCCGCATTGCGGACGCGGGACTCGTGGGCTACCCCAATGCCGGCAAAAGTACCCTGCTGGGCGACATTTCCGCAGCCAAGCCGAAAGTCGCCAACTATCCGTTCACGACACTTCAACCCATTATCGGCGTGGTGGAATTCAACAGTTTCCGCCGTTGCGTGGTGGCGGACATTCCCGGCATCATTGAAGGCGCACACCGCAACCGCGGCCTGGGACACGAATTCCTGCGCCACATCACACGCTGCAAGGTGCTCGTCTTCGTTCTGGACATGGCCGGAAGCGAAGGACGCGACCCCATTGAAGACTTGCAGAACCTCCGCACGGAAATCAAACTTTACAGCGAAGACCTGGCCAAACAACCCTGGTTTGTCGTCGCCAATAAAATGGACCTGGAAGGTGCGGAAGACAACCTGGCCAGCTTCAGATTGCGCTTCCCGAAGGTGGACGTGGTCCCCCTTTCCGCTCTCAACGGAGACGGCATCGCACAGCTCAAGAGCAAGCTCGATCAACTCGTAGGCTATAAATTCGTCCACTGATTCCCGTTCCGCCCAACACTGCCTCAAACACAACCCCATGAACGCTCCGCTCTCCACGCCAGCCGATCCCGACCAGCTGCTGTGCCGCATTGCCGGAATCGGAGACCTCTTCGCCATTGAAGGGGAATTCGTCACCGGCAAGGAAATACCCAGCGGCCACATCAATACCACTTACAAAGCCACCTACCGCAAAAGCGACGGGACGGAAGACTCCTACATTCTGCAGCGCATCAACGACTATGTCTTCAAAGACCCGAGGGCCGTCATGCGCAACGTGGAAAAAGTCACCCGCCATATCAACTGGAAAGTGCTGCGCCGCGTGAAAGACTCCGCCGGGCAGACCCTGAATCTCTACCCGGCACGTGGCGGCCGCAACTACATAGACATCCCCGGAGACGGCATCTGGCGCTGCTACAACTACCTGGCCGGCACGCACACGTACGACGTGGTGGAAAACACGCGCCAGGCCTATCAGGCCGGTTTTGCCTTCGGGTCTTTCCAGGACCTGATCAGCGACATGAATCCGGACGACATTGTGGAAACCATTCCCGGCTTCCATCACACCCGGAACCGTTACAACCGTCTTATGGAAGTGGCGGAGCAGGATCCCCGGGGGCGGCTTTCCTCCTGCCGGACGGAGCTGGAATTCATCAGGGCGCGGGAGCAGGACGTAGACCGTCTGCTGGATCTCCAGACGGCAGGAATACTGCCCACCCGCATCACCCACAACGACACCAAGATCAACAATGTCATGCTGGATGAAGACACGGACCACGCCGTCTGCGTCATTGATCTGGACACGGTCATGCCCGGCCTCGTCCTGTACGATTTCGGGGACATGGTACGTACCGTTACTCCGCCTACGGAAGAAGATGAGGAAGACCTGAGCAAAGTCAGCATGCGCATGCCCATGTTCCAATCCATTGTGGAAGGTTATCTGCATGCCGCGCACGGATTCCTGACTCAGGCGGAAATAGACCAGCTCGCCTTTTCCGGAAAGCTTATCACGCTGGAAATCGGCATCCGCTTCCTTACGGATTATCTGGAAGGAGACCAATACTTCAAGGTTTCCCGGCCCGGACACAACCTCATCCGCTGCCGGACCCAGCTTAAGCTGGTGGAATGCATTGAACAGGAACTTCCAGCCATGGAGCAGTATGTCCAGAGGCTGGCAAGGGGCCTGACCAGGAAATAGGAAGGCCCGGGCGCTTTTCCTTTTTCATCTTCCTTCCGCCGGGACGGTGATACCGCCCCTTATTATTTATATTGTTTGAACACGGCGGCAATTTCCATAATCCAAGAAACATTCCACACAATCACCGCCACGTATGTTCAAAGTCCCGGAAATTCAATTAAACGCCTACGGCAAGCCCGCAAGAATCCTGTATCTGGCCCCCTATGCGCCCGACGCCCCCGACTTCTCCCAAAAACCCTACACGGGCAACGGAGGCTATCCCCAGTACCATTACAACATTTACAAAGCCATTCAAGACATAGGCTATGATGTCGTCTCCTCCTCCAAACCGTACTCCGTACAATTCGCCAAGGGAAACGTGGACTATGTCTTCTCCCTGATGAACAGGTTCCAGATGGCCAAGCCGGAAATCTTCATCTCCTCCTACTGCGAATTCATCCAGGTCCCTTACCTGGGCGCCCCTCCCAACATTCGCGCCATTGCAGAAGACAAACTGCTGACCAAGCTTGTCTTCCGCTCCCTGGGCCTCAACATGCCGGAGGGCATGGGACTTTCCAAAGACCGGGAAATTCCGGCGGAAGCCCCCTTCCCCGGTCCCTATTTCGTCAAAAAACGTTTTGGCGCCGCTTCCGGGGGAATCCGGGAAGACAGCATCTGCGGCACCTGGGAGGCTGTGGCTTCCTGCGCCAAACGCCTTATGGAAGAAGGGCATGAAGTTCTTGTGGAGCAATATTGCGAAGGCATTGACGTTACTGTTCCAGTGCTGGGGGGAGAAGAACCCGTCATCCTGGGATTCGTACAGCCGAAGTCCGACAAACCCGGCAACATCATCACGGAAGACCTCAAACTGCATGACCATCTGGGCTACCAGCTTGTATCCGTGCACGATCTGGAGCAGGATATCATTGCAGACGTCCGGAAAGTCTGGGCGGCCCTGGGACCCATGGACTACTTCCGCATTGACTACAGGATCGACTTTGAAAAGGGCGAACGCCGCATTCTGGAAATGAACATCTGCTGCCACCTGGGCAAAAGCGGCTCCATCTGCCTGGCGGCCGCACATCACGGCTACACCCAGGCGGATATCCTCAAATATATCCTTGACTACAGCATGAGAAGGCAAAAGGGCCTTCAGCAATACGGAACGTGGCTCATTTGAGTCTGGCACACGCCTTCCCTACACAAACCGTTCTCTAATTTACGGACAGGAAAAATTCCTGTCCGTAATTTTTATGTAGGTTTTATGATAGGAAAATTCTTATTTTTAAATGAATATGGGAATTAACCATGCTTTGTTGTGAGAATTAAAATCCAGGGGGGGGTCTTTTGGAATAACGTATCAGGCGTCTTTCATTTGGGCGACCGGTAGTTCTACATTGCCTGCAAATCACTTAACAATCCTGATTTACAAGACAATGAACAATACCGACAACACCCTAGATCCCCGCTATCCCCTCGTTCCCATGTTCGCCAATGGCCTCCCACAAGGCGACTTCTACGTCAATGGAATCACCGCTCCCGTTCTCATCTCCCCACGTTCCGCTTCCGACGACACACGCCATGAATGGACCGGGTACCTCAAGATCATCAAAGGCGGAACCTATTTCCTTTCCCTGGCCGCCGATTCCTCCATCTCTCTGTCCATTCCTTTTAAGAATGTAGAGTTCACGAAGGAAGCAAAGGACCTTTCCGTGAAGCCGGACAGCATCGTGCTGGAACAGGGATATTACTGGTTCCAAATCGTCCACGAACACCACCCCGCCCTGGGCTCCGGACAGGAGTTCTGCCTTGCCATTCTCTCCGACAAGGCGGATGTGCCCGACATCAATTCCTACCTCAATCCCAATGCGACTCCTCCCAAAAAGGAAGGAGAGGAAGTCATCACCCTGATCAAGCTACGCCGGGATGAAGATGAGGAGGAGACTTCAAGCAGCTCTTCTACAGGAGAGGGGGAATTTGAGTTTGATCCCAAACCAAGCGATTCGCATTCCAGTTCCAGTTCCAGTTCCAGTTCCAGTTCCAGTTCCAGCTCCAGCTCCAGCTCCAGCTCCAGCTCCAGTTCCAGTTCCAGTTCCAGTTCCAGTTCCAGCTCCAGCTCCAGCTCCAGTTCCAGTTCCAGTTCCAGCTCCAGTTCCAGTTCCAGTTCCAGTTCCAGTTCCAGCTCCAGCTCCAGCTCCAGCTCCAGCTCCAGTTCCAGTTCCAGTTCCAGCTCCAGTTCCAGTTCCAGCTCTTTGTCTTCTTCCTCCAGCGAACCTCCCACCGAGGAAGAACCATGCCCGTGCCCCTGCGACTGTGACGAGGAAGGTGACGAAAACTGCGTTCAGCAACAACCCACTCCGGGCGATCCCGACAATGAACAGGATTGTCAAGGCGATGCATGTATCAATCCCCCATCTGCAGGAACTCCTCCGCCTCCCTCTCCGGCCAGGTTCATGCGCATAGCGCGCTCTTCCATCCCTCTTACCTTCAATTCCAACAGCGGCCCCTCCATGCGCTACAACCACCCCATGGCATGGAGCGCTTCTTTCTCTGAAGACGAACGGCGCGTCACCGTCAAGCGTCCCTCCGGAAGCCACATCTATTTCAAGGCAGAAGCGGGCAGCAATGACGCTTCTCCCGTCGGTAGCTCCAGAAAACTGGATTACCGGGTACGATTACTCAACCAAGACCTCACCCCCAATACTCAGGGTACTCCCGCCTACATGGACATGGTGCTTCCTTCCGGCATGAGTCTGCGCTTCTCGGCAGCCACCGGAGAGGTTGTCTTCGTCACCAGTTCCTCGGGCAATATCCTGTCTGCCGAGGAGTATGCCAAAAAGGTTCAAGTCACCTACAACCCGGATGGATATCTCAACAGCGTCTATTCCCAGGCCCAGGGGCTGATGCGAAGCATTCCCGGAAACAACAGCCTCACCCTGGAGTGGTATGTTCCCGGGAATGTCTCTCCCACTAACGATGGAGAATTTACCGTCACCGGAGAACCCTACAAAATGGCTTTCTATGAGACTTCCCTGGAAGGAGGCGTCACGGTAACCCGCATTACCAACCGGAGGGCCGGGCAGGAACCGCGTTTCATTGAACGCCGGGAAGAAGGCAACAAAGTGATCATCATCAAAGGGGAGGGGAATGAGCGCATCGTGCGCACGATTGAGCGCAACTCCCTGCCCGACTCCAAGTGGGAGCGCATCGAAACGGTCAGGGGTATCAATGATTCCCAGCCTTCCCACAGTACACGCACGGTGAAGAAGTATACCGACGGAGGCTGGCTGACTATCAGCAGCACGGAAGGCTACAATACCCCCTTGGCCCAAACAACACTCTACACGTACAACGATCAGTACCGGGTCTCGTTAGAAATCAAGCCCGACGGAGGCTACACCCGCTACGAGTACGACGGCCAGGGACGCGTCATTCTGCAAGCCTCCCCCTGGGCAGGGGGAGGAGAGAAAGGAATGCGTA
>NZ_KQ971074.1:24789-78591 GCF_001580195.1 Akkermansia sp. KLE1798
ACCTGCGCTTCAATGATTTCAGGCCGGCTACGGAAAGGGAAGTCATCATTGCCCAAGACGGAACCGAAACCGTTCTAAGCCAAAGAAGCTATACTTATGAAGACAGCCCCGAAGTCAACCGCACGACAGAGACCGAAACAGCTTTGGGCTGCGACCAGGTTCACACAAGCGTCTCAGAGACTTATGGGGAAGCAGCTCAGTACCCCTACGCCCGGGGGAGGCAGAAGATGAGCCAGGGCATCAACGGTGTTCAGACCGTCCATACCTATGAAGCCACAACGGATTATGGCGCTGTTCACAAGGTGACCTCAACTGTGCAGGCAAACGGGAGCATTGTTCCGGGCCAAAGTACCAGAACCGTCCAATACATCGCTGAAAACGGCACCACCACACGGATGGAACAATATGTTCATACAGGAGATGAATGGTCTCTGATTTCTTCCGAAGACTACCAATACGACGCCGAGCTCAAACTTGTCAAAACTACGAAGGCCAATGGCAGAACCAGTACCACAGAATGGATGTGCTGCGGGCCCTTGAGAGAAACCGACGAAGATGGCATCACAACCAGCTACGCATACAACTCGGCCAAACAACTGGTGGAAACCATCCGATCCGCAACCGAAACCACTCCCGAAATCATCACCAGCTACATTTATGATGCCGCAGGAAGGATTATTTCCACACGAAAGGATGTCGGGGCCATGACCACGGTTGAAAGTACCCAGTACGACGATCTGGGAAGAACCATTTCCACCACGGATATCCTCGGACGTGTGACCAGGACCCAATACAGTGACGATCAGCTCACTACAACCGTCACCACTCCTTCAGCAGCTACCTTGATTACCAAAACCTATTATGACGGCTCCATTCTCCTCCAGACGGGAACCGGTCAGCGGGAAATGGAAACCCAGCTTGAGTTGACACAGGAGGGCATCCTAACCACAACCCTGTCCCAGGGAGTGGTTCTGTTACGCTCCCTGGAAAACGGCTTTGGACAAACCATCAGACAGGAACAGCCCAATACGAAGGGAGGGTTCATTGTCACCAGCAACGCTTACAACGACAAGGGGCAGCTTGTGCATACCCGGACAGAAGACATGGCTCCTACAGTAACTGTCTACGACCAACTGGGCAGCACCGCAAGGCAGACTGTTCTTCTGGATCAATTGCATCCGGAGGATGCTACTAAAAACAGGATTGCGGAAAGCTCCTCCTGCTACCAGATACGGGAAGATGGCATTTATCAGGTACAAACCTCTACAACCTACAATACCGAAGGACTGCCTCTCACACAGACTACTGAAACCATGGTCTCTCAACTGGACCCTGTAGTGGAAAGCAAGGCTCTTTCCTTCGACGTGTACGGTCAGCAGAGTGTTCAATGGACGGAATACACCGCTCCCTCCAAGCGTACCCAGTTCAGTCGCATTCCCACTTCGGATATCGTGGCTGAATCCCTTGTAGTGGATGGATTTACCATAAGCCAAACCAATTATGCAGGAATCCACTCTTCACAGGAACGGTCCTATGCCTCCACAGGAATGATGCTGAAGCAAACCGATGCCCGGGGCAATGTCACTACCATCGAAACCGACCTGGCCGAACGCGACATCAGGACAACCGACGCACAAGGCAATATCACTTCCACTGCCTACTCCCCCTGCTGTGACGCCCCTGCCTGCATCACCAACGCCCTGGGAGGCACCATCTGTTATTGCTATGATATCCGCGGCCGGAAAACGGCCGAATACGGGACTGCCATACAGCCCTCCTGCTTTGCTTACGATGAAGCAGGCCGCTTGACATCGTTAACCACCTTCAGGACGGATGAAGGCGATATTACCACCGATCCTTCCAGCCGCACCGACGGAGACACCACCAGGTGGCTCTACGATGCAGCCACGGGATTGGAATTGAGAAAGACCTATGCCGATGAATCCTGCATCTCCAAAACCTACGATAGGCTCAACCGTTTGGAAACACTCACCAAAGCCAGGGGTATTGTTTCCACCTATGCCTATGCTCCCTTCACCGGGGAACTTGTCTCAATCACTCATAATGATAGTACTCCAAAATGGAATTTTGCCTACAACCACCTCGGACAAATGATCTCTGTTTGCGATGCCTCGGGAATCAGGGAACTTTCCTATGACGCCTTTGGGAGAATGATCCAGGAGACTTCCTTTGGAACTGCGGAAAGCTGCATCCAGGAAGAGTATGACGCCTTTGGGCGTCCCTGCGGATACCGCCTGATACTGGGGACCCGCACCGTGCAGCACTCCTCTATTGACTATGACCATAAAGGTGACATGATGGGTATGAATATGGAAGGGCTGGATACTCCTTTTACGTGGGAGTATGATGAAACCAGCGGCTTCCTCAACCAATTGTCCTACCCCAACGGCATGGTTCGCAGGAATACCTATCATCCCAAGCTCCATCTCCTGGCCTCCATCGGCTATGAGGTCCCCGGGAATGGCGGCAGGGTGGCTGGGCATGCCTATCAATATGACGGGCTAATGAGTCCGGTCCAGCGCCGGGACTCCTGGGACGCCGGGGACGCCGCTACACCCTCAAACACCAGGAACTTCACTTACAACGGTAGAAATGAATTGATCGGAGATCATCTTCAGACCGGAGAAAGCTTCTCCTACCAGTACGACAACATCGGCAACCGCAAGACTGCCCGGGAACTGGAAGAGGATATATCCTACGAAGCCAACCGGCTCAACCAGTACACGGACATTACACAACCAGGAGCACAGTTTACTCCCTCTTACGATGCGGACGGCAACCAGACCAGGGTTAAAACTTCCACAGGAATCTGGAATGTATCCTACGATGCCAACGACAGGCCGGTATCCTTCACCAGTGGAGATGGCCGGAGCGTTGTGGCCTGCGGTTATGACTCCCAAGGACGCCGTTTTGAGAAGAAGGTAGTTGTCAACGGGACAGTTGTCAGCCATGCTTATTACCTGTACCGGGGCTACCTGCAGGTGGCGGAACTAAATCTGATGCATCCCCAGCCCCTACTGGAAAAGAGTTACCTGTGGGATCCGACGGAGCCGGCAGCCACGCGCATCCTGATGATGACATGCTGGAAGGAGAACGGGGGGGAAGTAAAAGAGCATCTCTGCTTCATGCACGACTCCCTGAAGAACGTCACTTCCATTTTTGATGGTCAGCAGGCACGAAGGGCCCGCTACGAGTATGCTCCCTTCGGAGGCATGCTTACGGCAGAAGGAGACATGGCCCAGAGCAGCAGGTTCCGTTTTTCCTGTGAGTACACGGACGACGAGCTGGGGTTGGTTTACTACAACTACCGACATCTCAACCCTACCGACGGCAGATGGATCAATCGAGACCCTATTGCCGAAGAAGGGGAATTGAATATGTATTCCATAGTCAACAATAATACTGTAAGTTGGTTTGACATTTTAGGATTAAAATTCAAAGCAAACCAAACGGAAGGAACGTTGGCTGAAGGCAATATGCCGACTGGTTGGTATGGAAAGACATCTCGTCCAGACCCGACGCCGAAAGGAAAAAACGAAATTGCAGAGGAATGCGTGAAAGAAAAAAGAAAAAAAATCTGTAAGGTTTACATCAAAAAATCGAAAGAATTTGATGTTACGGTTGACTCTTATGTAGCCAATGATCAGACCGGAATAGCATATACGGCTAATGGATTGATTGCAATTCGAGCTCATGAGCAAAGACGAGTTGATGTTTATCAAAAAGCCTATACCACCTATCTTAAAGTCTTTGAAAAAGAGATCACTAAAAAATGCTCCAAACCAGGGTTGAACAAGTCTCAAGCAACCATTTACAAACACAAGTTGGAAACATGGTTGAACAGCAAGCAATCCCGTGCTAAAAATGAGTTTTTAGAATGGTCTATGAAACAGCAAAAGAAAATTACAGGGGAAGAAAGCACATACTTGAACGTAGAAGGAGGAAGATGGCAGAAATCAGGAAAATTATTTAACTCCATTGGAACTCCTCACCAAGTTGAAGATCCCCCCTCTATAGATATGAATTGTCCGCAATAATAATCCTCATGATAACCCGTATTCTTTCATTTTTTTTGTTGTCTACTCTCAGCGCTTTCTGTTCGGAAGTAAACATTGAGGTTGACGCCCGGTTTGAGTCCGTAAAAGATCAACGCTATCCTGATGTATTTTTCATCATAGATATAGTTAATGAAAGTGAAAAAGACATCACGATAAGGAAATTGAATGACCAGATAATTGACTGTGGAATTGAATTGTGGGAATTCGAAAGAGGAGTGAAGCTTTGGCCAAAGGCAGACGCCGAACGTAGAAGGGAGCAGGCATTCATCCTGTGGGACGAAGAAAAAATAAAGGCAGGAAAGAAAAAAAGACTCGTTTTCAAATTGAGAGAGCTTATGGCGGGTGAGCCGAAAAATGATGATCTTGCCTACTCTATAAAAGAGACTGTTGCGTTTTTAAAATCGGGAACAGGGCGGGTAGTGCTCAAGTACAACACTGCTGACGAGCATGAAGAAACTGCGGAAGGGGTCTTCGATTTGGAAAAACTGAGAAAAGAACAGAAACCGGAGGTCATATCACCGGACAAAAAACCGGTAAAGCAGGAATCCATTGAGCAATAGTTCACCTATTTTATGCATGAGAATCAGCCTTCCTCTTCGGTTAGAGTAACGGTAGTGGCGTCATATATCCTGCTCGCCAAAAGCCAGCTACACTACCAACGAACTTAACTTTACTGTGGCTACCTGCAAACAGCATCCTTCCTCGTGAAAGTATCATAAAAGCAACAACTCCCCAATTGCTTATCCTATGGCAGCGGCATAGTCCGCAGGAATACCTCCTATCCTTCGCCCAACTTCCTCGCCTTTTTCGTTCATGAAAAATTCAGAAATGGGGACTCCTGATTTAACAGGGCCTCACATTCCTCGTGGAATCGAAACCAATTGACGTTTTCATCAAGGAAAATTATAACAAAATATCCTATCTGACTATAATAACATGGCTAAAACTATTATCTATCTGGCCTTGTTTGCATTTATGGCAATCAACTCACGCAGTGAAAATCCATCCAATTTCAATGAAGACACCATAAAGTTGGCAAGAGTTGCTCAAGTTGAAAATAAAAAACCTCATGTCCAAATTACTCATGAAGATGGAACAACGTGGAAACTCTGGTATATTGCCGTAGGAACAAGATCTGAAGGCATGCATGGACGCCTTGATGATTCCCATGGCCTCGAGATTCAAGGTACGAAAATTGGTGAAACAAAATCGGTCCACGGAGTAGTTTACGAATGGAAAGGAAAACAAGGAAACGCGAAACATTTGTTTGATCACACCGGCTGGATTCCTAAACGTCTTGAGCCTTATGCATCCTCCAGAAATTTCTTTCAACCGGACTACATCTCTGGTTTAAAACACGAACGCTGATTATAAACACTATAAACTCATGATAGGAAAAATGAGTATTCCAAGAGATGAACCCCAAGGCCACTGATGTTTTTATCTCTGAAATCAGCTTATTCTCGGCCTCCTTAAATCAACTCACGCGTTTGACTAAATACTCGTGAAAATTCCCATGCAAATATCTGATAATGTAACGTATTTTTATATCATCATTTCAAGGAAGTTACATTGCCAAGAACTGGAGCACCAGTTTTGATATAGCTTACCTAAATGTAAATATTGGAAGATCAAAAGGCATAGGTAATTACTTGAGAAACTCAATAGCTGATGAAACTTATCCGGTACAAAAAGGTAATACCTGTTCTTGCCAATGCCTTCCTGGGTCCTATATCACTTACATATTATCTCAATTACGGTTCATCAAGAAACAGTCTTAACGAATCCCTTCTACTATATTCCTTATTGTGGTGGATATATTTCACTGTCTGTATATTCATCCATCCTTTCAAATTGCATGATGTGGAAGTACTTGTTTACTGGACATCATTTTGGATGATTACCATATTGTTTTCATTTCTCATCAATAAAATGACCAGGGTTTCTTGCGCAAGAAAATATATTCCCGAAGGAATGAAACAAGAAATTAAAATGGCAAGTAATAATTTCTTCACTTTCTGGCTCCCTGTTGGCTGTCTCGTTTATTTCGGCTATGCCCTTGCCAGAGACTTTGATTCCATTTTAATTTATTATATATTCTTATGGTGGGCGATATGGCTTATTATCTGGTTTTTAAAGCAAGCTTTTATATCTCCTTGGAACAAATATATAAATAATTTTCTCTCAATATTATACGAAAAAAGAGAAAAATCCATTATTAACCATGCTGCATTTCTATTAATATATGGTTGTGCTTATGGCATTTCTCTTATTATAGCCTGCATGAAATTTTTCTCATTATTCTTTATAACAGGATTTTATATACGCAATGGGGATTATTTAAATTTATTCTAATAAAGATAGAATAAAAAATAAATTTATCAGAAAGATTCTGAACATTCATTGCCATGGGTGTTTTCCGGCAATCGCGAGCAGGCTGCTATTTGCTCTACATGTATTTATTTAAAAGATGGAAACAGTAACCAAACCGCCTTTATTCTCCATGATTCCATATTCACAAAAGTATCATCATCTCTGATAAATCCAGGTTGATCTCTTGGTGGAGTTTGCCTTGTACTTTAGAATAGGAGAGATGCTTTGAAGGAGATTTATCACGTTCAGGATAGTATATCTCCCCTCAAAAGGAGAAATGCGAGTACTTTATCATTATTATATCATAAAAAATAAAATTATATTTCTTATCGGAATCATCTTTGTACTATTCTCTATAGGGATGTTTTGGAGTCAATTTGTTATTGTCAAAAAATCGTATAACGCTAAAAACAATTGGTTACAAAATACCTGCCATGTGAATTCATGCAAAATAGAAACTAACTATGAATCGTCTGGAAGAGGAAGCGAGGCATAAACTTATTCCCTTAACATCAATTATGAATATGATGTAAATAACGTAAAGTATTATGGCACGCGATATTCATTTTGGAAAAAAACAGTTTATCATGATCAACTTATGAGAATTTTTCACGAACTGAAATCTTCTCAAACAGTAAAATGTTATGTAGATCCAAATAACCCTCAAAATTCTGTGATTGACCTTCGTATAAGTTGGTTTTGGATAATAATGCCTGTTATTACTTGTATTTCATTTCTTCTGATCGGAGGATTACTCATTTTTATATCTCTACCTTTCAAATCGAAAAATTAGTTATATTCAAGTGAAATTATCAAATATTTATCAACAAAACTTCTCCAAGTTTTTTATTGGAAGATTTGTACTAAGTAAATTCTTTATGGAAAGCACCTTATGGAAAAGCGTATCCTTTTTCCTTGATCTGTCGCCCTTACCTATTAAAGAGGAAACGCGTTTATGATGGTTCATGCCATCTGATTACCCCGCGTAAAAATGAAAACCCTCTCATTCTGCGGAATGAGAGGGTTTTTCCGGTACAAGGCTGTTCAAAAAACGGAACAGGGCTTCACAGTATCCCGGAGGGACGGCTGTGAAAGGGCATTATGCCTGATCCCCTGTCTTTTCCTTTGCGTCAAGGGCCTCAAAACGCGCCAACACCCAGCAGAGGTCGGACAGGCGGTTCAGGAACAGGGCGGTGTTTATATTGCTCAGGGCATTGTCCAGCCTCAATGCCACCACCCGGCGTTCCGCGCGTCGGCAGACGGAACGGGCCAAATCCAGATAGGCGGAGCCCAGAGATCCTTCCTTGCCGGGACGCGCCCAGCCTTTGAAACGGATGTCACATTCCTTTTCCAGTATGTGGGCCTGTTCCTCCAGCCATGCTACGTCCTCCGCCGTGACGCGGGCATAGCCCTTGGCATCGTACTTCGGCAAATCCTCCTCCAGCGTGGCAAGTTCCCCCATGGCGCCCACCAGGCGGCCCTGAACACCGTCCAGCACAACCACCGTGCGCGGATTCACGCCGGAATGCCGCACGACGCCTATCAGGGAATTCAATTCATCCACGGTTCCGTATGCTTCTATGCGCGGCGCCGTTTTGGGGCTGCGCCTGCCGAACATCAGATCCGTTTCGCCATCGTCTCCACGCTTGGTTATTACGCTCATACCCCGTACCCTATCATGCCATCCCCAGCCTGCACGCAAAAAAGAAGGCATGATTCCCGCAGGAAAGCACTCACACGGCACTTCAAAAATAACAGGTTCCCTTCCTGTTTCCCCCTCTTGACTTTCCCGATGCGGAGCCGTTAAACTGAAACCATTGGTCCCCTTTCCGCCATGATTCAACTTCCCTCCTGCGTTCTTTTATTTCTCTTTATTCTGCCATTCCTTGAATGCATTCGCGACAAGCCTTGTTCCTTACCCCGCGGGGTGGTCATGAACGCCTCCGAGCTGCCTGGACCCATCCCGTTCTGGAAAACTCTCCCTGCGGACTCCGGCAGATGCCTGACCATTAATCCGAATCATCCGGAACTCCCCTGGGCGCATGGTGCCAGAAGCATTGAAGAAGCGTATGGCTTTTGCCTCTGCATGGACATTCGCCTGCGCCGGGGAAACGCCTCCGCATCTGCTTTTCCGAACTACTTTGAACAAGACCTTCCTGTCGTCGTCAGCCCGAAACCCATGCCGAAAATGGAAAATTTAGACGATCTGATCATGGAATCCTCTGCCTCTGGCAACGCCGTCCCTGCCAAAAATGCCAGTCGAAAAGCATTTTCCTATCCCTTCACGGAATCCATTCGGTCGCGCGATCCGGCCAGGGGAATCTATCAGCTCACCTGGTGGCGCATTCAAAAGGAGACGGATGCGGCAACCCGGGAAAATGACCTCATGGCTTTTACCGCTGCGGCGAATGCCGATATCCGGCAGCGCCGGGCATTCATGTTCCATATTGACGATGATGTTCCCTGCGGGGAAGTATTCCGCTACCTGCATGCCATCAAAGAACCATCCACCCTGGTTGGAACAGGCTTCAATCAACCCGGAACCTTTTCAGGCAAAGAACCGTGATTCCTCCCTTTTCCCATCTCACTCCCCAACATGACACGTCCTTCATTTGAAACTTTTGGAGATGGCTGTACAACCCCTGCATGAACCGGACGAGAGATGAATTGGCGGCGGCAGCCATTCCACCGGTCAAAGTCCCTCTCTGGACCCGGGACTATATGCTGGCCTGTTGCGCCAACCTGATGATGGGGCTGGCCTTTTTCGAGCTGGTTCCCGTTCTTCCGCTGTACCTGACGGGCCAGCTTCAGGTCTCCTCCGGCTGGCTGGGCTGGATCATGTCCATTTACGTGCTGGCGGCCATCCTGTCCCGTCCCTGGTTCGCACACCGGGTGGATTCCGGAGACCGCAAAAAGATTTACGTTACGGTTTACATCCTGCTGGCCCTGTCCTTTTCCGGATACGCCGTTGCCGCCACAGCCCTGATGTTTTTTGCGACGCGCTTTATCCAGGGGCTGATCTGGGGCGGCATGACAACGTCCGGCCCGACGATGGCGGTGGATATCATTCCGCCGTCCCGCCGCGGTGAAGGTCTGGGCTTTTTCGGGATGACGATGACGCTGGGCATGTGCCTGGGCCCCGTGATCGGCCTCCAGGTGTACCAGCAGTACGGCTTTTACGTGATCACGTGGAGCTCTCTGGTTCTGTGCCTGGCCGGAGCGGGTATTGCCTCCCTCATCCGCGCTCCACGGCGCCCCGTTCAGGAACCCGTGCAGGAAACGCCCAAAAAGGTGCTGGACCGGCTCGTGCTGCGCGTGGGCATTCCTCTGGCGGTCAACGTCATGATCGCTTCCTTTTCCTATGGCGTGGTGGCCGTTTATTCCGCCCTGTACGGCAAAATGTACGGCTTCAAGTACGCGGGCCTGTTTTATGCCTTGATGGGGATCGGCATGCTGGTCTCGCGGTTCATGGTGGGCAGACAGATCGACCGCGGCCGCGTGGCGGAGCTTTCCGTCATTTCCCTGGGCATTCTGACGGCCAGTTTCGCCGCTCTGGCCCTCTTCCCGCTGGAATGGGTGTATTACACGGCCGCCATCCTGATCGGCTTCGGGTTCGGCATCTTCATTCCCACCTTCCAGACCATGAAGCTGAACATGGCGGACCGCGGCCACCGGGGAGCCGTCAATTCCACCTTCTTCACCGCGTTCGACATCGGCGTGGGAACGGGCATGTTCTGCGGAGGCAAAATTTACGCGTACCTGAACCTGAACTGGGCCTTCGGCATAGGCGCCTTGCTGAACTTGCTGGCCATTGTCTATTTCTACCGCATATCACTGGACCATTACCGGAAAAACAAGCTGGGCGTGGATTCCGACTGAAGCGCCCGGCCCCCTCGGTCAAACCTTTCCCGGAACGGCAAAGGCCTCGATCACTTTTCCGGCGGAAGGCCGGACACGCAGCAGCCGCGGATTCCAGGCCAGGGAAATGCTGCGGGCCAGTCTGTCCAGAGCGGGATGGGTGACCTTGAAAAAACCCTTTCCCAATTCCTCCTCCGCCATACAAGGTAGGATTGCCATGAAGGCGCCGCTTTTCAACATGCGCGCCGCAAAAGGGAACGACTGAGTTTCACACTGCACCCGCAGGTCTATTCCATACTCCATGCAACTCCGTTTCAAAGAGGCATAAAATCCGGAACCGCCGGCCAATGTAGCCAGAGGCAGCATTCCCATCAAACGGGGAAAATCCGCGGACGTCCCGCCTGTCCCCTTCCCTGCCAGAGCCGCAGGAACATACAGTGCATAGTCCATGGACCGGATCACCCGGCTTTCCAGCCCTTCCACCGCCAGCGCGCTGGTACGGACAATGCCGAAGTCCACATCCATATTCTGGAGCTTGAGGGGCACGTCGCTATTGCGCAGGTTTTGCAGGGCAAACAGCCAGGGCAATCCGCGCTTCTGCATCTCCGCCAGGACGGGCGCCGCAATCCAGGCGTGAAGACTGTCCCCGGCCCCGATCGTGAAACGGTACGGCATGTTCCGGCTGCGGCTCTTAAAATCGTCCAGCAGGCACAGGCTCTCATGGGCGCGCCTTACCAATTCCCACCCGGAGCGGGTGAGCACCAGCACCTTCCCGCGGCGGCGCGTCAATTCCACGCCGAAGAACTCCTCCAGCTCCTTGATCTGCCGGGAATACAGGCTCTGCCGTGCACTGTCGCCGCGGGCGGCCGCGGCAATGCTGCCCGCCCGGGCAACTTCAATCAGGGTCTTCAACCGGTCCAGGGATAATCCGCGTTCGGAAAAAAGATGCTCAAACATGACTATATAGTCATACTACATGCATCTTCCTATAATGCAAGAGTCAGAAAATACGTTATGGTCACGAAGTCACAGGGCGCCGCCTGCATTTCATGCACCCCATCGCGGCCGCCTTTCAACCATAGGAATGAGACATATGATCACCATCAACGGAAAATACACGGAAGCCCGGGTGTTCACGGATGAACTGGAAGACCTGGCACGCACCCAGATCAAGGACGTTTGCCACCACCCCGCCTTTGAAGGAAGCCGGGTGCGCATCATGCCGGACGTCCACGCCGGAGCCGGCTGCGTGATCGGATTCACCGCGGAGCTGAAAACGGACAAGGTGATTCCCAACCTGATTGGCGTGGACATCGGCTGCGGCGTACTCACGGCGCGTCTGGCCGCCCTGCCGGATTTTGCCGAGTTTGACGCCCGTCTGCGCGAACGCGTACCGTCCGGCATGCACGCCCGTTCCTCTGTCCACCAGGCCCTGCTGGACGATCCTGAACTGGATGAAGAGATCGCCCGCATCTGCGTGGACGTTCTGAGGACGGACAAGGACAGGCACCGCCGTTCCATAGGTTCCCTGGGCGGCGGCAACCACTTCATTGAAATAGCACAGGGAGACAAGGAGACCTACCTGTGCATCCACTCCGGTTCCCGCAACTTCGGACTGAAAATAGCGGAACACTACCAGAAGCTGGCCACCGCCACATGCCCGAACGAATACCTGGTCCAGCGCAAGAAAGGGCTTTGCTACCTGGAGGGGGAAAACACGCTGAACTACATGCGGGACATGAAAGTGGCCCAGCGCTTTGCCGCACTGAACCGCCGCGTGATGCTGCACGAACTGATGGACAATGCAGAAGAACTGGAAAGCTTCGACACCGTCCACAACTACATCGCGGAAGACAACATCATCCGCAAGGGCGCCGTCCAGGCCTCCGCGGGCTGCAAGCTCATCGTGCCCCTGAACATGCGGGACGGCTCCGTCATCTGCATTGGCAAGGGGAATGAGGAATACAACAACTCGTCCCCGCACGGGGCAGGCCGTAAAATGTCCAGGAAGAAAGCCAAAAGCAGCATTTCCCTGGAAGAGTTCGAGGCCTCCATGCAGGGCATCTTCTCCACCTGCGTCTCCCGCGCCACGCTGGATGAAGCGCCCATGGCCTACAAGGACGGAGACAGCGTGCTGGACAACATCCATGAAACGGCGGAAATCGTGGAACGCATCCGCCCCGTGTACAACTTCAAGTCGCCGGAATGGTAGACGCCCCAATACCCGCACCTCCCGGAAATTCACTTTTCCGGGAGGTTTTTTATACGGCATCATCATACATGCCGTCTCCGGCGTCCTGTTTTCCTTGCTGCCGCAAACTTCCCACAACTCCCTGATGGACGCCCGCGGCATATTATGCCATACTGGGTTCCTTTCATGAACAGGGAACATGGCAGCAAACTCTTGAAAACCAGGTTCGGCAAATGGGCAGCCTTTCTGGCCGTTCCCTTGTTTCTTCTGGGCACAGGAATTTTTTCCTTTTTATGGAACGTTCCTCTGGACAAACTGGCTGTCCTGCGAACCGGGATGCCTCCGTCTGTTCTGTTCAGGAGCGAATCACTTCCCGAAAAAGCGGCCATCCCGATGCCTCCCGAACTGCTCCCGGGCATCCGTCCGCTCCTTGAGCATTATGCGGCCGCCGTCGACAATGCCGGACATATCGACTTCCATACCTATGCTTCCCCAGAGGTGCAGATATGCATGGAAGGGCTGTCCATAGGCATGAATTCCGATTTGGTGGTATTCAACTTTGAAACCCGGTACGGCTTCAGCATGCAGACAAGCAGAAAGCCGAATGCCTATGACCGCACCGTATATCAATGGCTGAAAAGCATTGCACAGACAGAGGAGGATCAACCGTGAAACCGGGCAGGATGACGCCTTCATCGAACGGAACAGGTACGGCATTGTCTAACCTTTCATCTTCCCGGCAGGGTTCAGACGGCACAAGTACCCGGCTTCTCAAACCACACCCCTGAATCGGAAGAGTACTCCACACAACATTTATGAGACGTATATACGAAGGACCATGGACTCTGGCCGGGCTGGCATGCGCCATCCTGGCCGCACTGGCCATGTTCTCCCTGCTGTCCTGCGGGGAGAGGGGCCGCGCAGAAGACAATACCGAACACCACAGGGAAAACAAAAACATGAAAACGATTTATCTGGCAGGAGGCTGTTTCTGGGGAGTGGAAAAATATCTTTCCCTCATTCCCGGCGTCAAGGAAACGGAAGCCGGTTATGCCAACGGCTCCACGGCCAACCCCACGTATGAGGAAGTATGCAACAAGGGAACGGGCCACGCGGAAACGGTGAAAGTAGTGTATGATCCGGATGAAGTCAGTCTGCCCTTTCTGCTGGAACAATACTATGCCGTCATTGATCCCGTCTCCGTCAACCGGCAGGGAAACGACTCAGGCGTACAGTACCGCACGGGCATTTACTACACGGATGAAAAGGACAAGGCCGTCATAGAAATGTCCCTGAAACGCCTCCAGCAGCACTTCAAGCAGCCCCTGGCCATTGAAGTCCAGCCCCTCAGACAATTTTCCAGGGCTGAGGAATACCATCAGGACTATCTGAACAAAAACCCCGGCGGCTACTGCCACATTCCGGCCTCCCGCTTCCGGGAAGCCAGCCAGGCCAGGGAAGCCAAACCCGTCTATCAAAAGAAATCGGATGAAGAACTGCGGAAATCCCTGACGCCGGAACAATTTGCCGTCACCCGGAAAAACGCAACGGAGCAACCCTTCCGGAACGAATATTTCAAAAATGACCGTCCCGGCATCTATGTGGACGTCACGACGGGAGAACCCTTGTTCCTCTCCACGGATAAATTTGACTCCGGCTGCGGATGGCCCAGCTTCAGCCGTCCCATCAAGGGAGACTTGATTCAGGAAAAGCAGGACCTCTCCCACGGCATGAGCCGCACGGAAGTCCGCAGCAAAACCGGGGACGCCCATCTGGGCCACGTCTTCCCGGACGGACCCAAGGAACGCGGCGGCCTGCGCTACTGCATCAACAGCGCTTCATTGAAATTCATTCCGGAACAGGACATGGAAGCCCAGGGTTACGGAAGTTACCTTCCCCTCCTGCAAAAGAACTCCGGGAAAGATCAATAGGAAGGCGGAATAAAAAACCGCTGCATGCAGCACCATGTTTCCGTCAGGATCATGGACAAGGAGCCTATGGCTGCATGCCAGTCGGCACGTTTTTCGTCCGCCGTGTTGACCACTCCGATCAACAGCACGGACTGCCTCGCCCAAGGAACAGCTTCCACAAGCCGTATTTTCTTCAAAGGACAGTCAAACCGGGCGGAATTGTTACGGGGTGAAAGCGGATATTGTACTTTCACCTCCATGAATCTCAACAATTGTTCTCATGCCCCACAGACATCAGGGGCGCCCATGACGTGAACCCATTCATGCCGCTGCCGGTCGAATTTGGAAACCATTCAACCGACAGTAAGGCATGGGGAGGGTTTGGGTGTTGGGAGCAATGCGACTTGCGGTACAAAACCGATCATCTTCATACGTTCCTATTCTGATAGCGACAGCCGATTCGATTTTGTGTAAAAAAAATCGTTTTTTATCTTTTTTCCAGGTCTCCATATATCATCTCTTATATTAATGTAATAAACATATTATATAAATAACCAACAAATATCTTCCTGCCCTCCAAGGCTCCGGGCTGAACAAATAACGCCTTTTCAAAAGAACATTTCCGCGAACGCAGAAAGCTTCCCAAACGGAACACGTGCCCTTCTTACAAGAATCCCTGCGCTTATTCCATCTTTCTCATATCCCATTCATGCGTGCAGGCTCTCCGGACAGGGATCCGGCTGGCACAATTTGAAAGGCTCTTCCCGGCCTTCTTCCGGAAAACAAGAAATTCTGGGGTGAAATGGAGTGTGAGATTACAGAAAAACCAGCGCCTCCGGCAAACCATTCAAGTCGTCTCGCATGGTCCAACCGGAGAGCCATTTCTTCCTCCCCACCGACAAAAAGCAGATGCCGGCTACCATCTGAAACCATTCCTTCCCGTTACGGCACAATCCTCACAGGCGTCCCGACCTTGACGGTCTTGAAAAGCGGCACGCAGGAGGACCGCGTCATGCGGATGCAGCCGTGGGACTGTGGCGTTCGGAAGACGGGTCCCACATGCATTCCAATTCCGCCATCCGTCAGGCGCATGAAATAAGGCATGGAAGCATCATACAAATTGGAAACGTGATGAACTTTTTTCTCCGTAATGTTAAAATGGCCCAGAGGCGTCTTGTGTGTAGAAGTCCCCAGGCAAACGGGAAAGTCCATGGCAACTTCATCACCCACCATCAGCTGCCCCCTCTGGGCGCTCCGGCTGATCACCACCCGCGTATTGCCGGATTTGGCCTTCTTCATGATATCCGGGTTCATCCATTCATCATGTACTTCCGTATAATCCACGCCGGCTACCACAACCCGCGTATTGGGATTGTAGGATGCCATGGGCATCGTCAACGGCACTACCCTCAAATTCTCCTCCGGCGGTCCCGAACAGGAAACCATCGCCAGCATTCCCGCCAGGGCGCTTCCCATGATTATCGAGCTTTTCTTTGCATTCATAATATTCAACTCACTTTTATGAGTTGGACACATCACAGACTTATTTTCAATGTTTCATGACGCATTCTGCCACAATTCGCACAGGCGTTCCAAGGCGAATTCTATTAAATAGAGAAGCACAGGACTCCCGCGTCATGCGGATGCAGCCGTGAGACTGAGGCGTCCGGAAAACGGGTCCCGCATGCAGGCCGATTCCGTCCCGGGTGAGTCTCATGAAACACGGCATCGCCAAACCGTACAGGTCCGAATAATGATCCTTGTCCTTCTCCAGAACGGTAAACGTTCCCACGGGTGTAGGATGATCCCGGTCCCCCGTGCAAACGGGAAAATCCATCACTACGTGTTCATTTGCGTATAGTCGGCCCCGCTGGCTTCCCAGATAAATCACCACGTGGAGAGCCCTGGCATCCACTGCCTTCAACAAATGGCGGTCGGACCATTGTTCCATGCTTTCCGGATACCCTTTGCGGGCCACAAATTCCTCATGGGTTTCCCGATGCTTCGCCTCCGGAGCAGCGTGAACCGTGCCGGGAACAAGCAGCAGAATCAGGAATAACAAATAAGGCAGAAGTTTCATGGGAAGCCGCTTCTGGCACTATCCCATTCCTCCGCAGAGAGGGCAAGTTCATTTTTCCGGCGCGCAAGCCGCCTTTATTCGCTGCTTGCCGTATCGGGCCCCGGAACGCCGGCCTGCATTGCCTCCCTGTTTCAAACGCCGCTACAGGCACGGGAGATTGCGCACAACCGTAAACACCACAAGCACCCCCGCTCCTGCCAGCAATGTCCGGTTAAACACGCGCCTGTTCCGGATGAAAAAAAGGGCGCCCAGCCACACCAGGGTCGGTACCAGCAGGATATTGTACTTCAAGGAATCCGCCCAGTGCCCGTGCAAAAGGGCATGGAGAGCCCGGGTGGAACCGCAGCCATAACAAAGCCACCCCGTGGTTTTGTAAAAAGGACACTCCGGGAGCCAGCTGGAGCGGGAGGGGTCTCCCGTATAGACGAGCACGCCGCACGCCAGAACGAGGAGAGCCCCATAAAAGGCAAACAGTTTCATGCATGGAGAAAGCCTGCGGAATGTCCTTATTCCGCAAGCCTTGAATTCATCTGCACTTCCTGCCGCCTTACCAGCGGCCACGGAGCATGAAGGCTCCCACCATCATGAGCACGCTGATGATGATGGCAATAACACTCATGGTCCTTCCACTGGTGTTCTTCGGGTATTTGCTCATGCCGATAATACCGAGGACAAGGCCCACGAGACTGCACAAGACAGAAAAGACAAGGGCGCAAATAGCAAGGGTGTTATTCGGCCTGACCGGCTGAGACATATGTTCCATATCCATTTCTTGAAAATATTGGTTAAGTACGGTTACGACATTAATCTTTTCCCCCATGTTCAACGCAATAACGTCTTGGCATGACAACAGTTTGTCAGCCCCCCTTCCCAGACGGCCGCCTTCCTCCGACGGAAATCAGGCACGTTGCCGGTCTGGAAAAAGGCCCCTTTCGCGCCGTGAACAGGAAAATCCTTCTTCCGCCGCACAGAGTCCTTGCCTTATTGTCTTTGCCCTGTATAGTACCCGCGACTGCCAGGAGCGCAGCCGTCTGTTTATTGTTAACCGCTATTCAGCATCATGACCCAGATCGCCAAGAGCACGTTCACCACGGGAACCGGAACCCCGGGACAGTTTTATTCATTGCCCGCCCTGGCGGAAAATGGCTACCCGCGCCTCAACCGCCTGCCCGTTTCCATCCGGATCGTGCTGGAATCCCTGCTCCGCAATTGCGACGGACTGAAAGTGACGGAAAAGGACGTGGACAATCTGGCCTCCTGGAACGCGAAAGATCCCGGTTCCTATGAAATTCCGTTCACCGTAGCCCGCATCGTTCTCCAGGACCTGACCGGCGTTCCCCTTCTGGTGGACCTTGCCGCCATGCGTTCCGCCGTGGCCGGACTTGGAAAAGACGCCTCCGTTATTGAACCGCTGGTGCCCGTGGACCTGGTCGTGGACCATTCCGTGCAAGTGGACTGGGCGGGCCGCACGGACGCGCTGGAAAAGAACCTGGACATTGAATTCCAGCGCAACGCGGAACGCTATGAATTTCTCAAATGGGGCCAGCAGGCTTTCCAGACCTTTTCTGTGGTTCCTCCCTCCGTGGGTATCGTCCACCAGGTAAACCTGGAATATCTGACGCCGGGCGTCATGGAAAAGGACGGCGTTTATTTCCCGGACACCCTCGTGGGTACGGACTCCCACACCACGATGATCAACGGCATCGGCGTGGTAGGCTGGGGCGTGGGCGGCATTGAAGCGGAAGCCGGCATGCTGGGCCAGCCCGTCACCTTCCTGGTGCCGGAAGTCGTAGGCGTCCACATGACGGGGAAACTCCGGGAAGGAGTCACTGCCACGGACCTGGCCCTGCACGTCACCAAAATGCTGCGCCAGCACGGCGTGGTAGGAAAATTTGTAGAGTTCTTTGGAGAAGGCGCCGCGGTCCTGCCGCTGGCGGACCGCGCCACCGTGGCGAACATGGCCCCGGAATACGGCGCCACCATGGGCTTCTTCCCGATGGACGAACACTGCTCCGACTACCTGCGCCAGACCGGCAGAAGCGAGGAATCCATCGCCACGTACGAAAACTACTTCAAGGCACAGAACCTCTGGGGCATGCCCCGCAACGGAGAGCTGGACTACACGGACCAGCTGGAACTGGACCTTTCCACGATCCAGCCCGCCGTTTCCGGCCCCAAACGTCCGCAGGACCACATCCGCCTGGACTCCATCAGGGGCAGCTTCCGCAGCATGGTCAGCGCACCCATTGCGGAAGGCGGTTACGGAAAAACGGAATCCCCCTCCGTAAAAGTGACCATGCACTCCCCCGCGGGCGTCCCCGTTCCGGTGGAAGGCTTCAGCCAGGAAGCCGAGCTGAAGGACGGCAGCATCCTCATTGCCGCCATCACCTCCTGCACCAATACCTCCAACCCCGGCCTGATGCTGGCCGCCGGGCTTCTGGCCCAGAAAGCCGTGAAACTGGGGCTGACGGTCCCCCCCCACGTAAAAACATCCATCGCTCCGGGCTCCCGCATCGCTTCCGACTACTTCGCCGCGAACGGACTCCAGGCCTCTCTGGACGCCCTCGGCTTTGAAACCGTCGGCTACGGTTGCACCACCTGCATCGGCAACTCCGGCCCCCTGAACCCGGAACTGGAACAGGCCGTGAGGGAAAACAACATCATCGGCGCCTCCGTGCTCTCCGGCAACCGCAACTTTGAGGCGCGAATCCATGCCTCCATCAAGACCAACTTCCTGATGTCGCCGCCTCTGGTCGTCGCTTTCGCGCTGGCGGGTCGCGTGGACATTGACTTCCAGACGGAATCCCTGGGTACGGACAAAAACGGCAGGCCGGTATTCCTGAAAGACATCTGGCCCAGCTCCGGGGAAATTGCGGAAGCCGTCGCCAAATCCCGCAATCCGGAGGCCTACCGGGAACTTTACACCATCACTCCGGACAAGAACCCGCGCTGGGCCGCCGTCCACGCCCCCTCCGGTTCCGTCTTCCAGTGGAATGAAAACTCCACCTACATCCAGAACCCGCCCTTCTTCTGCGGCTTCAACGGACAGACCCGCACGCTGGAGGACATTACAGGCGCCCGGCCCTTGGGCATCTTTGGCGACTCCGTAACCACGGACCACATCTCCCCAGCCGGAGCTATTCGGGAAACGGGTCCCGCCGGTCTGTACCTGCAATCCATGGGCGTCTCCCGGAACGACTTCAACTCCTTCGGCTCCCGCCGCGGCAACGACCGTGTCATGACCCGCGGCACCTTTGCCAACGTCCGCATCAAGAACCTGATGGTAGACGGGACGGAAGGCGGCTACACGCTGTACTTCGGGAACAGGGAAATCCCGGCCCCGGACAAGAACATCCCCGCCTCCGCAGGCTCCCCCGCCTTCATTTACGATGCCGCCATGGCCTACGCCCGTGACAATACTCCCCTGATCGTCATCGGCGGGGAAGACTACGGCATGGGTTCCTCCCGGGACTGGGCGGCCAAGGGAACGAACCTGCTGGGCGTGAAAGCCGTGGTAACCAAGAGCTTTGAACGCATCCACCGTTCCAATCTTATCGGCATGGGCGTACTGCCGCTCAACTTCGCCAACAAGGAGGATTACGACCGCATCGCTCCGCTGAAGGATGTCACCTTCTCCATTCTCGGCCTGAACAACGACATCTCCCCGCGCCAGCAGGTCATCCTGCGCGTGCAGCCCACAGACGCCCCGGCCTTTGACATTCCCGTAGTCGTCCGAATTGACACCCCCATTGAAAAGGAATACTACCTGGCCGGGGGCATCCTGCAATACGTGCTTACGCAAATCCTTAAATAACCATTCCATACCGGGAAATCCGGTACGGAATCCGTGCAGACAGTCCGCGTGCCTCTTCCCGGAAGCGCGGGCTGTGCACGCACGCATGGCCCTGCCCGTTTCAGGGCAGGCATGACACGGCAACTTAGTTTGAGTAAACTAATTCCAAATTCTGCTTGCAATCGCTCCGGCCTGTTTCTAGAACAGGCACATGGAATACAGATCTTTGTGGACGGGCCTTCTTGCCGTGTTTGCGGCCCTGACATTCGCCGGCTGTTCCCAGAACGACAAAATGAGGCCGCCTGCCGTCTCCTTCAAACCGCAAAACGCCCCGGTCGTGCCGCGCTCCATGAACCAGATGAGCCGGGAAGTAGGTATCCGCGTATCTTACATGCCCAAAAGCACTTATGCCCGGAAGCGGGCTTCCTCCATGACCCCCCGCTTCATCACCATCCACAGCACGGCCAACCCCAAGGGAGACGCCAACGCCCATTCCCGCTATCTGAACAGCGGCAAATCCCGCAGTTTGAACTGGCACTTCACCGTTGACCAGTTCGGAGCCTACCAGCACATTCCCACGACGGAAACAGGCCATCACGCGGACCATTCCGGGCCGGGAGACAAATACTCCGTAGCCATTGAAATGTGCGAATGCACCACCCATAACCCCGCCGTCATCTACAACAAGACGGCCAAGCTGACCGCCCTGCTCATGCAGCGGTACGGAGTTCCCCTGCGCAACGTAGTCCCCCATAACTACTGGTCCGGAAAAAACTGCCCCGCCCCCCTGATGACCAACGGGCGTCCCGGTTATAAATGGAGCTGGTTCATCTCCCGCGTGGACTACTATTACCGCTGCCTCCAGGCCGGGAAGTAGCCTCTCCGCCCGCTTGCGATGCGGCTCCTGCATGCCGCTTTCATGACAATAAGGCCTCTTTACGCGCCCCGGCAAAGGGTGCTTCATGGAAAGCATGAGCACCATCACTTCTCCCGGAGATACGCACCGTCTGAACAACGGGCTGCCGATGCCCGGCATCGGTTACGGAACGTACCTGTCCCCTGACGACGAGGCCGGGGTCCGCTGCATCCTGGACGCGCTGGAAGCGGGCTACCGCCTGATAGACACGGCCAGCCTGTACGGCAATGAAGACACGGTGGGCCGCGCCGTGCGTGAAAGCGCCCTGCCGCGGGAAGAAATATTCATCACCAGCAAAATCTGGAACACGGACCAGGGATACGACAGCACCCTGCGGGCATTTGACGCCTCCATGCAGCTTCTCCAGATGGACTATCTGGACTTGTACCTGATCCACTGGCCCGTGCCCGCCGGACATGCGGACGACTACAGGCAGCTCAACCGGGAAACCTGGAAAGCCATGGAACAGCTCTACCGGGACGGACGGATCAAAGCCATCGGCGTCAGCAACTTCCTCTCCCACCATCTGGAAGCCCTGATGGACCGGGCCGAAGTCATGCCCATGGTCAACCAGCTTGAAATCAATCCCCGGTACCATCAGACAGCCACGGCCGCCTTCTGCCGGGAAAACGGCATCCTCGTGGAATCATGGGGTCCTCTGGCCAGGGGAGGCGCGCTGGAGGAACCGATTCTGCGCCGCATTGCGGACAGGCACAACAAATCCGTCGCCCAAATCTGCATACGCTGGGTGCTGCAGCGCGGCATCGTGCCTCTGCCCAAATCCGCGCACAAGAACAGAATCCGCGCCAATCTGGACGTCTTTGACTTTTCCCTGGACGGGGAGGACATGGCCCTCATTGAAACGATGGACGCTCCCGGCAACTACTCCATTCATCCGGACTATCTTTCCGAGGAATAACCCTCCCGGAAAAACAGCCATTCATCCGTTCCTCTTCCGGGCGGACTCCACCAGACGCTGACGGGCCTCCAATTTGGCCCGAAGCGCCTTTTCCCGTTCCTTCTCCTTTTCCTCTACGACCTTCTTCTCCGACTCCCGGAGCTCCCCGTACCGCAGCGGGTCCATTCCGGCCTCGTCCTCCGGCCCTTCATGGTGGTAAACGGGCAGGCCGTCCGCGGCCAGGCCCACATGGTAATAATGTTCATCCCTTACCTTGGGGTCCCGGCTCTTCTTGTTCATGCGGGAAATCATCACGGCATACCCCAGACCCGGAGCGTTCATGAGCTTCTTTTCCGCATCAAACAGAACGGCCACCCGGGCATTGTCGTACTCCAGCTTCATGACGCCGCAAACCATTTTCCCCTCCGTACTCCATTGGAAAGACAGAATCTTCCGGGTCAGGAAATTGGGTTTGCACGTCTCGTAGCCGCCCTTGACGGAATTCTTCGCCATTCTCAGGGAATAATCAGCATTGCTGAAAGTTTTTGATTCACGGGCGGCAATCTTCTCTCCCGGCGGCAGAAGGGAGGATACCGGACCGCGCATTTCCGTCCGCGCTTCAAGAAAGTGTTTTCCCGGCGCCAGCAGCCCCTTTCCCGTATCGTAGCAGGCGTAAACTTCTCCATTCTCCAGAACCATGTTGAAATTCTTCGGGCCGCCTCCGCTCGTGGAACGTACCTGCGGACTGTAATATTCCCGTATCACGAAGGGATTCCCCCTGATGGAAGTAACGGAAGTCGTGCAGGAAAAGCCGTCCACCTTTCTGGTTCCTGCTGTGGTCTTGGTGGCGGCTTTCCGGGCGGCCCCGCTGAATCTCGGGGAAATATCCTTTTCCACCGGAATCCAGGTAACCTTCTCAAGCTCCTTCATGATGTAAGGCCAGAACGTTTCCGCCAGCTTGATATCCCGCCGGGCTGTCGTGCCCGTCAGGGAACGGACCAGGGCGGCATCCTCCTCATCCAGACGGTTCAGGGGAATCTCCACGCGCTTCCGGTCCACCTTGACCGCCACCTTGGCCCCTGTACAGGACTGGAAAGTTCCCTTCACCACGTCTCCGAGCTTGGAGACCCATTCCCGTTCTCCCGGGAAAGGATAATCTTCCGCCAGGGCGCAGCAGGCGCCGCACCACGCCAACATAAGGATTAATGCATGTTTCATCACAGGGAGACAGGGTTGCAACTCCAGATTAGCACACGGAAGAGGGGGAAAAAGCTTTTTTCACACCTCCCTCCGGCACAGGCCATGCGGAACCGCTCGTGCCCCGGTAAAAAGATGGTCGAATCACAGCTGCCGGGAAACCCACCCGCAAAAAGCAACCGCCTCCGGCAGAAAAATGCCCCTGTGCCGGCCTTTCCGGTTATCTCCTCTTGAAGCAGAGGAAATCCGCCATCCGCGCCTCTACAGGGAAAATCCCTTTATTTGGCCTTCGGCTTGCCTTCCTTCCCCTTGCTTTCTTTGCTCTCTTTGGCATTCTTGCCGGAGCCTGCCGCTTTCCTGGCAGGGTACTTCTTTTCCCGAGGCGGGAATTCAAAGCCGATCTTGCCCAGCTTGGCATTGAACACGAGATAGGCGTCAAACGGACGCTTGGTGCGCTGGGAAATGAATCCCTTCATCAAATCCGATTTGCCCTCGGAAAGAATCTTCAACACCTGGTCCAGAGGAATCTCACGCCCCAGGATGGTACGGGCCACGGAAACGGGCGTATTTTCCTTCCCTGCCGTCAGGGTGGGCAGTTTCCATGCCTTGGCGGTTTCCATCACGTCGTGTTCTCCCATGCCGGGGACGGTGACGCTGGCGGCCTTCACGGCTTCTTCATTGACCGCGGACTCGTCCTCCTCCCTGGCGGGGAAGTACAAGGTGGCGCGGCACTTGTCGTTGAGTTCCAGCCCGGCCTCAAAGGGCTTGCCGAAGCGGGATGTAAATCCTTGCAGAATCCCCGTCCTGCCGTCCACAATCAAGGTCTTCAACTCTTCATCCGCCATCTCGCGGCCGGAAATCACTTTGCGGATGCTGAACTTGCAGGAGCGGCAGGAAACGGCGTCCAGCGTGTTCTTCAGGCCGTGCGCATGGCAGCACGGGCAATCCAGGTCCATTTCCGGCAGTTCCACCTGCTGCTGGGCTTCCTGGAAGTCATGGACGCGCTTCACAATCTCCCCGGTCAGCTTCTTGATCCCGTCCATGAAGGATTCCCGTCCCAGGGACGCCTGCTCCATCTGCTTGAGCTTGTATTCCCATTCTCCGGTCAGGCTGGGGGACGTCAGAGTTTTCAGGCCGATGCGCTCCAGCAGGGCGATCAATTCAATGCCGCGCCGCGTCGCCAGCAGGTCCCGGCCGTCGCGCGCAATGTATTCCTGGGAAATCAGGCCTTCAATGATGGAGGCGCGGGTGGCGGGCGTCCCCAGGCCGCGCTCGCTCATGGCGGCGGCCAGCTCTTCGTCGTGCACCAGTTTTCCGGCACCTTCCATGGCGGCCAGCAAGGTGGCTTCATTATAGCGGGCCGGGGGCTTGGTCATGGCGTTGCGGATCTCGATCTCGCGCACGGCGGCCTGTTCGCCGTCCCGCACGGGCACCAGTTCCTCCTTGGAGGAGCTGCCGGCCTTGCGGCCGTACACGGCCTGCCAGCCGGGTTCCACAAGCACGCGCCCCGTGGTCAGGAAGGCGTCCGTGACGCCGTCCCGGTGGTCGATGAGAGTGGTTCTCCTGGTATCTTCAAAAACGGCGGGAGGGAAGAAAACGGCCAGGAAACGCGCCATGACCATTTCAAAAAGCTTCTGCACGTCGCCGCTCAGTTTTTCGATCTTGCCCGTCGGAATAATGGCGAAGTGGTCGCTCACCTTCTTGGTGTCAAACACGCGCCTGTTGGGCTTTACCCGCTTGTTGTCCAGAATGTCTCTGGCAAAGGGGGCGAATTCCGCATTCTCCTCCGCCACGGCGCCGACGATACCGTACACCTTGCCCAGATAATCTTCCGGCAGGTAGCGGGAATCCGTACGGGGATAAGTCAGCACCTTGTGCTTTTCATAGCATTCCTGCGCAAGCTGGAGCGTCCTTTTGGCGGAAAAGCCGTAGCGGTTGGCGGCCTCCCTCTGGAGGGAAGTCAAATCGTACAGCAGGGGGGCAATTGTCGTAACGGGCTTCTTTTCCTCCGTCACCGTGCCGGACTTGCCCCGGCAGCGGTCGCGGATGACGGTAGCCAGCGCGGAATCCCAGATGCGCTCCGCACGGGAATGGGGATTGTCGTTCTTCTTCCAGTCGCGGTCAATCCAGCGGCCGGAATAAACTCCGGATTGAACGCCGAAATCCGCCCACACCTCGGAATAGGGTTCCGGTTCAAACGCCTGGATCTCCAGTTCTCGCTGCGTCAGGATGGCGAGCGTCGGCGTCTGGACGCGTCCGGCGGGCGTTACGCTGAACCCTCCACGGGATTGAAGAATGGTCAGGGCGCGGGTACTGTTCAGGCCTATCAGCCAGTCGGACTCGGAACGGCAGACGGCGGCGTTGGTCAGCGGCTGCATGTCCGCCTCGCTGCGCATGCTGTGCCAGGCGTTCAAAATAGCCTCGTCCGTCATGGACTGCATCCAGAGCCGGCGCGCGGGCTTCGTCCACTTGCCGTACCGTACCAGGTTATGGAAAATCAATTCCCCTTCGCGGCCGGCATCGCATGCGTTGACGATTTCCGTCACGTCCTTGCTCTTGGCAAGCTGAAGAACCTTTTTCAACCGGTCTTCGGACTGCTTGATGGGTTCCAGTTCAAAGGATTTGGGAATGACGGGCAGATAATCGAACTTCCAGGGGAGCGACTTGCCGCCCTCCGTCATGGGCTTCTTCTGCTCCAGGAGATGGCCTACGGCAGAAGTGATGATGGCTTTGTCGTTCTGGTAAAAGGAACCGGACTTGTCACGGGTGAATTTTCCAAGCTCTTTGCCGAGAACTCTCGCCAAATCAGTGGCTACGCTCGGCTTTTCTGCTATAATTAAGGTTTTGGACATATGAAAGGCTCGGAAAGATGAAAATAGTGGAAAATACGTGCACGTCAAAAACCGCTCCCGGCGGCGCGTTGCATCTGGAGGTGAATTCCTACTCCCCTACCCCCCATCCTTGTCAATCACCAATTATGTATCTACGGAAAAAGTGCCCCTTTATGTCAGGATTAAGGGCATTTCCGCCATTTCTCACCCGGTACAGCCTCGCTGTTCCCTTGCCAGCCGCGCGGCCGCATGCTATGAAACCGGATGATGAAAAGAAGCCTTTTTCCCGTTCTGTTTCCGGCCTGCATCGCCCTGCTGGCAGCCTGCTCCCCCACGCCGTCCGACCACATCGCCAAAAACATGCCGGTTTACCAGCAACTGCCGAAGGAACAACAGGTCAAAGTAGCGCGGGGAGAACTTGAAAAAGGAATGAGTCCGGAGGCCGTCCTTCTGGCATGGGGAGAACCGGAACAGAAAATGGCGGGGTGGAGCAACGGCAAAAATACGGAACGCTGGATTTACACGCGCAGCGGCACAGGCTGGTCCCTGGGGCTGGGCGGGGGCGGATTCCGCGGCAGGGACTCCGGCGTCGGTACCGGAGTCGGCGTAACCATGCCGCTGGGAGGCAGGCCTCCCATTTCCTACAACGTCCTGTTTGAAAACGAAAAAGTCGTCAGTTGGGAAGCCGTCAAGGGCTTCTGACACATCGGCGTTCCAAGACGGAACCATGCGCCAGAAGGCACGCGGAGCCACGGCCTTCTCCCCGCTACTTGACGCAAGCCTTGAGGATGGCTTCCACCAAACCGTTGATATCATGCTCCCTGGCCTTGATGGCAGGGGGATGTCCCAGTTCCTTTAAGGTATCCGTAGTCACGGGGCCGATGCTGGCCGCCTTGCACCCGGCCGGCCAGGGCAGCCCGAGCTTGAAGAAATTCTCCGCTGTGGAGGAGCTGGTGAACGTCACGATATCCGCCCCCGTCTCCCGGAAGACAGCCTGGGCTCCGGCCACGTCATCCGTCTCCGGTTCCGTTTTATAAGCTACGCATTCGTCCACAATGGCTCCCATGGACATCAGGCCGTCGTAGATAACGCGGCGGGCGTCTTCCCCGCGCACCCACAGAAACGTGCTGTGTTCGATGGTGCCTATCTCCTCCCGGGCGTCCTTGAATGCCTTGACCAGCCCTTCCGCCACGTACTTCTTAGGCATGATATCCACGGCCAGCCCGTATTCCCGGAGCTTGGCTTCCGTTCCCGGCCCGATGGCGGCAATCCTGGCGCCCCCGATGCTCCG
Organism: Akkermansia sp. KLE1798; assembly: GCF_001580195.1. Taxonomy (NCBI): domain Bacteria; kingdom Pseudomonadati; phylum Verrucomicrobiota; class Verrucomicrobiia; order Verrucomicrobiales; family Akkermansiaceae; genus Akkermansia; species Akkermansia sp. KLE1798. The sequence goes on from NZ_KQ971074.1 coordinate 52,207, forward strand.
GATGTCCCTGTACACGGCAAAAAACGCCTGGAAGAAGCGTTCCACGCCGTTGGGACTGGAAAAAACAAGCCAGTCATAGGTATGGGCATGCACCACGGCTTCCGCAAATTCCCGCTTGTCCGTAGGGGGGGCGATGCGGATGGTGGGCATTTCCAGCACTTCCGCACCCAGGCGGCGCAGCCGGGAACTCAATTCCCCCGCCTGCGCCCGCGTGCGGGTCACCACGATGCGCTTCCCGAACAGGGGAAGGCGTTCAAACCAATCCAGATGGACGCGTTCCTCCACCACGTCCCCGATCACGACCACGGACGGAGCGCCCAGGCCGGCCTTCAACACTTTTCCGGGCAGTGTCTCCACCGTACCCGCCACGGTGCGCTGTCTCCCCGTCGTGGCCCACTGAATGGCGGCGGCAGGCGTGGAAGGGGCCTGTCCGTAACCGATCAGGGCCTTGCATATTTCCTCCAGCTTCTGCATGCCCATCAGCATGACCTTCGTCCCCCGCGCCTCTGCGATTCCCTTCAAGTCCAGGGAAGACTCCTTCTTGTTCACGTCCTCATGGCCCGTAAACACGGTAAACTGCGTGCAATGCCTGCGGTGCGTCACGGGAATGCCCGCATAGGCTGGACCGGCAATGGCGGAAGTAATGCCCGGTACAACTTCAAAAGCAACGCCGGCAGCATTCAGGGCTTCCGCCTCCTCTCCCCCCCGGCCGAACACATACGGGTCTCCCCCTTTCAGCCGCACCACTTTTTTCCCATTGCGGGCCAGCTTGACCAGCAGGGCATTGATTTCCTCCTGCGGCAGCGCATGCCGGGAAGCTCTCTTGCCTACAAAAATCCTTTCACAGGAAGCGGGCGCCCAATTCAGCATCTCCGCGGAACTCAGCGCGTCGTACACCAGCACTTCCGCCGTTTCCACCAGCTCCCGGCCGCGGACCGTAATCAGACCGGGGTCTCCCGGACCCGCTCCAAGCAAATAGACGATACCCTGTTGCATGTTGTCATTCAACCTCACGAACAGTCCCTTGGCGACAACAAACCCCGCCATACGCACATGCACGCCCGTAAAATGAAAGCCATTCCTTTGAACTGGGGAAAATTCCCGGATACAAGCCCTTCGCGCCCAAATCCGCCCCATTTTTCCACAGGCAGTGCGCAACGCGACTGTCACACGGAAGCCTGAAAAAAATCTTGTTTTTTGAATGAATACAATTATTGCATATGTATGAACATCTCAAAAACTCTTTTACCAGTCGTCTGCGCCGCCTTCATCGCACCCGGTCTCGCAGACATCCCGGCCTCCAATGTGCCCGCTCCCGTCAAAGCCCAGGTGCAGAACCAGTTCCCGAACGCCGGCGTCATCGAATGGGACTTTGATCATGACGAAGACGTTTATGAAGCGGAATTCCGCATCAACGGCCTGGAATACGACATGAAGCTCTCCGCAGACGGCACCGTCTTCCTCATCAAGGCGGACATTCCTCTCCAGAGCCTCCCTGCCCCGGTCAAGGCGGCGATCGCAAAGGACTTTCCGGAATACGCCCTGCGCAGCGCCAAGCAGATCACCGCACGGGGAACCGTAAAATACCGCGTTGACTGCCGCTCGGAAAGCGCCGCCGTCCGGAAGCTGGAACTGTACTATTCCCCGGACGGCAGGCTCCTTTCCAAAAAAATTGACGACTGACCCTTCTCTCAGGAGCGTGGTTCCCTTATGACGAACGGGCCGTACACTGACACGCCGCCCTCTGGATTCAATGGAACCATATGATATAAAGTCAACACTGCAATGATTGAATTCCTCAACATAGACATCCTTTCCTATTACGTGCAGAATGCGGAAACGGCTCCGCAGCACTCCTATACCATTTACTGGATCATCCTGCTGGGCTCCATGCTGCTCAGCTGGCTGGTCAGCGCGCGGATGAAAAGCCGTTTCAGCGAATACTCCCAGATTCCCATCCCGATGACGGGACGGGAAGTGGCTGAGCAAATGCTGAAAGACAACCACATCACGGACGTCAAGGTGACGTCCACCCCGGGACATCTGACGGACCACTACAATCCGGCGGACAAGACCGTCAATCTGAGCGAATCCGTTTACAACTCCAACAGCATCGCGGCGGCGGCCGTGGCGGCCCATGAAGTGGGCCATGCCGTCCAGCACGCCCAGGCCTACCACTGGCTGGGGCTGCGCTCCGCGCTGGTACCCGTGGTGCAGCTCTCCTCCAACCTGGTCGGAATCGTGCTGATGATCGGCATCGTCCTGCTGGTGATGGGCGGTTCCCCTTGGGTATTGGGACTGGGCATCGGCCTGTTCGCCGTCACCACGATATTCGCCTTCATCACGCTCCCGGTGGAATTCGACGCTTCCGCCAGAGCCCTGAAATGGCTGGACCGCTCGCACCTGATGAACTACTTTGACCACGGCAAGGCCAAAAGCGCCCTCTTCTGGGCGGCCATGACCTATGTGGTGGGGGCCCTTTCCTCACTGGCCATGCTGCTGTACTACGTGTTCATTTTCATGAACGCCAGAGGCAGAAACTGACCCCTGTGAACCTTCCGCGCCGGACCTCCGGGCGACCGGAAGGCCGGGAGGCCCGGCGTATGATGAAATGACATTGCATTTCCGCATGCAGCATATAAAATAAGGGCGTGGCACATGGCGACACTACATTACCGGATTTGCAGGCAAGCGCTCTCAAGGCCTATCAAGCCATTCTTCTGGCGCGCGCCTTCGACACCAAAATTTCCAGCCTTTACAAAGCCGGAAAAATCACTGGCGGCGTTTATCTGGGCAGGGGCCATGAGGCCATTGCCGCCTGCGGCGGCGTTTTCCTTACCGCCGGCTACGACGTAATTGCCCCCTTCATCCGCGAACAAGCCGCCCGCGTCGCATGGGGAGAACCCATCATTGAGGCGGCGCGCGCCTATCTGGGGTCCGCCCTGGGGTACATGAAAGGGAGGGACGGCAACGTCCACCGCGGCCTTCCGGCTGAAGGCTACATGGCCCCCATCAGCCATCTGGGCAGTTCCGTGGCCTTCGTCAACGGCTGCCTTTTCGCCAAACGTCTGGACGGCAAGCTTCCGGGTCCCGTAGGCATGGTCTTCTGCGGGGACGGCACCACTTCCACGGGAGCCTTTCATGAAGCGACCAACATGGCCAAGGTGGAACAGCTTCCCCTGGTTCTGGTCGTCACGAACAACCAATTCGCCTACTCCACGCCCAACGTCCGCGAATTCGGCGCCGCCTCCCTGGCGGACAGGGGCCGCGGCTACGGATTCGCCGTTCATGAAGTGGACGGCACTGACTTCATGGCCCTTCTGGAAACGTTCCGGAAAGCCGTGGGCGCCGCGCGCAACGGAGAAGGCCCCCAGTGGGTGCTGGCCAAAACCCTGCGCATGTGCGGCCACGGGGAACATGACGACGCCTCCTACATCCCTAAGGAACTGAAGGAGGAATATGAAAAAAAGGACCCCGTATCCGTTGCGGAGCGCCAGCTTCTGGAAGCCGGATGGCTTGCTCCGGAAGAAGCGGCGGACCTGAAACGGCAGTATGCGGACGAAGTTCAGCTTGCCGTAGCCACGGCACAGCGGGAACCGGAGCCGGACCCCTTCCGGGAAGACTGGAACGCCACAGTCTGGAGACCTTATTAAGACCGCAAACGGAACATTCCCATGAGCGTAACATACATTGATGCCATTCACGACGCCCAGAAAGACCTGCTGACGGAAGACAAGGACGTCTTCCTGTACGGGCAGGACATAGGCGTCTTCGGCGGCGCATTCAAGGCTACCAAGGGCTTGAAGGATCTGTTCCCGGACCGCGTGATAGACGCCCCCATCAGTGAGGACGCCATGGCGGGCATGGTCACCGGCGCGGCCGTCATGGGCAAAAAGCCCATCATGGAAGTCCAGTTTGCGGACTTCAGCACGATTGCCTTCAACCAGATCGTCAACATGGCCGCCACCCACTATTACCGTACGGGCATTCCGGCTAACATCACAGTGCGCCTCCCCTGCGGCGGAACGCCCGGCACGGGCCCCTTCCACAGCCAGAGCATGGAAGCCCTGTTCGCCCATTATCCCGGCCTGCACGTCATGACGCCGGCCACGGTGGCGGACGCCTACTGGATGCTGCGCCAGGCCGTGGAGATCCCTGATCCGGTCATCTTCCTGGAACACAAATTCCTGTACCGCTGGCTGAAGGCGGAAGACAACTACAAGGAAGCGCCCGTCGTCCCCTTCGGCATGGCGCGCATCGCCCGCACCGGAAAACACGCCACGGTAGTGGCGTACAGCGCCATGGTGCACGAAGCCGTCCGCGCAGCGGACCTTCTGGCACGGGAAAGTGGCTATGAAGTGGAAGTAGTGGACCTGCGCACCGTGCGCCCGCTGGACCTGGACACCGTCATCGCCTCCGTGGCGCGCACGGGCCGCGTGCTGGTAGTCGGGGAAGACTTCCCGTGGGGCGGAGTCACGGCGGAAGTGGTTTCCCGCATTGTGGCGGAAGGCTTCCATCTGCTTGACGCGCCGCCCCAGCGGCTCAACGCCAAAGACACGCCCATTCCCCAGCATCCCAATCTGTGGAAGGCGCACCGCCCCACTCTGGAATCCATCGCCGCGTCCATCCGCCATCTCTTATCCATTTAACTCAACCCAGTTTCCAACCATGCCTAAAGTACCCATTCTCATGCCCCAGCTCGGGGACTCCATCGCGGAAGCCACCGTGCTCCGCCTGCTGGCGGCTCCGGGGGACACCGTAGAAGCCGACCAGGAAATCTTTGAGGTAGAGACCAACAAGGCCACGATGGGCGTCACCACCATGTGCGGCGGCATCCTGAGCGACATGTTCATCAAGGAGGGGGATTCCGTCGTGGTCGGCGCCTGCATGGCGATGATCGAGGCCACGGACGAGGAAATCGAACGTTCCGGAGCCACTCCGGCGGGGGAAGACAACCAGCCCTCCCTGCCCGCCAGCCCGGAATCCGTCCCTCATTCCTCCCCTGCCGCCCCCGCCGCGGAGGACAAGCCTGCCGGCGTCCACTTCGGCGTGACGGGAGACTCCTATCAGGAGCACGGCGCAGACCTGAAGGTACAGCCTAGCGTGCGCGGACTGCCCGTTCCCGCCGGCATGAAAGGCGCTCACTACATGTCCCCCCGCATGAAGGCCCGCATGGATGAACTCGGCATGAGGGCGTCCGACATAGCCTTCATCTCCGGTTCCGGATCCGGCGGCCGCGTCACCATTGACGATCTGGAGGAATTCCTGGAATACGTCAGCCAGTGGCCGCGCCGCAAGGCATCCTCCATGCGCCTGGCCGTAGCGGACGCCATGCGCCGCAGCTGGACGCGCCCCCTGGCCTCCGCCGGGCGTCCCGTATTCATGGACCCCCTGATCAAGCACAGGCAGCACTCTCCGCACCGGCCCGGCATCACCCTTTACTTTGCGCGCGCCCTGGCCCTGGCCTTGGCGGAAAACCCGGAATGCGCGGGCTACCTGGTGGGAGAAAACATTCTTTCCCCCCGCGCCATTGACATCGGCATCGCCGTCCAGGTGGCGGACGGCGTCATGGTTCCCGTACTGCGCCGCGTAAATGAACGGACTATGGAAGAACTGCTGGAGGACTACAACCGCCTGATCGCCCAGGCGCGCCGCAGAAGGCTCGCCCCGGAAGACAGCACGGGAGGCATCGCCACCGTAACCAACTTCGGCGGCTTCGGCCTAACCTTCGCCGCTCCCATGCCCATGCCCAGCGAATCCATCATTCTGGGCGTAGGCGCCGTGACCAAGACCCCGGTATGGAGCGATGAAGTGGAAGCGTTCATTCCCATTTCCAAAGCCAACATCGTGGCTACGGGAGACCACCGCGTGGTGGACGGCGCCGACATCGGCCGCGTGCTCAAGCGGGTGGCGGAACTGCTCCAGCGCCCGGAATACCTGTAACTCTTTCCATTCCTCCCGCCTGTCCAAGCCGCATGACCACCAACCCGCCCGTCTTAGGTCTGGTAGCCGGTGACGGAGCCTATCCGGAATACATCGTCCGGGGAGCGCGCCGCCACACGCCGCACCTGCGCATCGTGGCCGTGGGCTTCAAGGGGGAAACCAACCCAGCGGTCATTCCCTTGTGCGACGAGTACCGTGAATTCAGCGTAGGGCAGATCAGCAAGCCCTTCTCCTTCCTGAAAAAACACGGTGTGACCGACGTCATCATGGCGGGGGGCATCAACCCCAAAAACATCCTTTCCCTCCGGCCGGACCTGCGCGCTCTTTCCGTCCTGATGCGCATGCCGGAGAAAAACGCGGACTCCCTGCTGGGGGCGGTCATCACGGAAGCGGAAAAGGAAGGCTTCAACATCCTGCCTGCCTCCACATACATGGAGGAACACATGCCACAGCCGGGTCACATCGCCGGTCCCAGGCCCACTCCGGAACAATGGGAAGACGCCGTCTTCGGCATGCAGACGGCCAAGGAAATCAGCCGCCTGCACATCGGCCAGTCCGTCATCGTGCACCAGGGTACCGTCGTAGCCGTGGAGGCCATTGAAGGCACTAACAACTGCATCCGCCGCGGCGGCCAGCTTGCCGGGGGCAAACCCGCCACGCTGGCAAAAGTGGCACGCCAGGGGCACGACATGCGCTTCGACATCCCCACCGTAGGCCCCGCCACCATGGAAACATGTGCGGAATGCGGCATCCGCCAGGTTGCTCTTGAAGCGGGAAAAACCATCCTTCTGGAACGCGAGCGGGTCACGGAACTCTGCAAAAAACATAAAATCAGCCTCCACGCCATTTAGAACCATCCGTCCGTTCCGGCGTCCGGCACCTCAACCTTCCTCATGAACCAGCTCAAGGCAGGAGTCGCCCTCAATTTCGCCAGTACGGCCCTGCGCCTGGGAACGGCGTTCTTCATGACCCCCTACGTTCTCTCCTGCCTGGGCGCAGTGGAATACGGAACGTACACCCTGGTATCCTCCGTGATCATGTGGATGATCCTGGCGGACTTCGGCATCTCCGCCACCGTCTCACGCTACGTAGCGGAATTCCGCGCCAAAAAGGACCAAAAGAAGGAAGCCGTCTTCCTGAGCAACGTCATGCTGCTCAACATCATTTCCGGATTGGTCGTTTTCGTGGCCGGAATAATCGTCTATTGGAACATCTCGTTCCTTTTCCCCTCACTGCATGGAGAAAACCTGGAAAACTTCAAGGTCATGTACCTGATCTCCTTTTCCTACACGGTTCTCTACTTCCCGTTCAAGGTATTTGCCGGCATTCCCGCCGGCCATCAGAAATTCATTGTTCCCGGACTCATCAACATCGCTTCCGCCATGCTGGCGGTGGCCGCCTCCGTACTCTTCCTGTGGTGGGGATATAAGGCCATTACCCTGGTCATCATCAACGTAGCTTCCGGATTTGCCATTCTGGCAGGCTCTATCTTCTACTCCATCAAGAATCTGGGCACCCGCATCCAGTGGGAAATCTCCCCGGAAATCGTGAAAATCATTCTCAAATACTCCTGCTGGATCTTCGTAGGAAGCATTGCCGACCTCCTTTACTGGAAAACGGGGAACATCATCATAGCGCGCACGTCGGGCCCCATGGACGTGACCCTGTTCTCCCTGGGGATCAACTTCTCCAACTACTTCATCATCGTTTCCAGTGCCGTGGCAGGCGTCTTCTTCCCCAAAATCGTTTCCATGGTTGCCCTGAACCAAACCAACCAAGCACTGACCAGGCTCATGGCACGCGTCGGACGCCTCCAGCTCCTCTTCATAGGCCTGCTGATGATGGGCTTCATCTTTTTCGGCCAGCAATTCCTGACCCTGTGGGTGGGCAGGACTCTGGGTTCCCGCACTTATATCTGCTGGATCATCGGGTTGCTTGTGGTCATTCCCCTGAGCCTTCCTCTGGTCCAAAACCTGGGAATTCAAATCGTGCAGGCCAAAAACATGCACAACTACCGGGCCGTCATCCTGCTGCTCATTGCCGTTTGCAACGTCATCGTGGGATACATGCTGTCCAAATCCTTCGGCGCACCGGGACTGGCGGCGGGAACGGCCCTCTCCCTGATCTGCGGACAGTGCATTGCCATGAATTACTTCTACCACAAAAAAGTGGGAATCAACATCAAGGTCTTCTTCTCCCGCCTCCTGAAAGGCAGTCTGCTGCCTGCCCTCATTCTATCCGCAACCGGGGCCCTGCTCGCCCGGCTGATTCCCATGTCGTCCCTGGTGCCGTTCTTTACAGGCATCTTTCTCTTTACGGCATGCTACATCCTCTGCGCGTGGCTTTTTTATATGAATGACTCGGAAAAATCACTCATCCTGAATACATTCAGGCGTTTTCGGAAAAATGCCTGACCCCTTCATCCCGCCTTCATCCCGGATTGTCAGGACTTTGCCTTCCATGTGCGTATGAAGGCCTTCCACTTTCTCCATACCTTCCTCAACAACCGCATGAGAAAAGAAGGATTCCAGCGCCTGGAAATGCGGTTCATCCACTGCCGCTCCGGCCCTCTCTCCAGGCCCTCCGCCCATTTCCGATAATCCGCCGGCATGTTCGCAGAATGGGAATAGGAAGGATTCTGGGCAATTGCCTTTTGAAAATCCACTCTCTCCAAATAAAGACGGCCGCCTGCCGCACGCAAGGCTTCACGCCCCTTCTCCGAATGCTCCAGCACCAGAGACACCCCGTCATCCCTGTCCAGCTCCGGGGCAACCCATTGCACGCCCCAAAAATCCCCGAGCGTAATATCGGCCTGCCGGGGCGTCTTGTGGAACATGCATGCATAACATCCCGGCCTCAGGCAAATATCCATTAAAAATCCCCCCATGAAAGGGTCTCGCGTAAACGGGGCGGCATAACGTTTTCCTTCCTCAAACTCCAGGAGCAGGCTGTAATTCTTCCATCCGGTATTCTTGTTCCTGAAATCCACTTTCCGTACGCGTGAGCCATAATTGGCCTCCTGCCATTTGACGTAAGCCTCAAACAAATGGTCGGACGGTACCCCGTGGCAAATAATATCGACGGTCAGCAGGAGCTCATGCCGGCCGCCCAAAAAACTCAGCAACCCTCCAATCTGGCAGGGAACACCGGAAAACAGGACCGGAATACCGGCCTTCAAATCCTGCCGGACACTTTGATAAACAGTCCCTATGTCACTTTGGCGGTATTTCGACCCCCGCAGCCGGAAAAGCTGCCCGGCATCATCCACACGAACATGGCGTACGCGGAGATCCTCCCCCATGGACGCCCCGTACACGGCTCCCCCCTTCTCCAAAACGGACATGGCCAAGGCACTGAACACGCCGCCGGAAGAACTGGCAAGCCTGACTTCATCATCCAGATTCCAGCCTCCGTATGCGGCAGGCTCATGATCCGCCACGGCGGAGGAACAGCCGCGCACTTCCCCATTAAACACCGGACACACCTTGATGCACTTCCTGCACCCGATGCATGAAGACTCATCAATATGAGGATACCGGAAACCGCCGCCGCCCTCTCTCATCACAATGGAATGCGCAGGGCATGAATTCAGGCAGGCCGAACAACCGGAACATGAAGGTACGGACTGTATTAAAAAATTCTGGCTCAAGGCCTTTCTCATAAAAGGTTCTAATGCTGAACAAAACAGAAACTGGCGGATTTGGAATCCGGAGTCAAGCTACAATTCTGAGGAAAAGGCATTTGGCATCATTCTCTCCTCATTTGTTGGAACTCCGCCTTTCCGGGCATGGACCCCGCCGGATTCCAGCAGAAGGAAAATTTACACAACGCAAGCGGAAGAGAATTTTTCTTCATCTTTTTATTGCGCGGGATCAACAACCATCATTCTTGACTCTCCATCATAACATTACGTCTTTTTCCGAAGCATGCGAATTTTCCGATTACTTGGAATTCAAGAGCCGGACCGTCTGAAAAGGGAACTTGATTGTCCCTGTAAAAAATCAGGTCGAATTCCAAATCCGTGCCGTCGAATTCCAAATCCGGTATGTCCCCACTCCAGCCCCTTAACCGGCCTTTCATCATGTTCTTATGAATTCTCCACTGGCTCCAGACACACTGAACAAACTGGTTCCCCTGTGCAGCGGCTGCGGTGCATGCATGAACTCCTGCCCGAAAAATGCCATTAAACTCGTTCCGGATGGGGAAGGCTTTGTCCGTCCCAGGATTCATTCAATGGACTGCACGGGCTGCAAAACATGTATCCGCATCTGCCCCGTGCTTCATGCGGAATCCCACCCTTCTCCGCAACAAAGCCCCCTGGCCGTGTATGCGGGATGGAACAAGGACGAATCCATACGGCTTGCCAGTTCTTCCGGCGGTATATTCAGCGCGCTTGCCATATCCATCCTGAAAAAAGGAGGGACCGTGTATGGAGCGGCCATGGGGGAAAACCTCCGCGTCCGGCACACCCGTATCACCACGCCGGAGGAACTCTCCACCCTGCGCGGCTCCAAATACATCCAGAGCGACACCGGATGGATATACCGCACCGTCAAAAAAGACTTGAAAGAGGGCCTTCCAGTACTCTTCTCCGGAACACCGTGCCAAATTGCCGCACTTCACCAATATCTGAAGCGCGCCTACCCTCTGCTGCTCTGTGTGGATATCATTTGCCACGGCGTCCCTTCTCCAAAGCTCTTCCAGGAATATATCCGCCTCCGGGAATCCGGAGAGGAAAACCGCAAAGTAACCTCTGTCCAATTCCGGGACAAGCGGGTGGGATGGAAATCATTCAGCATGGTGTGCCGGTTCGGCGATAGGAAAGCCGCCTACACGGAAACTCTCCACCGGGACTTGTTCATGCAGGGATTCCTGGGCAACTTCTGCCTGAGGCCTTCGTGCTACGCATGTGCCGCCCACAAGGAGCGCAGGCATGCAGACATCACGCTGGGAGACTTTTGGGGAGTGGACCTGCATATGCCGGAACTGGACGACGACAAGGGGACATCCGTTATCTTCATTCATTCCGCCAAAGGGGAAAGCATCTGGCGGGAGATTCAGGACGCCGTCTTTTCCAAACCCGTTCCCTATGAATTGGCCGTACGGTACAATCACGCCTATCACCAATCCTTTCCGCATCATCCTGCGGAAAAGCTGTTCCATGACAACATCGGCACCGTTCCTTTGGAAACCCTCATTGCCCAGTGCTATAAAAAAGGACAGCCTTCCTTGCTGCGCCGGATCGCCAGAAAAGTAAAGCGCTCGGCTAAAAGAATATGGAACCGCAGAATGCGCTGACCGGATGGGAATTTTCCCCTTCCAAACACAAAAGCCGCATCACGGCAGGCAAATCTCTGCCGTGATGCGGACATGTTCCGCTATCGGATCATCCCGGTCAGCCGTCATGCCGGAAAACGGTTGAAAGACGGCTTCCGTGCCTGAAATGCGCGGAAAGGAACATGTAAAACAATTCTACCGTCCTCAGGCGTCGCTGGCCGCATCCTTGGCGGCTTCGGCCTTGTCGCCCATCCGGTCAGCCGCATGCTGCATGGCATCCTTGCTGTCCTGGTAGGTATCCTTCACGGCATCCTTGCTTTTCTCGTAAGTGTCTTTTACTGCTTCCTTGCCTTGTTCCATCTTTTTGGCGGCGGCATCCTTGGCGGCTTCGGCGCCTTTCTTCATATGTTCCTTGGCTTCAGCCATATCCTTGTCCCCCTTGTCTCCATTGGAGGAAGAGCCTCCACAGGCCCCCTGGGCGAAAGCGACAACGGGAACCGCCGCCAGTACTGCTATTGCTGTATAAATGAGTTTTTTCATGATGTTGATCTATTTAGATTCATTCTAATAGACTACGCTTTCATGAGAAATCGTCAAAGGACGTGCGTCATTGTGCGTTCACGCCTTTGCCCCGGCGGCCAGGGAAACGGCTGTAGAAACACATTCACGGCAAGAGACTTGCCCCTCCTTTTTCAACTCCCTGCACCGGGAATAACCCAGTCTGTCCACAAAACGCGCCATGATGTTCACGCGGCATTCCTCCGGACTGCATTGAAGCGCGCCGTACAAGGCTCCGCACAAGCCGTCCGGGGCCCTTCCTCCGCTGCATGCAGACAGGGACTCCACCAAATCCATGCGCTCCAGGGCGGCGCACACGGTCTGGGCGCAATTGTAACGGTACGGTTCCGCACGGAACATGGACAGGGCCTTTTCCTCAATATTCATGGCCGGAACCGTAAGACATGGAGCGGGAAGGGTCAAGTTCCTCCCCTATCTTCCCGTCAGCACGTACCACAGGAACAGGCTGTTGTGCTTCACGTACCTTTTGAGCAGCCGGCGCGGCTCCCTGCAAATGCGGTACAGCCATTCCAGACTGTTCTTCTGCATCCACACCGGCGCACGTTTCACCGTGCCCGCATGAAAGGCAAAAGCCGCTCCCACGCCTGCATAAACGGCGGGAGGAAGCAGGTCCTTCTGTTCCGCCATCCACCGTTCCTGCTTGGGGCACCCCAGCCCCACCCAGACCACATTGGCTCCGCTGCTGGCAATCGCCTCCCTCATATCCTGCAAATCCTTCTCACTCCAGGAACGGAACGGCGGAGAATAAACTCCGGCCAAACAAAAACCGGGATACTTTTCCGCCAGCCTGGCCGCCAGGATTTCCAGTGTCCTTTCGTCGCCCCCCAGCAGAAAATGTCTCAGGCCGGGATATTCGGCATTCGCCTTCACCACGGCTTCCATCAAATCCGGTCCGCTTACGCGTTTGGCGGTCTCCCCCCCCCGCACTCTGTTGAGCTTCCATACCACCGGCATGCCATCCGGACAAATCACATCCATCCTCTCCAAAACCGCGCCATACTCCGGTTCATGTACGCCGCGGGTCATCACGTGCACATCCGCGGCGGCTACCAGAAAAGGGGCTTCCCCGGCCAAGGCACGTTCCACCAGAACGGAGCACATCTCTTCAACGGAGCTCACGGCCACGGAAAAGCCGAACACGTCCCTGGTGCCGATATCCGGCGATGCGTCATTCCTGTTCTTGTCGGGAAAAGAGGTCATGTCGGCAGGGAAGGAAGAAATCATGGCAGGGACAGCCGCAGGCCATCATAAGCCGCCCCCACGTTCTCCGGCAACCTGCCGGACAAAATACGGTAATCCATGTTATGGGAAAGGTGTGTCAGAAAAGCCTGTCCGGGTTCGATGGCCCTGATGGCGGCCAGGGACTCGTCCAGGCACATGTGGGTGGAATGAAGGTCATAGCGCAAGCCGTCGATAATCAGAAGATCCGCGCCCTTCATGCGTTCCAGGGAAGCCTCCGGAATACTCTTGACATCAGGCATGTACACCAGCCGCCTGCCTCCGGACTCCAGCATGTACGCACAAGTGTCCACGGCCGCATGGTCCACGGGGAGGGGGGTGGCCAGAACGGAGCCCACGCGGAAGGGTTCCGTCGCCTCGTGGGGTTCCGGCCGCACGTAGCCGGTTCTGGCCTTTCCGGACTCAAACGCCCAGCCGTACATGGTCCTCAAAGTCTTCATGGTTTCCGGGGAGGCGTACATGGGCAATCCTCCTGTTCTGCGCCAGCAGAAAGCTCGCAAATCGTCAAACCCGCCTATGTGATCCACATGGGCATGCGTGTACAGCACGGCATCCAGATCAGTGATATTTTCCCTCAGGGCCTGCTGACGCAGATCGGGAGAGGAATCCAGCAGGATGCGGGTGCCGGACGCCTCCACGTAAATGGAAGAACGCAACCGCTTGTTTCTGGGGTCCGGGGAGGTGCACACCGCACAGGAGCAACCTATCTGGGGAACTCCGGTAGACGTGCCCGTGCCCAAAAAGAGAATGTTCATCACGGATGTCATGGTTGCGTTTAGAGCTGATTATGCCATAATGCATTCAAAATCCAAAGCCCGAATGCTTACTTTGCTGAAAATCAGGAACCTGGCTCTCGTGGACCAGCTGCTGTGGGAACCCAGCTCCGGCTTCATCTGCATCACGGGGGAAACGGGAGCGGGCAAATCCGTCATCATCGGCGCCATTCGTCTGGCGCTGGGCGAACGTGCGGACAAAACGCTCATCCGTTCCGGAGAACAGCAATGCAGCGTGGAAGCCGTGTTCCATCTGCCGGACTCATCCCCCGTCCACGCCATTCTGAACGAACACGGAGTGCCTCCCTGTGAAGACGGCAACCTCATCATCAAGCGCATCATCTCCCCCACCGCCAACCGCCAGTTCCTGAACGACAGCCCCTGCACGCTGAACCTTCTGCGGGAGGCGGGCGCCTGCCTGGTGGATATGCACGGCCCCAATGACCACCGTTCCCTGACCTCCCATGACAGGCAGCTCTCCCTGCTGGACGCCTTCGGTGAACACGCCCGGCTGACGCAGGCCTACGCGGACGCCTGGAGACAATGGCAGGACGCGCGCAGGGCGTATGACGACCTGGAGCACGCGGAAGCCGCCGCCGACCGGGAAATAGAACTGCTGCGCCACCAGGTGGACGAGATAGACGCCGCCGGATTCACCCCGGAGGAAGTGCTCACCCTGGAGGAACGCTGGCAGCGCGCCCGCAACGGAACAAGGCTCCAGGAGCTGGTATCCAGAATGCTCTCCATGCTGGAGGAAACGGACGGTCCCGGACTCGGCTCCCAATTGCGGGAACTCTCCCGTGCCTCCCACGAGCTGGAACGCATGGACTCCTCCACAGCCGCATGGCTGGCTCCGCTGGAGGGAGTGACGCTGGAACTCAAGGAAATTGAAAGCCGCCTGGCGGACTACTCCGCGGAACTTGACTGCGATCCCCAGGAACTGTTCCGGCTTGAAGAACGCATCAACCTGCTGGAATCCCTGAAAATGAAATATGGGCATTCCTTTGAAGACATCGCCGCCCGGCGGGAAGAAGCCGTACGCAGGCTGGACCGCATTGAACACCGGACGGAACGCCTGGATGAACTGCGGGCCGCCATTGCCCAGCTGCGCAAGCAGCTGGACGCCGCCGGACAGGCCCTGACGAAAGCACGCCAGGCCGCTGCGCCGCGTCTGGCGGAATCCATCGTCAAACACTCACGGGAACTGGGCTTCCGTCAGGCCGTATTTGAAATATCTCTGACTCCGCTCCAGGAACCCGGCTCACAGGGGATGGAAACGGTGGAATTCCTCTTCGGCCCCAACCCGGGAGAACCCTCCAAACCCCTGCGGCTCATTGCATCCGGCGGGGAGCTGGCCCGCATCATGCTGGCGATCAAGAGCGCCCTGGCCCACAAGGACTCCACGCCGCTGCTGGTGTTCGATGAAATAGACGCCAACGTAGGCGGGGAAGTGGCCCGGTCCGTGGGCTTTAAAATGCAGCAGCTGGGCGCCAGGCACCAAGTCATCTCCATCACGCACTTTCCGCAGGTGGCTGCCCTGGCCTCCCACCACTATCTGGTCCAGAAAGCCTCTGCGGGCAACCGCACCATCTCCTGCCTGCGGGAAGTGGACCAGGAAGAAAGAATAGACGAACTGGCCCGCATGCTGGGCGGCGGGGGCGATCACGCCCGCACGCTGGCCCAGGCTCTTCTGCAAACCTCCTGACATTCTCTTTCAGCCCCTTCTCCATCAAGGGGAAATCCCTGCCCTGCGACGCCTCGCGGACTTACTTCTCCAGATGGGGCTTAAATGTGCGCAGCCTCAGGGAATTGAACACCACGCACAGGGAACTCAGGCTCATGGCCGCCGCGGCTATCATCGGATTCAATGTAATGCCGAAAGCCGGGTACAGGGCTCCGGCAGCCAGGGGAATGCCGATCGTATTGTAAAAAAATGCCCAGAACAAATTCTGCCTGATAATGTGAAGCGTGGCACGCCCCAGTTGCAGGGCCTCCGCCACCCCGCGCGGATGGTTCTTCATCAGCACGATGTCGGAAGACTCCATCGCCAGGTCCGTCCCGGACTTCAGGGAAATGCCCACCTGGGCGCATGCCAGGGCGGGCGCGTCGTTCACACCGTCTCCGACCATCGCCACCCTGGCCCCCGCCTTCTCCATCTTCATGATATGGGAGGCCTTTTCATCCGGCAGCACGTCGGAAACCACTTCGTCAATATGCAGTTCTTCCGCCATATGCCGCGCCGTAGCGGCATTGTCCCCCGTCAGCATCACCACGCGCATGTGCATCCTCTTCAAATTATCCACGGCGGAAAGGCTGTCCGGCTTCAGGGAATCCGCCACCATGATCGCCCCGGCGGGGCGTCCTTCGCGCCCCACGTAAAGGGGAGAAGCGCCCTGCCTCATAAACTCCCTGAACCTCCCCTGTTCCTGCTCCCATGAAATCCCTTTCTCCTGCATGAACGCCAAGTTACCGATGACGTACGGTACTCCGTCCACCGTTCCCGCAATCCCGCGGCCGGGCACGATGGACAGGTCCGCCACGGGCCGTACCGGCAGTTCCAGCATTCTGGCGTGCTCGTAAACGGCCTTTCCTACCGGATGCTCCGATCCCTGCTCCAGGGCGGCCGCCACTTCCATCAATTCATCCGCATTCATGCCGTGCTCCGGCAGGACGGCCACCACACGCGGTTCTCCGACAGTCAGGGTCCCCGTCTTGTCAAACACCACGGTATCCACGCGGCTCAGAGCCTCCAGCGCGCCGGCGGACTTGCACAGGATACCCAGGCGCGCGCCCCTGCCCGTGCCTACCATGATCGCAATGGGTGTGGCCAGGCCGAGAACGCAGGGGCAGGAAATCACCAGCACGGCAATCGCCCTGGCAAGGGCAAAGGAAAAGCCCTCCCCGGCAGCCAGCCAGATGCCAAACGCCGCAAGGGCAATCGCAATCACCGCGGGTACGAAAAAATAACACACCCGGTCCGCCAGCCGCGCAATGGGAGCCTTGGACTGGCCGGCCTGCTCCACCAGGCGGATCATCCGGGCCAGCGTGGAATCCCCGCCCACCCGTTCGGCGCGGACCTTGAGATACCCGGCGCGGTTGAACGTGCCGCTGATTACCCTGTCCCCGGCGCTCTTGTCCACGGGCATGCTTTCGCCCGTTAGGTCGGACTCGTCCAGAGCGGCCTGTCCCTCCGTGATCACGCCGTCTACCGGAACCCTCTGTCCGGTCTTCACCACAATCAGGTCGTCCACCTGGAGTTCATTCAGGGGCACGGCCCGTTCCTCCCCGTCATGCCAGACCAGGGCTTCCTGGGGAATCAAATTCACCAGCCCTTTCACGGCGGCGTTCGTCTTCCGGTAGGAACGGCGCTCCAGATACTTTCCCAGGGAAATCAGGGTGACGATCATGGCGGCGGATTCAAAATACAGCTCCATGGTATCCACTCTCCCGCCCCGCAGCATTCCGCCGCACAGCAGAAACAGGCCATACAGAAAGGCGGAACCGGAACCGATGGCGATCAGGGAATCCATATTGGGAGACAGGGTGGCCAACTGGCGCACGCCGTTGACCAGATAACGCCTGTTCAGCCACAGAATCAGGGCCGCCAGGATGCACTGCCCCCACAAATTCGCCCAGATCCCCCACTCTCCGGAAGGTGCCGGCCAGCTCCACATGGGCCCCATGGACAAATACATCAAAGGCAGCAGCAGCAAAACGGACCACACAAGTCGGGCGCCTCCGGCATCTTCCGCCTTTTCCTCTTCATCCCTGCCGGAGGGTGTTCCGTCCACCCAGTCCGCCAACTGGAATCCGGCTTTTTCCACCACCTCCGCCATGCGGCCCCTGGCGGGAGAACCATGCTCCCGGAAAACGACGGTCATGCGGCCTGTCAGCAAATTCAATTCCACGCTCTCCACCCCCTGCAACTCTCCCACGGCCCGTTCTACTTTGGCGGCACAGCCGGCGCAATGCATGCCGGAAACCAGATAATTCTTCTCTTCCATGGTCGTTAAAAGTGATTGTTCCCTTATTCAGACAAACTGAAACCCCTTATTGTTAGCCAATCCTAACACATGCCATGAAATTCTCAACACTCTTCCGCATCAACAAACTTTTATGGCAAAAAATGACAAACCGCCTTACCTATGACCGTAAAAGATAAAACAACCGTCATTTATATCATATGAAAACCGCCTCCCTTTTCCGGCCCCTGGCCTGCGCCGCACTTCTGGCCGTTCCCGCCCATGCCCAGCTCTACTCGCTCCACGGGGACGGAGTCAAAAAAGCTGACAGAGTCGTGGAAAAGGCGGACTATTCCGATTATGAACTTGTCTGGAATGACGAATTTGACAAGGACGGCCGTCCCGACCCCGCCAAATGGAACTATGAAAACGGATTCGTCCGCAACAAGGAAGCCCAGTGGTACCAGCCGGAAAACGCCTACTGCAAGGACGGCATGCTGATCATTGAAGGCAGGAAGGAAAAGCGTCCCAATCCCCGCTACAACCCGGAAGGAAAAGACTGGCGCACCACCAGGAAGGAAGCGGAATATACATCCGCCTCATTGACGACGCAGGGCAAATTCTCCTGGCAGTACGGACGTTTTGAAATCCGCGCCAGATTCAGCCCCCGGGAGGGCATGTGGCCCGCGTTCTGGACCCTGGGGGTCAGGGAAGGCTGGCCCAGGTGCGGGGAAATAGACATCATGGAATACTACCAGTCCACGTATCTGGCCAACCTCTGCTGGGGGTCCGCCCAAAAACACGTGGGCAAATGGAGCTCTACCTACACGCCCCTGAAATGGCTGCGGGAAAAAGACCCGCAGTGGGATTCCCGCTTCCATGTCTTCCGCATGGACTGGGATGAAAAGGAAGTGCGCCTGTACGCGGACGACATCCTGCTGAACAGGACCTCCCTGGACAACACGATCAACGCCGTTTACAAGGAAGTCGCCAATCCCTTCCGGCAGCCCCACTTCATCATCCTGAACCTGGCTCTGGGAGCCACCGGAGGCGACCTGAACAAGCTCCCTCTGCCCCAGAAATATGAAATAGACTACGTCCGCATTTACCAGAAAAAGGATTCGCCCCACAAGGGAACCATTCCGTACCAGCCGGAAAAGAAGCCGGAGATCCGGACAGAATGATGACCGGGAAGAACACGGTCCCGGAATTGCTCCCTTCAGGAGCATTACCACACTGCCAGCGGGGTGTGAAAATCTATTGAAATACCCGGCAGGCAGCTATTCCACAGCCTTCCCCTTGAGAACCAGGAGAATGTGTTCCGCCATGAGGGCGTGCCCTTCCGCATTGGGGTGTACGCCGTCCACCAGCAGGCTCTCCTTGTCCTTCATGACCTTGTTGAGGTCGATCACCCTGGAATTGGTGCTTTTGGCCACTTGCCGGATAAGCGGAATGACTTCCCTGGAAATGCGCTCACTGCTGATGCCGCCTTCCCGGTCCTCCTGGGACGGGATGGGTAGCAGGCAATACACCTTCAACCTGGGATTTTCCTTCCTGAACTCCCCGATCACTTCCTTGTAATTATCCGCAAAATCGGTCTTGTGCCTCCAATTCACTTCCTTGCTGTCATTGGTTCCCAGGCCGATCAGCAACATGCCGGGTTTGAATGCCAGAGCGTCACGGTAAGCCTTTTCCCGCGTGATGGGCCGGTCGCCCTTGAACAGCAGGCAGCGGGCGGACACGCCAAAATTTCCGACTTCCGCCTTCTTGCCCAAGGCTTTGGCCACACGCGACACCCAGCAATCCTCCTTCCTGACCAGCATTCCGGCGGTAATGCTGTCCCCCAGGCACGCAATCCGGACCGGAGACGCGCCATACGCCGGAATCAGCGCATACCACATGCAAACCCATAATAAAACGATCAACTTTTTCATGGCCGGCAACCTGTGATGAAAATGGTGTAACGCAAGCAGGGACGGATGTAAAGGAATCGGGCCGCCCGGCTTCTGGTCTTTCCGGCGTTTTGCCTCAGACATAAAAAGCCCTTCCCGGCGGAAATCGGCCGGAAAGGGCTGTTTGAAAAAAGAACGCTTAGTTCACGCGGCCCAGGTAGGAACCGTCTTCCGTCTTTACGGAAATCTTTTCGCCGGGCTTGATGAACAGGGGAACCTGCACAACCAGGCCGGTGGTCATGGTGGCGGACTTGTAAACGTTGTTGGCGCTGTCACCCTTGATCCCTTCCGGGGCTTCCGCCACTTCCATCGTGATGGAGGCGGGCAGTTCCACGGAAACGACCGTTTCATCAGTGAAAAGCAGAATGTAAATATTGCCTTCCATCAGGTAATCCTTCACGGGCTCCACGATGTCCGGAGACACGGTGATATCCTCATACGTATCGGGATTCATGAAATGGTAGCCCATGCCGTCAATATAGCTGAACTCATACTCCTCACGGGCAAGGTTCACGCCTTCCAGTGATTCATTGGAAGTCAGGCGAAGGTTGTACACTTTTTTGGTGGAAATGCTGCGGATGCTCATTTGCACATAGGAAGCCATGCGGGGGGGGCACTTGTGCTCCATGCTGACTACAACGCAAACGTCATTGTTATGATTAACCGCGTGTCCCTTGCGAAGATTGATTACGGGTACTTTTGCCATGCGGCCCGTAACATACCATGTTTTCCCTCTCCGTCAAGCTGAAAAAAACCGTCAACCCCTTGATCCGCTTGACTGAAACGCTCTTCCGTCATGACGAAAAAACCGCCCCCGGCCATGCGTTTCTAACGGCTGAGATCCTGCTGGAAAAGCACTTTGATGCCGGAGGAATTCAAAACCGTGCGTCCGAAATTCATGTCATCCACATGCAAGGCTATCAGGGACACCCCGGCAACGCGCGGCAGCAGGGGATACACGAAATTGACGTTCATTTCCGCCGAATACAGAACATCCAAACACCTCTTGAGGTCCGCGGGACCGTGGCGCAGAGCCGCCACCAGGACATCGGAATCCGTGTAGCAGATGCCCTTCTCCAGAAAAATCTCGGAAGTCCGTTCCGGATCGCTCACCACCAGCCGGGCGATTGTCGCTTCATGGCAGTCATGCATGCTGAACCCCAGGCAGAAAATGCCGTGCATGTCCAGCAGGCCCAAAAGGGCGGACAAGGCCCCCACCCGGTTCTGGAGCATCACGGAAAACTGCTTGACCGTACTGCCGGGCGGTTGAATGGCTTCATCCTGCATGACTGCGAAAAAACGGGTTGGAACTCTCTTTACTTCACGTACGTCTTGAGCACGCGCCTGAGGATGGCGAGCGCCTGCTGAACCTCCTCTTCACTGACGTTCAGGGGGGGCAGAAGGCGCACCGTTTCCGGTCCGGCGGGAACGGAAAGCAAGCCTTCCTGCCGCAGGGACTCCACAACGACGGAGGCAATTGTCTTGCCTTCCGGAGCGTCCACCATTTCCGGATTCAGGCCGATGCCCAGCAGCAGCCCCAATCCGCGCACCCCCTGCACCACGGGCAGGTTCCAGGACTCTATCTCCGCACGGATTTCCGCACCCAGCCGGTGGGCGCGTTCCGGCAGCCCTTCGGAAACGACTTCCCGGAGAACGGCCAAGCTGACCGTGGCGGCAAGAGGATTGCCGCCGTAAGTGGAACCGTGGGAGCCGGAGTCCATGATGGAGGAAAGCTCCGTGCCGCTCTCGTCAATGGCGCGGTCGGAAATCCAGAAGCCGCCGATCGGGAAGCCGCCGCCCAGGGCTTTTGCCCAGGAAACGCCGTCCGGCTCCACATCCGGAGCCACGGCACGCCATCCCATGATATTGCCGCAGCGGCCAAAGCCGCACTGGACTTCGTCAATCAGTAAAAGAAGGTCATGCTCCCGGCACAGCTCAGCCAGCCCACGCAGGAACTCCGGCGTCACGGAATTGACACCGCCCTCGCCCTGAACGGGTTCCAACAGGAACGCGACTGTTTCCGGGCTGATGGCCTCGCGCGCCGTCTCCAAATCATTGAAGGGCAGGTGCCGGAACCCCGGCAGCATGGGATCAAAGCCGATCTTGATCTTGTCCTGCCCCGTGGCGGACATGCTGCCCAAGGTTCTGCCGTGGAAAGACTTGTTGAACGTAAGCACCTCAAAGCGCGGTTTGCCGTCCGGCTGGGGGCGCCGGTGGCCGTAGCGGCGCGCCACCTTGATCAGCCCGTCATTGGACTCCGCCCCGCTGTTGGAGAAAAACACCTTTCCCGGACGCTCCACGCACTTGGTCACAATGAACTCCGCCAGATCCGCCTGCTGGGGAATCTGGTACAGGTTGGAACAGTGCACCAGCGTGGCGGCCTGCTTCTGCAGGGCCTGTGTGACGGCGGGATGACAATGCCCCAGCACGCAGGTGGCGATGCCGGCGCAGAAATCCAGATAGCACTTGCCCGTGCTGTCCCACAGACGGGCGCCTTCTCCGCGAACGGCCGCCATGGGATAGCGGCCATAAGTGTGAAGTACGTACTGGTTGAATTTCTCTTCTGTATTCATGGAGGTGAGGTTGAATAATGCCTCTGTAGTTTGCGCTTCTGGCCCCGTCTGTAAATGATTTTTTTAGGACCCACGTCATGATTTGCACATTTTATCCGGAACGGAAGTCATATCTCTGTTCAGGGCAGGATTTGATTTTTCTTTTCTTTTATAATTTACTGCATCAAAATAAATCCATCAACAGTAGCAGTCCACTATGGCACATTTTCTTAATCCCAAGGGATTCCTGGAGGAATTCAAGGCTTTCGCACTGAAAGGCAATGTTATTGACCTGGCCGTGGCCGTCGTCATCGGCGGCGCGTTCAACAAAATCGTCTCCGTATTCGTTTCCAGCATCATCACGCCCATCATCGGCTACCTCACATCCGGCGTGAACCTTGCGTTCCTGACCCTGAAGCTGGGAGACGTGGAACTCCGGTACGGAGAACTGCTCCAGGCTACCATTGACTTCCTGATCATCGCCTTCTCCATCTTCCTCGCCATCAAACTGATCGGCGCCATGCACCGCAAGCAGGCGGAAACGCCCGCCGCGCCCGCCCCCAAGCCGGATGACGTCGTCCTGCTGGAACAAATCCGCGACATTCTCCAAAAACAGGCGGAAACCAAATAGGCATTCCGCCGCCCGTGTCGGCTCTTGACGGAACCGGCGTCTTTTTCCCCTTTACTTGTCCGCTCCATGGCGGGAAAGTGGAGGCATGACTCTCCTGTTGCGTGCCTTGGCCTGTGCCCTGCTGCTTGTTCCGTCCCAGCTTCCGGCGGCGGATGCGCAGAGCTTCGTATCGGAAAAGCCCTACCCTGTGGCGGACATCCGGGAACCGGAACAGCACCTGCCCGTCAACAACGTCATCCTGATGATCGGGGACGGCATGGGCATCCACCACCTTTCCGCAGCGTGGGCCGCCAACCGGGGACGGCTGTTCATTGAAAACTGCCCGGTGACGGGCATTGCGAAAACCTGGTGCCGGGACAAGCTGGTCACGGACTCGGCCGCGGCGGGAACCGCCATGGCGACGGGGACCAAGACACTTTACAAAAGGGTGGCCACATGTCCGGAGGGCAACAAGCTGGACTCCCTGATCGACAAGGCGAAAGACATGGAAAAATCAACGGGCGTGGTCGTCACCTGCGAACTGAATGACGCCACTCCGGCAGCCTTCTGCGCCAACAATGAAAAAAGATCCGACTCCTACGGCATCATCGGCGACTATCCGCGCTCCCGTGCCGACTTCATCTTCGGCGGCGGAAGCAAATACTTCACCCAGAGGCCGGACGGAAGGGACATCTTCAAGGAAATGGGAGCCCTGGGCTATAAAACCGCCCGTTCCTGGGAGGAAGCCGCCGCCCTGCCGCCGGGAAAAACGCTCGCCGTCGTAGCTCCAGGGAACCTGCCCCCTCCCGGCAAAAGGGGCGACGTACTCCGCCAGGCCACGCTGAAAGCCCTGGAAACCCTCTCCCGCAACCCCAGGGGATTCTTCCTGATGGTGGAAGGCTCCAACATCGACAAGGCGGCCCACCATGGCAAACTGGCGGAAATGATGGAGGAAATCTTCGACTTTGACCGGACGGCGGGAGCGGTGCTGGAATGGGCGGCGCGCCATCCCGGCACGCTGGTGGTCATCACGGCGGACCACAACACCGGCGCTTTCTCCCTTTCCGGGGGCAATCTGGAAAAAGGGGAAATCACGGCGCTGTTCTCTTCCGGCAACCATGACGGAGTGGCCGTTCCCGTTTACGCTTTCGGCTCCGGAAGCGGCGCCTTCACCGGCATCTATGAAAACACGGACATTTTCCGCAAAATCATGGCGGCCATGAAAGGGGAGGAAAACAAGGCCGTTCACGTCAAAAAAGGCTCTTGAGCAGTCTGCCTTCTTCCTGCCGCCCGCTATGCTTCGCCCTTCCGCGGTGGCGCATCCATGTGCCGCGCCACCAGGCCGGCTCCGGCCGTAGCCAGGCCGCCTATCAGGAATACGGCCTGCGGACCGCCCGTGCTCATCCAGATCAGGCCGCCCAGAACGCCGTAGGAAATGGAGGCCACATGGTTAATGGCCAGTCCTGTGTAAATACTGGGCGTAATATCCTCGGGCCTCTCGCAAATGCGGGCCACATACGTGCTGCGGGCCATGCCGAGCGCAAACAGCAGGTTATCCAGAACGAAACAGGCAGTCACCACCGCCACGGCCCAGTGCGAAGGCAGCAGCCCGGGGGCAAACGCGTAAGCCAGGCACAGCAGGGACAGTGCAATGCTGTCGAAAATCGTGACATTCCTCTCCCCGAACCTTTTGATGCTCCACCCGATCAAAGGTTGCGTTCCCAAACCGACCACCCCGGCAATCAGCAGGGTCTTTCCGATATGCTCCGGAGACTGACCCAGCGTACTCACCATCAGCCAGAACCCGAATGTAAGATACAGCTGCTTGCGGATGCCGTGCAAAATCTCCAGTCCGTAATAAACCGTGTATCTGCGCTTAAAAACAAAACATTCCCGCCACCCGCGGCGCTTGGGAAACACGGGCGTCTTCACCCGGCTCAGGAGCACGGCCGCCAGCAGGCACACGCCGCCCATGATGAAA
This sequence comes from Akkermansia sp. KLE1798, assembly GCF_001580195.1. Taxonomy (NCBI): domain Bacteria; kingdom Pseudomonadati; phylum Verrucomicrobiota; class Verrucomicrobiia; order Verrucomicrobiales; family Akkermansiaceae; genus Akkermansia; species Akkermansia sp. KLE1798. The sequence continues at coordinate 77,075 of NZ_KQ971074.1, forward strand.
AAATCCACGGCAAAGGACTGGTTGAACTTCCACTTGATCCAGACGCACAAAGCCCCCAGCAGGGAAGCCGCCGTGCCGAGCGCCTTCATCTGCCCCAGCCTCAGGCTGCGGTTCTCGGGCCGCGCCGTATGAATCACGATGGTATCGATCATCCCCATCAGAACGTGCTGCCCCAGGCTCACCGTCAGAATCCACGCGGACAAAACCCACAGCCCGGTTCCGGGACCGCACAGGGCCAGCGCATACATGCCGCCGAACATCAGCAGGCAGGCCACGCCGGCCATGCGCACCTCATTGAACATAAAAAGCATGCCGACCACAAACAGGGAAAGGATGCCGGGCAGCTCCCGCGGCAGTTCGATAAACCCGCGCATCTCCACGTCCAGATGCTGGGCGTCCCGCAGAAAATTGCTGAACACCAGATCATACACGCCGCTCCCGAACTGCCCCAGGAACAGGGCCAGCAGCACAAACACCATCGTCTTTCTGATGCGGGGGGAAGCGGCATCACTCATAGCGGCAGGATACTCTCACAGGCCCGCAACAGGAGCAACCGCTATTTTTCATGGTTCAACGGCATCCATCCCCGCTCCGTAAACATGATCCCGGCCCTTTGCCTGGACATTCATTTTACTATTCTCTTTCAGGCAACTCACCGTCCTCCACATCTTCCGGTTCAGGCACACCTTCTCTCCCTCCGACCCTTCCCTCCTCCGGCGGAGGAATGGTCTCCGCCTCCATGACCTCCTCTCGATCGCCGGAAGCAGAAGGGTCAGGCGTTCTGACCACCCAAAATCCCGTCCCGCTCTCCAGGTCCATGCGCCCCAAATCAACTTCAAACACACCCTCTTCCTCCATATCCCGACAAAGAACCGGCTCGTTCCAGGCCTTGGAAAACCATCTTACATGTTCGGGAGGCAACGCTTTGACGCTATGTCCCACTACCGGAACAAAAGGGCGCGCCACCTTGAAAAACTCCCTGCTGTCATTCATCGTAGGAAGAAAAATGAAGTTGTCCACGGAGCCGCTCCCATCCAACGAAAATACCTTCCCGGTAATATTGACGGGCCGCACGACAATATCATCCTTCCCGAATGCAGGAGAATTTTCCGCAACGACCGCTGCCGCATGCGGTTCTTCCTCTTCCTGCCCATAAACAGCGAGAGGCCACGCTGGAGAAAAAAAGCCGGCCGCCGTCAGAATATGCAGGACATGTTGCAATACATTCATCCAAGGATTTCATGATTTAATCATAAAAACAGTTCCTGACAAGTTCCAATTACCTTGCCCCGCCCGCCAAAACCAATTTCCCGGCATATTTCAAATATTTTTTCTTTCATGAAAAACACGTAATATTTTGAAAAACCCTCTCATCATTCCGCTTTCTCGCTGTCGGAATCGGGCTCTTCTTCTTTCCACACTCCTCCCGTCTCCGGATCCACCCCTTTCGACTTCAAATAATCATTAAAATTTATTTCCAGATCGGAATCCGGCTCCCACATCTTCGGCTCCCTCTT